>NZ_CAMLIX010000110.1 GCF_946479975.1 uncultured Flavobacterium sp.
TTGAAGGTTTTTCGTCTAAATATTTAAAGAAAATTTTAGAGAGTGGTTTTAATATTGAACATTTAAAAGATGCTAAAGGAAATGCAATGTCATATACCATCAACGAAACGATGATGCGTATTAATCTGGCTTCTCCTTTAAAACCTGGTGAAAAAATTTCTTTCTCGGTAAAATGGTGGTACAATATCAATAATTATAGAAAAGAAGGCGGACGTTCAGGTTATGAATTGTTCGAAAAAGATGGTAATAAACTTTATGTTATAGCGCAATTCTATCCAAGAATGGCGGTTTATAATGATGTAGAAGGCTGGCAGAATATGCAGTTTTGGGGAAGCGGAGAATTTGCTCTTCCTTTTGGAAACTTTGATGTAAATATCACGGTTCCTGCAGATCACGTAATTGATGCAACAGGAGAATTAACAAATAGAAGTGAAGTTTTCACGGCAGAACAAGTAAAAAGATACGAACAAGCTCAAAAATCATTTGATAAGCCGGTTGTTATTGTAACACAGGCAGAAGCAGAAGCTGCAGAAAAAGGTTTCTCTGAAAAGAAAAAAACTTGGAAATTCAGTGCTAAAAATGTGCGTGATTTCGGAATTGCTTCTTCTAGAAAATTCATTTATGATGCAATGGCTGTAAAAATTGGAAACAGAACTGTTATGGCAGAATCTGTTTATCCAAAAGAATCAAATCCGCTTTGGGGAGAAACGTCTACAATGGTTGTGGCGCATACTTTAAAAAGTTATTCTTCGCATACTTTTGATTATCCTTATCCAAAAGCCGTTTCAGTTTCGGCAGAAGATCAAGGAATGGAATATCCAATGATTTGCTGGAATTACGGACGTCCAGATGAAAATGGCGTTACAAGTAAAGAAGTTAAAAACGGAATGATTGGTGTTATTATTCATGAAGTTGGACATACTTTCTTTCCTATGATTGTCAATTCAGACGAGCGTCAATGGACTTGGATGGACGAAGGTTTAAATTCATTTTTAGAATATTTAGCAGAACAAGAATTAGATCCAAATTTCCCATCAAGAAGAGGACCTGCAAAAAATATTGTGCCTTACATGAGTGGAGATCAAAAGTTTTTGGAGCCAATTATGTCTAATTCTGAAACCATTCACCAATTTGGAAATAACGCTTACGGAAAACCTGCAACAGGTCTTAATATTTTAAGAGAAGTTGTTATGGGAAGAGAATTGTTTGATTATTCATTTAGAACGTATGCAAACAGATGGAAATTTAAACACCCAACTCCAGAAGACTTTTTTAGAACTATGGAAGATGCTTCGGCAGTAGATCTAGATTGGTTTTTTAGAGGATGGTTTTACTCAACTGATTTTGTAGATATCGGAATTAAGGATGTGAAACAATATTATGTTTCAGATACTCCAACTGCAGATATTAAAGATGTAAAAGTGAGAAAAGGCCGTTTTGGATTCGAAAAAGGCCCATTTGTTTATTTAGTTGCAGGAGATAATGCAGAAGTAAATCAGTCTAAGAAAAAAGCGTTGAAACTTGAAGATAACAAGTCTCTGGCAGATTACGTAGATCAGACTTTTACTGCCGAAGAAAAAGCAAGTATTAAATCGCCTAAATATTTCTACGAAGTAGAGTTTAACAAGCCAGGCGGTATGATTATGCCAATTTTGGTTGAGATAACTTATGAAGACGGTACGAAAGATAATTACCAATATCCAGCGCAAATTTGGAGAAAAAGTAACGAAACGGCTAAAAAAGTATACGCTACAACAAAAGTAATCAAGAGCATTCAAATTGATCCAAAATTGTTAACAGCAGATATCGATGTGACCAATAATTCTTGGCCAAAAGTAGAAACGAAGTCAAAATTTGACTAAAAAATATTGATTTATATTGAAAAGTTCATCAGTCTTGTAAAAGCTTGATGAACTTTTTCTTTTTATTAAAATGAATTTTAAAGGACTTTTTAAGTTAATTTTAAAACTCTAAGCTTCAAAATTTAATATCTTTGCGACAACTAAAATTAAAGTTATGTTTGGTATAGGAGGAGGAGAATTAGTTTTTATACTGTTTATAGTACTAATGCTTTTTGGTTCAGATAAAGTGCCGGAAATTGCTCGTACTATGGGTAAAGCTATGGCTCAGTTAAAAAATGCTACTAATGATATTAAGAGTGAAATTCAAAAAGGAGCAGAGGCAAATGGATTTGACTCTAAATCTTTGACGGATATTACTGGAAATATTAATGCAGAAATCAATAACGCAAAAACTAATTTGCTCGGAGATACAGGAAGTCTTCTTGGAGATACTGCAAATGAAATCGAAAAAGTAAAGGAAGATATTGATACTCTTTCTGGTCCTATAAAACGCCAAAGATAATGCTTGAAACTATAAAGGAATTAGATAAAAAGTTATTAATATACCTCAACGGATTAGGTTCTGAAACATATGATAATCTTTGGCTGATTATTACCCATCAATTATATTGGACGCCACTTTTCTTGTTGATGTTTTATCTTATTTATAAAAAAATAGGAGGTAAACAAACCCTGTATCTATTACTTTTTATTGCTGTTTTAATCGCTTTTACAGATCAAACCTGTAATTTATTCAAACACACTTTCCAACGTTTACGTCCGTGTAATGATCCAGAAGTAAATAAAATTATTCGCGTTGTGCAGGTTAGAAGCTCATTCAGCTTTTTTTCTGGACACGCAGCAAATACAATGGCGGTTGCAACGTTTTTATTCTTGGTTTTAAGACGTTATTTTAAATATTTAGGGTTCATATTCTTATGGCCTTTAATTTTTGCTTACAGCCGTATTTATTTAGGATTGCATTTTCCAGGTGATATTCTAGCGGGATATTTCTTTGGAGCACTTTTCGGTTCGCTTCTTTATTTAGTTTACAGAAGGCTAAAACCGCAATATTTTCCAGGATAGGGTTTTTAGTGAGGTGCTAAGATACTGAGGTTCTAAGGTTTTCCTAACTTTATATAACTTTATATGAATTGCCTCCAGATTTATCTGGAGGTTTCAAAATAAAACTAAAAAGGCTTTAGCCAAATACACAACTGTATTTTGGCTAAAGCCTTTTCTTTTAGAAAAAAAACTTAGAACCTCAGTATCTTAGAATCTTAGCACCTTGAAAAAAATGTTTTTCACTCCATTCTAAGCCGTTTGGAAGTTCTTGTCTGCTAAATTCTATGTGAATAACTCTTCTGCGTTCGTTGTTTGTAGTTTTATTTGATGCATGAAATAATAGCGGTTTCATAATCATAATACCGCCTTTTTCAACTTCACAAATAGTTTCTTTTTCATTTTCAAAATCCAGATTTTCAATTCTTAAAATTCCTTTAGAATGTGAATTGTTGATTACTTTTAAAGCACCATTTTCTTTGGTTGTTTTATCAATATGAATCCTGATTGTGAAATTGTTTTCTAATATTTCAGTCGGAGGTTGAACTGCAAACTGATTTTGTTTTACGGTCCAATTTTCAAAATTTTCAATTTCTAATTTTTGATCCACAGAAATGGTTAAATCTTGATGATAAGCAGCAAACCAATTCGACTTTTCTGGTTTGTCAAAATAAATAGATTTGGTAATGAAAAACCCCTCGCCAAAAGTAGATGCTATAATTTCCTGCAATTTTTCATTGAAAATAAAAGGAAGAGTTTCTGGGATTTCCTTGTGAAATTGTCTAATTGCAAATAAATCCTGAGACTTTCGAAAGGTTTTATTTTCTTGATTGTTTCTCGTTTTGCTTTCGATTAAAGAAATTAAATTTTCAATTTCATTCTCCGAAAAAACATTATTTATTATTGAAAAACCTTCGTTATCGACCTGATTTAAATAAGTCATTTTAATTACTTTTAATAAACATAGAAAGAAAACTTAGAACCTCAGTATCTTAGAATCTTAGCACCTCAAAAAATTATAATACTCTAGAAACTGTTAATCCATCACGAATTGGCAATAAAACCGTTTCTACTCTAGGATCATCTTTTAAAAGCTGATTGTATTCTAAAAGCACTTTTGTGCTCACATCATTTGGGTGAACTGGATCTAGAATTTTACCGCTCCATAAAACATTATCAGATAAAATAATACCTCCTTTATTCATTTTCGGAACAATCATTTCCCAATAGTTGAGGTAATTTTCCTTATCTGCATCAATAAATACCAAATCAAATTTTACATCCAAATCGGGGATAATATTTACAGCTTCACCTAAATGCTGAAAAATCTGGTTTCCCCAAGGAGAAGCATCAAAATACTTTCTTTGAAAATCTACTAATTCTTCTTTAATATCAATCGTATGTAATTGTCCATTTTCCTGCATCCCTTCACATAGGCACAAAGCCGCATAACCTGTATAAGTTCCGATTTCAAGGATATTTACGGGACGAATTAATTTAGAAAGCATGCTTAAAACTCGGCCTTGAAAATGCCCGCTCAACATTCTAGGTAAAAGTATCTTTTGGTAGGTTTCTTTATTCAGTTTTGCCAATAATTCTGGTTCATTTTCAGAATGTTGTTCAATGTAATCTTCTAATTCTTGTGATATAAAATGCATGTTGTAGTGTCTTCAAATTTGAAACAAAAATACAAAAAATATCGGCTAACTATTTGGCATAAAAAAACCATTCGTTTTGGCGAATGGTTTCTGTTTTGATTTAAAATGAAGACTATTTTTTCAATGCTTCATTTACATCTTTTGCTGTTTTTACAGTTCCGTCTTTTGCAGCTTTCGCAGCGTTTTCAACTTTTTCTGCTCCTTTTTTTGTAGCATCTTTTACATCAGTTGCTGTTTTTTTAGCTGCACTTTCAACATCGTTAGCAGCTTTTTTTGTTGCGTCTTTTACATCTGTTGCAGCATTTTGTGTTGCATCTTTTGCTTTTTCAGCAGCGCCTTCTGCTTTGCTTACTGCACTATCAGTTACTTCTTTGATATCTGTTGTTAGAGAGTCAACTTTGTTTCCAAGTGTCAATTCTTCTTCAGCAGGTTTCGGTTCTTTTTTCTCGCATGATTGAACAGCGAATGCTAATGCAGCAATAACAGCTAAACTTAAAATCTGTTTTTTCATAATTTCAATTTTTTTTTAGGTTGATAAACTTAAAGGTTAAATGGCTGAAAAATAAAAATACAAATTTTAAAATGATTGAGCTCTTTGTAAGATTATTTTTCTTTCGAGAGTAAGACAATTCTCATGCCAAATTTTTCAATCTTCAAATCTGATGCTAATTTTTTTTACTAATTTTTATATAAGCTGAAATTGATAACGATATCGTCTTTCACTTTAATTAATCCAGCCATTTTAACTGGAGCTTCCAATTCAATATCTGAGAATTTTAAATTTAGGGTTCCCTGAATTTTATCGTCGGTGTTGTATAAAATGAAGTCTTTGTATTTTAAGGTTTTATCTGTAATGTAAAAGTTTAGTCTGCATTTGTAATTTTTACCGTCTCTTTTTATATCAGAAATGCTGACGGTGCTATTAGGGAATTTTTTCACTTTTACAGTTCCTTGTAAATCTTTTGTCATCATTTTATTGCCACAATCAAAATTTGACATTTTAATATCGGTATTGAAAGTGTTTTTTTTGACTGAGTTTATATAAACTGTATCCTTTATATTAAAAGTATTAGAACAATTGTATTTTCCAACTGTAGAGAGTCCTGTGATTTCTATTTTAATTTTATTTATCACCACAGCATTATCCTCCGGAAAAAAAGTGGGTTTAGCACTTCCTAATAATAAGAACATTGCTAAACCCATAATTAATATTGAAAATCTAGTTTTCATTTTTTTTAATTTACATTAGAATGCAATTACTGCTTCGAATACTAAACCATTAAATTTTCCACCATAAAAGTTGTTAAGATTTCCAGTTGCAGGGCTTCCTACAAATTGTGAGTAATCTTTATAGTTTTGATTTACATAATTTAATTTAGCTAAAATGTTTTTAGTCATAAACCAGCCAGCACTTGCTTCAAATTTATCTACGGTAACCGCTTTAGCATCAGCATTAGATAATTTTCCAGATACTGTATTGTATTTTCCTCCTAAATAGAATTGTTCTGTTTTTCCAAATCTGTAAATAAGCTCTGATGCATATTGATTAGCAGTACGTTTGTCGTCAGTACCTGCTTTGTCTCCTCCTGAAGCTAATTCGATTGTTCCGAAAAATTCAAGTCCTTTATATTTGATAAAAGGGTTAATCATGTATGTAGTAGCCCAGTTTTTGAAATTAGGGTTAAACGTTGCCTCTGGAGTAGAAGTTTTGTTGAAACTAGTAGCAACATCAGTGTTAGTTGTAGTAACATTTCCGCTAGCATCTGTTTTAGTAATCGTATTGGTGTAAGCATTATTATTTAATATACCCCAATAACCAAACCCTGATCTATTAGCAGAATATATGTTGGCGTTACCAAGATTTGCATTATGGTAGTAAGAACCAGTAATTCTAACTCTCAAATCTTCATTAAGCTTTTTATCATAACCAAATTTAGCTAAGATTGAAGGGCTATGTGTTGTATTAGTGTTTGGTCCAGTAGTGTAGAAAGTTTCTTCATTACTTTGATTTAAATTTCCATTTGTAATACCTAACATACTAACCCATCCGCTTCTGTTGTAGTAAACCTCCATACCCATTTCTGTAGTGAAAGAATACATGATGTTGTTTCCAACAAATGCATTTCTGATTGTATTACCATTATCAGAACCTCTGAAGTGAGCATCACCAAAATTGTTCTCCATTTGTCCAATTTTAATTGTAGCATATTTCATTACATCGGCCAAGAAGTCTTTTTTGATGAAGTCTAACTTGTCAATTTGTAAATAACCTCCTTTTACATACGTATCATTGTGGTGTCTTGAAGCTAAATAAACATCTAGATTTACTCTAACTCCATCAAACAATTGAGCTCCTATATACATATCAGCTGCAGGAAGACTAAAATTGTTTTCAGTATTCATTAAACGGTAGCCGTTAATTGATCTCACAGTAGTCACGCCCGCTGTAGTAGTTGTTGTAGTAAGGGTTGCAGGTTGATCGTTGAATGAATTTGTTGCTTGAAAATCCATGTTGAAAGCACCTCCAAGGTCAATACTTAGTCCTTTAAATTCTCTATCATCTTTTTGAACATCAAAAACATTGATACCGTCTTTTCCTCTAGAGATTTGGTTTTGCATATTTCCAAAACTAACTTGTGCATTTACTGCGCACGTACTTATTAATGTAATAAATAGTATATGAATATTTTTCATGGCGGTTATAGGTTAAAGTTTAAATTGAATTTTATAGTTAGGTCTTGACCTGTTTTAATTGTTCCAAGCATTGCAGTTGGCGATTTCATTCCGAAATCTGTAAAAGTAATTTTGTTAGATCCCTGAAGATTTAAGCCATCTTTTGTAACAGTTGTTTTTGCTGTAGTTTTGTAAACTTTGCTAACTCCTGCAATGGTGTACGTTCCAGTTAATTCCCAAGTAGTTTCATTTACTTTTTCTGCAGATTTAAGAACATATTTTATGTTTTTGTTTTTATCTGTTTTCAGCGTTTCGTAAGCTACTTTGTCCATGCTTTTTTTCTCACTTTTTACACTTTCTGCCAGCAATGTGATAGATAGTGCATCAATATCTGTTAGTTTACCACCTGCGATATTAAGTGATGCAGTTCCCGTTCCAGAAGCCGATTTCATTTCCCAGTCGTGAAGTGTTGAAGTTCCTGCAACGGTGAAAGTCGACTTACTGTCTAAAGCGTATGTTTTTTGTGCTGTAGCAATTGCAGTGATTCCTAAAAAAGCGGTAAATACTGCGATAAATTTTAAAGTATTTGTTTTCATTTTGTCATGTTTTTATTATAAAAAATAAGTTAATATTCGGTCAATTTCTTTTTAGTACTAATATTGTTGTTTTAACTTGTATCAAAGATCCTGTTATAAATCAGTGTAATACATGATAAAAGTCATTGTTAAAATTTTATTAAATAATTATTTAATAACTACAACGTTTTCATTTTGTACGAAATCGATCACTAAGGCAAAAAAGAACGTTTGATTTTATGAATGTGAGAATTTTTTAAGATTTCGGAAGGAGTAATTCCTTAAATTAAATGAGGTATTTTTAACTACTATATTATATTCTAGCTTAAAACGATATTGAATATTACCGTAAGATCTTTTCCCGCTTTAACTACGCCAAGAGCGGCCTTTGGAGGAGCCATTTCAAAATCGCCAAAAGTGAGCTGATTTGAACCTTGTAAAATGAAACTGCCATTGCTAAAAGTTACCCTTACCTGAGTTACAAATTCTTTACTTATACCTGCAATGGTGTAAACTCCAGTTAGATTCCAAGTAGTGTCGTCTATTTTAATAGCAGATTTTAAAACGTACTCAATATTTTGGTGGTTTTCTGTATCCAGCGCTTCGTAAGCCACTTTGTCCATACTTGTTTTGTAACTTTTTAAGCTTTCAGCTAATAAGGAAATGTTCAGACTGTTGATTCCAGCCAATTTCGAATCTTTTATGGTTAAGATAGCATTCCCGGTTCCTTCTGTAGATTTCATTACCCAGTCATGTACGGTTGAAGTACCCGCAACTTCAAATGTTGAGTTTGCATTTACAGTATATGTTTTTTGTGCATTTATTTGTAATGATGCTGTAGTAAATAGAACTGTCAATAGGATTGATTTAATTGTTTTCATCTTAATGAGTATAGGTTAATTTTAATTTGGAGAGTTCTTTGAAGTGGTTGTGAACTACCCTTATTTTCTTCGATCAAAATTAGAGCTCATATAAAGGTTGCGAGATGATAAAAATCATGACTAAAGTTTTATTATATATTTATAGTATAGAATGGATTATTCAATTGTGACATTTTTAGAATAGTTTCTTTGAAAATATTTATATGTAATGAGTTTATTTTTAAATATTTAAGTTTTTTTGAAAGAAATATTTTCGAGTTTCTTGTTTTTAAAAATCAATTGAGACAATAAAAAAAGAAGTACAAATAGTTGTTTTTACTTTAAAATAGAGTTGAAATTCGTCTGAGTTTTGCTGATATGATCAAGAATGCATCTAAAAAGCAAAGAAAAATGACAAAAGTGATTAACTTTGCAGCATGCAAATGGAGAAAAAAGACATACGAGCCTTATCAAAAGAGCAGCTTCGCGATTTTTTTGTTGAAAACGGAGACAAAGCTTTCCGCGGAAATCAGGTTTATGAGTGGTTATGGAGCAAAGGCGCTCACAGTTTTGAAGACATGACAAATGTCGCCAAAGCTACAAGGTCTATGCTTGAAAACAGTTTTGTTATCAATCATATTAAGGTTGATACCATGCAGAAAAGCAGCGACGGAACGGTAAAAAATGCCGTAAGACTTCATGACGGACTAGTAGTTGAATCTGTTTTAATTCCGACCGATACCAGAACTACAGCTTGTGTTTCTAGTCAAGTGGGTTGCAGTTTAGATTGTAATTTCTGTGCAACTGCAAGATTAAAAAGAATGCGTAATCTAGAACCAGGCGAAATTTACGATCAGGTTTTGGCTATCGATAAAGAAAGTCGTTTGTATTACAATCATCCGCTTTCGAATATTGTTTTTATGGGAATGGGTGAACCTTTAATGAATTATAACAATGTCATTAAAGCGATAGACATGATTACTTCAGAAGAAGGATTAGGAATGTCTCCAAAACGAATCATGGTTTCGACATCTGGAATTCCGAAAATAATTAAAAAAATGGCAGATGACGATGTGAAGTTCAAATTAGCCGTTTCCCTGCATTCGGCAATTGACGAAACTCGCGCGCGAATTATGCCTTTTAGTAAAAACTTTCCTTTAAAAGATCTTCGTGAAGCTTTAGAATACTGGTACAGAAAAACCAAATGTAAAGTTTCATATGAATATGTAGTTTGGAAAGGAATCAATGACGACAAAGCCTCGGTTGATGCCTTGGTTAAGTTCTGTAAATACGTTCCGTGCAAAGTCAATTTAATAGAATACAACCCAATTGATGATGGAGAATTCCAGCAAGCTTCAGAAGAATCAATTATGGCGTATATAAAAGCTTTGGAAAATATCGGAATAGTGGTAAAAGTAAGAAGAAGCCGAGGAAAAGATATTGACGCCGCCTGCGGGCAATTAGCCAACAAAGAAGGATAAAAGATTCCCAAATTTCTCCTAGTAGATTTGCTCCGTTAGGAGCATTTGGTCGGTAGAAAAAAAAATAGAATGTATTTATAAAAATGTTCCAGCGAAACATCTGATTCAATATGAAAAAAGCATTAAGAACAAGATTTTCATGTTCTTAATGCTTTTTTGTTGGGCAAAAAGGGTTTTTAGTAAAGCTTTTTTTTGCGATTGTTTTTAGATTTTGACGTAAATTATTTAAATCCTAACCTAAAATACACAACGTTTTTTTATTTAAAATAGTATATTTGGGGCATAAATGAATATTACATCTCAAATAAAGCAGCCTATTTTTAACGAGATGGAACTTTTCGAAAAAAAGTTCCATGAATCGATGACTTCAAAGGTTGCATTATTAAACAGAATCACCTATTATATTGTAAACCGCAAGGGAAAGCAAATGCGTCCCATGTTTGTTTTTCTAACTGCAAAAATGGTTTCTGGCGGTATTGTAAACGAAAGAACTTATCGCGGTGCTTCTGTAATTGAGCTTATTCATACTGCAACTCTTGTACACGACGATGTGGTCGACGATAGTAATCGCCGCCGTGGCTTTTTCTCTATCAATGCGCTTTGGAAAAATAAAATCGCCGTTTTGGTTGGGGATTATTTATTGTCCAAAGGTTTGTTGCTTTCTATCGATAATGGTGATTTTGATTTATTGAAAATTATCTCAGTTGCCGTTCGTGAAATGAGCGAAGGAGAATTGCTTCAAATAGAAAAAGCAAGAAGACTTGATATTACCGAAGATGTTTATTACGAAATCATCAGAAAGAAAACGGCGACGTTAATTGCAGCGTGTTGTGCGCTTGGCGCGAAAGCCGTAATAGAAGATGATATTCAGGTAGAACACATGCGTAAATTTGGTGAATTGATCGGAATGGCTTTTCAAATCAAAGACGATTTATTTGATTACAGCGAAGAAGCCATCGGAAAACCAACCGGAATAGATATTAAAGAGCAAAAAATGACTTTGCCTTTAATTCACGTTTTAAATACTTGTACTCCGCAAGAAAAAAAGTGGCTGATAAACTCCATCAAAAACCACAACAAAGACAAAAAACGTGTAAAAGAAGTAATTGCCTTTGTAAAAAACAATAATGGTTTGGCTTACGCCGAAAACAAAATGGTCGAATTCCAGCAGGAAGCGCTTGCATTACTTCAAAACTTTAACGATTCAGAATACAAAGACGCTTTGACTTTGATGGTGAACTATGTTATTGAGAGAAAGAAGTAGTTTCTGCAATTAAGTAATTAGAAAATTTGTCAATTAGATAATTGTTTTACTTTGGTGTAAATCAGTTGTTTGTTTTGCGCAAATTGGAATTTGTATTTTTTTTATTGAAATTTTCCCAACCTCATGCAACCATTTCAAATCGACAATCGTCTATGCTAATAGAAGTCTGTTTCTAAAACCAAAAACCAAAACCGAAAGCTTATTAATGAAAATTATTCCTTTACATCAAGAAGAAACCAAAATCATAAAGTTGGCTGTCGAAAATAATCGTCAGGCGCAGCAGCAGATTTACGGTAAATATTCTTCGAAAATGTTAAGTGTATGCCGTCAATATATAAAGGACATACAACTAGCAGAAGATGTAATGATAACCGCTTTTATGAAAGTGTTTACAAACTTAAACAAGTTTGAACACAAAGGAAGTTTTGAAGGCTGGATCCGCCGAATTATGGTTAACGAATGCATTTCGTATTTACGAGTTCAGAAAAAAGTAAAATTTGCCGAAGATGAATTTTTTGTTGAAGAAAGCTTTAATGAAATCGACAGTCAGTTCACAGTAGAACAAATTCAATATTTAATTGATGCTTTGCCAGATGGCTATAAAATGGTTTTCAATTTATATGCGATTGAAGGTTACAAACACAATGAAATTGCCAAGATGTTAGGAATTAATGAAGGAACATCGAAATCGCAATTATCGCACGCTAGAAAAATGCTGCAAACACAAATTACTATTTTAAAAAAACAAGATAATGGAACCGAATAATTTTGAAAAGGATTTCCGTGAAAAACTAAATCAACGCAAAATTGAACCAAGCAACAAAGCCTGGGATCGGTTAGATGCCATGTTGAGTGTAGCAGAGGAAAAGAAGCCTGAGAAAAAGTTAAAAAGAAAATGGTTGTACATCGCGGCGAGCTTCATCGGATTTTTATTGGTTGGAACTATTTTTTTCAATCAAAATAAAACTGTGACAGAAAGACCAAAAACAGTTGTAGTTGAAAAGGAAACTGAAAAAGAGATTAGAAAAGACTCGGCTGTAAAACCAGTTTTAAACAATGACGGTTCAATAAAAATCGAAAATGCTGTTACTGAAAAAACTTCAGAAGAAACTTCAAATAGAAAAGAAAAAATCAATCCCGAAGCATCGGAAAAAATTTCAAATAAAAACATTAAAAAGGAATCAAATCAAGTAGCGGAGTCTTCAATCATCATCAAAAACAATCAAGAAAAACAATCAACAAACAATCAAACCGTAGTTGCTGAAAATTCTAAAAAAGAAAATGTCGATCAACTATTAGAAGCTGCAGAAAATAAAGTTGTGGCTCAAAATTCGGTTAAAAAATCAAAAGTAAAAATCAATGCTTCGGATTTATTAAATCAGGTAGACGGCGAACTGGAGCTTTCTTTTAGAGAAAAAGTAATTACAAAAGTGAATAAAAACTTTCAAGAGGTTAAAGTCGCATTGTCTAACCGAAATCAGGAAGACAAGAAGTAATAATTCAAAATTAAAATCATCAATCAATATTCAATCAATATTCAATCAATTTAAAAACAATCAATCATGAAAAATTTCACCATTTACCTTATACTTTTCTTCTTTTTAGTAGTAAATAAAGTTATAGGGCAAGAAACTTTTGAGTCTGAAACGAAACGAATCGCTGACAAAATTGAAAAAATTACCAAAGAAGAAAAAGAAAACTTAAAACAAGAAGTCGAAGCCGTTAATGTTCAATTATCTGAAGGAAAAATTACACCAGAACAAGCGGATAAGCGCAAAAAAGAATTGGCAGAAGCCAGAGCTGTAATTATTGAAGAAAAAGTGACTTTGGCTCAAAATGAATTAAATGAATTGGTTCAGAAAAAAGTAGACGGAAAAATAAAAGAAGATTCTGCAAAAGTGTACATGATTCGATGGAAATCGTATAAACACGACAAAGATTCTATTCGAGGTGAAAAAAGAACAACTTCACAATTTGTATTCGCCATGGGATTAAATAATGCAATGATCGACGGAAAACTTCAGGATTCTGATTATCGTTTTATGGGTTCACATTTTTACGAATGGGGCTTTACTTATAATTCCAGATTAATTAAAAACCATAATCTGCTTCACGCAAAATACGGACTTTCGTTAATGTACAATAATCTACGTCCTACAGATAACAGAAGTTTTGTGGTAGACGGAGATCAGACAAATTTGGAGGTAAATCCAGTTCATTTAAACGAATCTCGTTTTAGAAATGTGTATTTGGTTGTGCCAATGCATTTAGAATTTGATTTTACCAAACCAGAAGAGAATAATGGAAGTAAATATTTTAAAACACATAAAAGTTTCCGTTTCGGAATTGGAGGTTATGCCGGAGTGAATGTAAAATCAAAACAGATTTTAAAATTTGAAGAAGACGATTTAAAATATAAAACGACTATAAAAGGAGATTACAATGTAAACAATTTCGTTTACGGTCTGAGTTCGTACATTGGTTACAGAGAATTAAGTTTATACTTGAAATACGATTTAAACCCAATATTTCAGAATAATCTAGTAAAAGAGAATAACGTTTCGTTAGGACTTCGAGTAGATTTAAACTAAAGTACTGGTCGTTTAGTTAGTGAGAGCATCTTGAAAAAGATGCTTTTTTGATTTAAAAAATGATTAAAATTCCAACAAGATTTACGTACTTTTGCAAGCTCTCAACTTTTAAAATTTTAATACATTTTGATTTCACAAAATACCATAGATTCTGTTTTTGAAACTGCTCGCGTAGAGGAGGTTATTGGCGATTTCGTGAATTTGAAACGTGCGGGAAGTAATTTTAAAGGGCTGAGTCCGTTCTCAGATGAGCGTTCGCCTTCGTTCATGGTTTCTCCTGCAAAAGGAATCTGGAAAGATTTTAGTACAGGAAAAGGCGGAAACTCTGTTAAGTTTTTAATGGAACATTCGCAGTTTACTTATCCTGAAGCCATTCGCTATCTGGCTAAAAAATATAATATCGAAATTGAAGAAACCGAACAATCTGAAGCAGAAAAAGCAAATACAGATATCCGCGAAAGTATGTATTTGGTTTCTGAATTTGCAGCCAAATATTTTCAAGATGTTTTGGTTAATTCTGAGGAAGGAAAAGCAATTGGTTTATCTTATTTTAAAGAAAGAGGATTTACGAATGAAACCATCAAAAAATTCAATTTAGGATATTCGCCAGAAACATGGGACGCTTTGACAAAAGAAGCGCTTGGGAAAGGCTATAAATTAGAATTTTTAGAAAGTACCGGATTAACAATTGCAAGAGAAGATCGTCCGTTTGATAGATTCAAAGGTCGTGTAATGTTCCCTATTCAAAGTATGTCTGGCCGTGTTTTAGGTTTTGGTGGGCGTATTTTAACGAATGATAAAAAAGCAGCAAAATATCTGAATTCGCCAGAAAGTGATATTTACCATAAAAGTAAAGTCCTTTACGGAATTTATCATGCCAAACAAGCAATCGCCAAACAAAACAATTGTTATTTGGTTGAAGGTTATACAGATGTAATTCAGTTCAATCAAGCTGGAATCGAAAATGTTGTAGCTTCATCTGGAACGGCTTTAACTCCCGATCAAATTCGTTTAATAAATCGTCTGACGCGAAATATTACGGTTCTTTTTGATGGAGATGCAGCAGGTTTGCGCGCGTCAATTCGAGGAATCGATTTGATTCTGGAAGAAGGAATGAACGTAAGAGTTTGTTCTTTTCCTGACGGAGAAGATCCAGACAGTTTTGCGCGCAAAAATTCTCACGACGACTTGGTTGCTTATTTAGAAGAAAACAGCAAAGACTTTATACAGTTTAAGGCTTCTATCTTAATGGGTGAAGCTAAAAACGACCCAATAAAAAAAGCAGATCTTATTCGTGATATGGTTACGAGTATTTCTAAAATACCAGACCGTATTCAGCGTGAAGTATATATTCAGGAATGTGCCCGCATTATGGACATTTCAGAACAGGTTTTAGTAAGTACATTAGCGCAGCTGATTCAAAAAGATATCGCTGAAGCGAATAAAAAACAAAAACAGGAACAACGACCTTTTGAGGTTCACAGAAATCAGCCGCCACAAGGAGGAACTTTTTCTGGAGGAGATCCAGAAGATCCAAGAAATGGTCCGCCAGATGATTATCCGGGAGAACCAGGATTTTATCCGCAGGAACAAGCTCAAAAAGTCAATATTTTGGATGGCTTTGAAAGAAAAATTATTGAAATTCTTCTTTTGTATGGAAGTGTCGTCGAAAGTTTTGAAGATGTTTTTTTGAAAGCCGATGAAGAAGGAAATATAAAAGAGGTTTCTGAAAAACGAGAATATAAAGTTTTTGAAAAAATCTATTTAAGTCTTCAGGAAGATGAAATAGAACTGTCAAATGCTTTATTTAAAAGTATTTATAACAATATTATTGATTTCTATAACCAGAACGAAACTTTTAGTTTAGATAAATATTTAATGCATCTTGAGCCTGAATTTGCCCAAGAAGTAACCAATATCTTGATGGAAGATGAAAGACTGACCATTCATAATTGGGAGGGACAAAATATTTTTCCTAAACTTAAAAATGAAACCATCGAATTGAATGTTTCAGATACAATTTTCTCCATGCGTTGGTATTTGGTATCTGGAATTATTTCAGAATTGAAAAATTCGCTGCTAAATGATCCGCAAGAAGACAATTCTGAGGTTTTGGGTATGGTGGTAGATTATTCTAAACTATTGAATAATTTTTCGAAGAAATTAGGACGAGTAGTAGTGCCATATCACTAAAAAGAAAAAACTCTATCTTTTTTGATTTCTCAAATAAGATAGAGTTTTATGAATTTTCGAAAAATTTAAAAGTAAGTTTTCCGATTTAGAATTAAATAATTTCTAAAGTCTTAGC
>NZ_CAMLIX010000111.1 GCF_946479975.1 uncultured Flavobacterium sp.
AATAAAAAATATTAAAATGAGTATAAAATGTCAATAACAATAGGTGTAGATATCGGCGGAAGCCACATAAGCAGCGCTGCCATAGATAGTAATGAAGCTGTAATAATTCCTCAAACCTATTTTAGCGGACCCGTAAATAGTAAAGCTTCAAAAGAAGTGATTATAAAAAAATGGGCAGAAATTATCAATCAAACCATTGATGCAGTTAGAGAAACAACAGGATATTCTTCAAAAGATAAAATCGGAATTGCTTTTTCTATGCCAGGTCCTTTTCAATATGAATCTGGAATTGCTATGTTTGAAGGAAACGACAAATATGAATCTTTATACAATGTATCTGTCTCAGAAGAACTTATAAAATATTTAAGTACCAAAAACGTAAGCTTTAGATTTCTCAACGATGCCAGTTGTTTTGGAGTAGGGGGCTGCCTTAACGGAAATTCTATTAAGAGGCGAAAAGCGATTGCAATTACTCTGGGAACGGGTTTTGGCGCAGCTTTTTTAGATGATAAATTGCCCATTACGCAGGGAGACAACATTCCGCACAACGGATGTCTTTGGGATAAAACTTTTAAAGACGGTATTGCAGATAGTTACTTTTCTACCAGATGGTTTTTAAATGAATATGAAAAAGTTACAGGCAAAAAATTAACCGACGGAGTAAAAGAAATTGCTTCAATTGAAGATTTTTCAACAGCCAGTATTTTTGATGCTTTCGCGAATAATTTAGTAGAATTTTTGGCGCCTTTTGTAATTAATTTTCAAGCAGAGCAGCTTATTATTGGTGGTAATATTGCCAAATCACATCGCTTGTTTTTAGCCAAGATTCAGGAGAATTTTAAAAGTAAAAACATTGATTTAGCGATAGCTATCGTAGAAAATACCGAGAAGACAAGTATTTTAGGTTCGAGCTACTTATACAATGAAATTTTTTGGGAACGAATTAAGACCGAACTGCCTTACTTCTAATAAGTAATAACTTTACTATATTTGAAAAAAAATGGTGGATTTAAAATAAAAAAGAATCTGAAAAAATGAAGAAAAAACCGGTGTCAATCAGAAATATTGCTGAGGAATTAAAAATATCTGTAACAACAGTTTCTTTTGTATTGAATGGTAAGGCGAAAGAAAAGCATATTTCTAAAGAATTGACAAAAAAGGTTTTAGATTACGCAAAACTAATAAACTATAGACCCAACCAGATTGCTCAAAGTCTTAGAACGGGCAAATCAAAATTATTGGTTTTTATGGTGGAGGATATTTCGAATAATTTCTTTTCACAATTAGCCCGTATTTTTGAAGACATTGCATATGAAAAAGGGTATAAGGTTATTTTTTGCAGCAATGAAAATGATGACGAAAAAGCCAACGAATTAATTACATTGTTTAATTTTAGACAAGTTGACGGATTCATTATTGTTCCTTCTCCGGGAATAAAAGAAACGATTGAAAATCTGATACAAGACAATATTCCGGTTATTTTATTAGACCGATTTTATGAAGGATTAGATTGCAACAGCGTTGTAATCGATAACGAACAAGCTTCTTTTGACGCCACCCAACATTTGATCGATAATAAGTTTAAAAACATTTGTTTTGTTAGTACCGCTTCAGACCAAAGTCAGATGTACGGGCGTTTGCACGGATATGAAAAAGCAGTAAAAGTCAATGGTTTGGAATCCCACGTGCTTCAGATTCCGTTTAACGAAATTATCAAGGGAAAAAGTAAGGAATACATAAAGAAGTTTTTCGACCAGACTAAAGAGTTAGATGCAGTTTTTTTTTCGACCAACTATCTTGCACAAAGCGGATTAGAAGTTTTAAAAGAAACCAATCAAAACTTAATCAAAGATTTAGGATTAATTGCATTCGATGATAATGATATGTTTAAGATTTACGATCCCACCATTACATCGGTCGCTCAGCCTTTAGTAGAAATCTGTAATAAATTGATGGAAGTTATGCTGCCACTTTTAAAGAAAAAAGATGTTGCCGAAACGCATCAGAAAATTGTTTTAAAAACAGAATTAATTATTCGGGAATCCTCGATAGCGAAACAGAAATAAATTTTATAACCTGATTAATTTCAGGTTTTTTTATGTTTTGAATTCAAAAAATAAACATCGGTTTTTTTTTGGAATTCTATGATCCTGCTATTTATTAATTTTTTGATCTTTTCTCTTTTCTTTCTTCTCCTTAAAGCAAATTTTCCTCATTCGTCGTTCAAAAGAAGTTATTCATCTTCAGTTTCCTGACTTTAGTCGTTTTTTATGTGTTAAAATCAATCAATTGCACAAATATTCATTTTAACTTTAATTTAAGTCTGTTGATTTTAATCTTGTTTTACAACGTTTTCGCTTCTAATGTTTGAATAATATTTATAATAATCTCCAAAATAAACGAATATCTTTAAAAATTAACATTAAAATTATATTTAATAAAAAATATTTTTTTTTACTAAAACGTTTTAGTATGTTTGTTATGAGTTAATAAGTGATTATAGTCATTTAGTTTTTTTTAACGATTAAGAATTCCGGAAGCATTTAATCAGCAGAAAAATTAATGCACTATTTTACTATTTAAGAAGGTTCCTCTCCAAACCTCTTTCATTTTTATTATTGATTCAATTATTGCTAACTAACCAAAATATTTCATGATGAAACATTCGAATTGCAGAATGAAAAGGATGCTCCGTGTGCATTTTTTTCTCACAATTGCTTTGCTTTTCTGCGGGTACAACCACGTTGCCGCGCAGAACCAAAAAACTCAGGTTTCCGGGGTTATAACCTCTCTGTCAGATAACCTGTCTCTCCCAGGTGCTACTGTTATGGATGTGAGCGATCCTAGAAATGCGGTCAACGCAGATTTTGACGGACATTACACCATTACAGTAAATAATGCAACTGCCACTTTAAGATTCACTATGATTGGGTACAAACCAGTTGATATTAAGGTGAATAATAAAAGTATCATTAATGTAGCTATGGATCTCGACGTTTCAGCTTTAGATGAAGTTGTCGTAGTAGGTTATGGTACACAGAAAAGAAAAAAAGTGGTCGGAGCCATTGATCAGGTGAATAACGAAGCTTTTCAAGGGCGACCAAATGTTAATGCATCTTTAGCTTTGCAGGGAAAAGCACCAAGTTTAACCATTCAACAAACAAATTCTGAGCCAGGTGCCGGACTAAATCTTAATATTAGAGGTGTCAGTACATTAGGAAATAACAGTCCGCTGATTGTTATTGACGGAATTGTAGGTGGAGATATCAATGCCTTAAATCCAGCTGATATAGAAAGTGTTTCGGTTTTAAAAGATGCTGGTAGTGCTGCTATCTACGGATCGAGAGCAAGTAATGGAGTTGTTTTGATTACAACCAGAAAAGGAAGTAAAGGAAAACCGATGACTATTCAATACAGTAGTCTTGCCGGATTTAATACGCCTAAATTCTTTACCGCTCCAGTTCACGGTTACGAAAACGCCATGTTGAGAAACGAAGCCGCGTTTAACTCTGGCGAATCTACAGCAGTATTTACGGCAGCAAAAATTGCAGAACTGAAGGCTAAAGGTGATACAGAATGGTTTGCAAAAGAAATTGTAAAACCGGCTTTGCAATTGAATCAGAATCTTTCGGTTTCGGGTGGAAGTGAAAACTCTACTTATTTGGTTTCTTTGGGTTATTTGGATCAGGAAAGTAATTTTGTTGGACCGAGTAAAGGAATGGAGCGTTACAACTTCAGAATTAACCTTACCAATGAATATGGTAAATTCAAATTGACTTCTACATTAGCGTATTCTAAACAAAAAATCACCGATCATTCATCAAGCACAAGTACTTTAATGGTAGATGCTTTCAGGGTTCCTTTATACTACACACAAAAAGATGAAGATGGAAATTTTATTACTAACGACGTTTTACAACAATTCAACTCGCTGGGTATTTTGGAAAAAGGAGGTTTTAGAAAATACGATAACGATGATATTTTTGGAGCTTTTAATGCAGAATATAAATTAACAAGTGACTTAAAAGTAAAAGGTGTTTTTGGAGGACGTTTATGGTCGGGAAATATGTACGCTAGAACCATGCAAGTTAATTTCCTGCCACAAGGTGTTTACGGAGCAGATCGCGATACAAATGAAGAAAACCAAAAAACATTAGACTTAAATACGCAGTTTATGTTAGAATATGCTAAAACTTTTGGCAATCATAACGTAAGTGCTTTAGTTGGTGTTTCTAATGAAAATCGTACCGAAAGAAGATCAGCATTGTACACAAAATTTAATGATCCTGATTTAGGAACTCCAACAAGTGAAACCGTAATTGGAAAGAATTCATATACTTCTAACGGAACAGATCCAAACGGAAATCCGGCTTCTTCAATAAGCAGTCTTAATTCTCTTTTTGGTCGTGCTGGTTATGATTATAAAGATAAATATTTTGCAGAATTCAGCTTCAGATATGATGGTTCATCAAAATTTAGAGATGATGTTCGTTGGGGATTTTTCCCATCTGTTACAGTAGGTTACGGACTTACAAAAGAGGATTTTATGGAAAGCTACAGAGATAATGTAGGAAATATTAAATTGAGATCTTCTTATGGTGTTTTAGGAAATCAAAATGTTGGAAACTATCAGTATCAAACGACTTATTTTACTTTCCAAAATGCATACGGATTCAATAATAGCGCGCTAAGCGGAACGGGATATAATTTTGCAAATCCGGATATTCAATGGGAAAAAGCAGCAACTTTTAACGTTGGTCTTGATGCCGATTTCTTTAAAGGTGCATTGAGTTTCTCATTTGATTTCTTTGACAAAGTAACATCCGATATCTTAGTTCCACCACAAGTTCCTGGAGTTTATGGAACAGATCTTCCGGACTTTAACTCTGGTAAAGTTGGAAACAGAGGATGGGAATTGACAGCAACCTACCGTCATAAAGGGAAAGCGGTAAATCAAAGTCTGACTTTAAATTTTGGAGATTCAAAAAACAAAGTACTTGAATTTGGCGGACAAGAAAGATTAACTGGTGTAGAAGAACTTCAGGTTATACTTCGAGAAGGACTTCCTTTTAATTCTTATGTTGGTTTAAAAAGAGACGGATATTTTCAAAATGTGGAAGAAATTCAAGGCGCAGCAGTTCCCGAAGGAATTACAGTTCAGCCTGGAGATAACAGATATGTCGACGTAAACAAAGATGGTAAGATTGATGACAATGATAAATTCGTTTTCGGAAATCCTTTTCCAAGATATACTTTCGGCGCTACTTACAATGTTGACTTCAAGAATTTTGATTTAAGTGTTTTCATTCAGGGAGTTGGAAAAAGAACCATGATGATTAGAGGTGAACTTGTTGAACCTTTTCACTACAATTATGGTATGACGATGTATACACATCAGTTGGATTACTGGACACCACAAAATCCAGATGCAAGATATCCTCGTTTGGCTAATAACGGAACACAATCTAATACAAACAACTTCAGAAGAGGTTCTGATATGTATTTATACGATGGAGCTTATGCAAGACTTAAAAATGTACAATTAGGTTACTCTTTGTCTCCTGATACAGCTGAAAAATTAGGAATGAGTAAATTCCGCGTCTATGTGACAGGACAAAACTTGCTGACATTATCAAAAGTGAAATTCGTTGATCCTGAGCTTTCTGAATTCAATAATAGTTTGTCTACTAACGGAGCAAACAGCGGTAGAGCTTATCCAACACAGGTATATTACGGAATGGGTATTGATGTTAGCTTTTAAAAAAGAAATAAAATGAAAAATATACTTAAACAAATAAAATTCATACCAGTAGTAGCCATTTTACTATTGACGAGTTGTGAAGATCTTGACCAAGTACCTGAAAACCAATTTACAGATACAACATATTGGACAAGTGTTGACAAAGCGCAGACTTTTCTGAATACGGCTTATTCGCAAATGCAAAAAAGTCAGTATTTCTTTTATAACGAAGCACTTTCAGACAATGCTTATAATGGAAGAGGAGATAATGCTGGTGCCGCATCAATCGGAGCAGGTTTATACGATCCTTCATTAGGAAGAATTAAAGAAGAATGGAAAGACAGATATGCAGGAATTAAAACTTGTAATCTGATTTTAGAAAATATTGACCGTGTACCAAATGCAGATCCTGCAGTAATTGCCAGAATGAAAGCAGAAACTCGATTTATAAGAGTATTTCAGCATTTTCAATTAACGACATGGTTTGGAGATATTCCACTTCTGCAAAAAGATCCCTCTTTAGCGGAAGCTACAACGGTAAGCAGAACCTCTCATGCAGAAGTAGTGAAGTTTATTATAAGTGAACTTGATGCGATTATGCCGGCATTGCCTAAAAATAATCAACTGGCTGCAGCCGATAGAGGAAAAATTACTGTGGGTGCCGCAGCAGCATTAAAAGCAAGAGTACTTTTGTATGAAGGCGATTGGGCTGGAGTAGTTCAGGTTACAGAACAGTTCATAGCGATGAATTATGGTCAATACGGTCTTTTTTCTTCTTACGAAGGATTGTTTCTTCCACAAAATGAATACAATAGCGAAGATATTTTAAGTTTACAATATGTTCCTCAATTTAGAATGTGGGGCGAATTTTTTGATATGGCGCCACTTTCTGCCGGAGCAAGATTAAATGCTCTAGCGCCAACTCAGGAATTGGTAGACAGTTATTTAATGATGAACGGAAAGAAAATCAATGAAGCGGGATCTGGTTACAATGAAAATACGCCTTATATCAATAGAGATCCTAGATTAACAGCAACTGTAGTTTATGATCAATATGTGTGGAAAGAAGCTGACGGTTCTTCTCATGTTATATATATTAAACCAGGATCTTCGCCAGGAAATGCTACAGACGAATTTGTACAAGGTTCTTCTGCAACACCAACGGGTTATTACACGCGTAAATATTACGATCCTCAACATATTACGTCTTTAAATTCAGGTTTAAATTTAATGTTATTCCGTTACGCCGATATTTTATTAATGTATGCTGAAGCGAAAAATGAATTGAACCAAATGACAAGTTCAGTTTGGGATCAAACCATCAGAGCTTTAAGAGTTCGTGCAGGATTTACCGATGGAGCTGCTTTAGGATTTAATAGTGCATTAGGTCAGGCAGGACTTAGAGAAGTAATTAGAAATGAGCGTCGCACAGAACTTGGAATGGAAGGTTTAAGAATCTTTGATATCAGAAGATGGAAAATAGCTGAAAACGTTTTAAACGGTTACGCACACGGAGCAAAATTCGGAGTTTCTTCTGTCGATAACGGTTATTTAAGAGTAAACTTAAGAGCCTTTGATCCGTCTAAACATTATTTATGGCCAATACCAAGAGATGAGCGTTTGATTAACAAAAACTTATCTCAAAATCCAAACTGGTAAAACTAACTAACCTAATAAATAAAATCATGAAAAATATATATTCAAAATTAGTATTATTACTATGCGCAGTGTTTTTAGTAAGCTGTGACAATGAAGAAATGAATCATACGAATGTAAGTACTGTAAATGCACTTTATTCGCCAGCAAATAACAAATTTTATGATCTTGGCGCTCAAAGTTCTGCTGTTTTCGAATGGGAAGGCGCTAAAGCGGAAGACAACGGAGTAGTACTTTATGATGTTGTATTCGATAAAGAAAGTGGCGATTTTTCTAAACCAATTTATACGATTCCTTCAGACGGAAATGGATTTCAAAAAACATTAAACCTTTCTTTCACAGAATTGAACAAAATCGCGGCATTGGCTGGAATTCAGTCAGAATCTATCGGAAAATTAAAATGGACTGTGTATTCTTCAAAAGGAATTAACGTTCAAAAATCTACAGTTTCTGGTGTAATTGAAGTGCAAAGACCTGGCGGTTTCCCAACTCCTGATCAATTGTTCATTACAGGTACAGCTTCTGAAAATGGAGAAGCAGTAGCAGAAGCTCAGGCATTCAAAAAGGTAGGAGCAACTTCATTCGAAATTTACACGAAACTAAAAGCAGGATCATACAAATTCATTTCAAGAAAAAATGGTACTCCAGAAGTTTTCTTCATCGAAGAAAATAAATTGAAACAAGACGGAACAACCACTTATGCAGGAGAAAGTAAAGTTTATAAAATCAGAGTAGATTTTAGCGATGGTTCTACAAAATTGACCGAAATCAAAAAAATCGAATTATGGTTCCCACCAGAAAGCAAATATTTATTTGAATATACTTATGCAGGTGGCGGAATCTGGAAAGCAGCAAACAAAGCCATCAGTTTCAAACAAGAATCTTGGGGTAGAGACGAACGTTACAAATTCAAATTTACAGTTGTAAATGGTGCAACTACATCAGAAGAATGGTACGGAAGTGTAAATGGAGACAACAGCAGACCTGATGGTGCAAATGTAGCGGCTTCATACTGGTATATGGTTCCTGTAACAAGTGATTTCTGGAACAACAGTTTCAAATTTGCATCTGCAGTAGACAACAAAAATGTAAATGCCGAAATTAACTTTAGTGCGGGTGCAACAGCATACACTCACAGTTTTACAGTTCTATAAATAACCCTTAACGTCTCTTGAAAAGAGGTTTTTAAGAGACGTTTTTTAAATGAATATATTATGAAAAAATTATTTTCAATGCGCTACGGTATTATTTTGCTAAGTGTAATAGGATTGGGATTATCGACAGTTTCCTGTGATGATGAAGCGATTCCGTTGCGCGATCCAAATGCTTCTGGCGGACAGGAATTTAAATATACGTGGGCTCAGACAGCCGATTCTTTACAGACTTCAACCTACAATACGTATTTAGGAACAAACGGAACTTTTATAGAAAACAATACAGGAAAGAGCACTTTTAATTACTGGCCAAATGCACACGTTTTAGATGTTCTTGTTGATGGTTTTTTAAGAACTGGAAATGAGAATTATAAAACAAGAATGAAGGCTTTGGTACAAGGAATCAAAGTTAAAAACGGTAATAATACTTATAATAACGTTTTTAATGATGATATGCTTTGGCTGGCAAATTCGTGCCTTCGTGCTTATGATGCAACAAAAGATCAGGAATACAAAGATGTGGCTGATTATCTATGGGGCAGAATAAAATTAAGCTGGAGCGATGTTTTTGGAGGTGGAATTACTTGGAAGCAAGATACGCCAAGACAAAAAAATGCAGTTTCAAACGGGCCGGCGGTAATTCTGGCAATGAGATTGTATGAAATTGATAAAAAAGCGGATGATTTAGATTGGGCGAAGAAAATTTATGCTTGGCAAAAAGCAAATCTGGTTGATCCGGTTACGGGAACGGTTTGGGATAATATTTCTGAAGTTAACGGCGTAATTACAACCAATAAAGACTGGGTTTTCACCTATAATATGGGAACTTGGATTGGAGCTGGTTTAAGATTATACAAAGCAACAAACGATCAAACGTATTTGGATGATGCTGTAAAATCTGGAAGAACAGTTTTAACAAGTCCAAAATTACTATCTGAAGGACTTTTAAGAGATGAAGGTCAGGGAGATGGCGGATTATTTAAAGGTATTTTGATTCGTTATTTCGTAGAACTTACAGAACATCCAACAATCAATTCAACAGATAAAGAAAAATTTGCAACATTCTTGAAGTTTAATGCACAGACTTTTTACAAAAAAGGAATTTTAAGACCTGCCATGCTTTCTGGAAGCAATTGGAAAGTGGCGCCAGCTGCTGGAGCAAATACAGATCTAACAACCCAATTGAGCGGGGTTATGTTAATAGAAGCAGCTGCCAAGCTGGATAAAGATGGTTATTTTAATTAATTAGTTTAAGTAGTATTTGTTAGTAATTTTTGTAACACCTGAAGGTTATAAAACAGCCTTCAGGTTTTATGTTATGCTATTCAACCTCAAGAAAAATCATAATGAAGAATAAAGTCACCATAATACTTTTTCTCTTTATGGGACTCAATTGCATTGCGCAATGGAAACCGCAAGGAGACAAAATAAAAACAAAATGGGCAGAACAAGTAGATCCTAAAAATACGCTTCCAGAATATCCAAGACCGATAATGGAAAGAAGCCAATGGAAAAACCTAAATGGTTTATGGAATTACGCAATACAACCGGCAGGACAAACTGCGCCAAAAGGATATGACGGAAAAATTCTCGTTCCTTTTGCTGTAGAATCAAGCCTTTCGGGCGTAATGAAAACGGTTGGCTCAGAAAATGAACTTTGGTACGAAACAAATTTTACTGTCGATAATTCATGGAAAAATAGAGACATTTTACTGCATTTTGGTGCCGTAGATTGGAAAACCGAAGTGTATATTAATGATGTGAAAATCGGGACGCATACTGGTGGTTTTGTTCCTTTTAGTTTTAACATCACGCCGTATCTGAACGGAAAATCTCAAAAATTAGTCGTTAAAGTTTGGGACCCAACAAATGATGGAACGCAGCCAAGAGGAAAACAAGTTAAAAATCCAGAAAGTATTTGGTACACACCCGTTACGGGAATTTGGCAAACGGTTTGGTTAGAGCCTGTTAATAGAAAACATTTTACTAATTTGCATACCAGTCCGGATATTGATCGCAATTCAATCAATATAAAGGCAGAAGTTGAAGGAAGTACGAAAGGAGATATTGTTGAAATAACCGTATTAGAAGGTTCAAATACAATTACTTCTGAAAAAGCTGTTGCAGGAGAATCTTTGGATATTATTTTAAAAAATCCAAAATTGTGGTCGCCAGATTCGCCATTTTTATATGATGTAAAAGTGAAGTTGATTAGCGCAGGAAAAACGGTTGATGGAGTAAAAAGTTACTTTGCGATGCGTAAGATTTCTTCAAAAAGAGATAGTAACGGAATCGTGAGAATTCAATTAAATAATAAAGATTGCTTTCAATTTGGTCCTTTAGATCAGGGCTGGTGGCCAGACGGATTGTATACCGCGCCAACTGATGAAGCTTTAAAATACGATTTGGTTAGAACTAAAGAATTAGGTTTCAACATGATTCGCAAACACGTTAAAGTTGAGCCAGCAAGATGGTATACGCATTGCGATAAAATGGGAATTATGGTTTGGCAGGATATGCCGAGCGGAGATGCAGGTCCGATTTGGCAAATGCATCAATATTTTGACGGAACGGAATTAAAAAGAACAGCTCAATCTGAGGAAACCTATAAAAAAGAATGGAGAGAAATTATGGATCATCTGTATTCTTATCCAAGTATTGTGGTTTGGGTTCCGTTCAACGAAGCTTGGGGACAATTCAAAACAGTTGAGATTACAGAATGGACAAAAAATCATGATCCAAGCCGATTGGTGAATTCGTCAAGCGGAGGAAATCACTTTCAAACGGGAGATATGTTAGACATTCACCATTATCCTGGACCAGAATTGAAATTATACGATGCCCGAAGAATTACGGTTTTGGGAGAATATGGCGGAATCGGTTTTCCCGTTACAGGACATCTTTGGCAAGCGGATAAAAACTGGGGTTATACGCAGTTTAAAAATACGGATGAGACAACAGCAAAATACAGAGAATATGCAGATCAATTAATAAAACAAGCTAAAGTTGGATTTTCGGCAGCAGTTTATACGCAAACGACAGATGTAGAAGGAGAAGTAAATGGTTTTATGACGTATGATCGTAAAGTGGACAAAATGAATTTTTCTGAAGTAAATAAAATCAACAAAGAAGTAATTAATTCCATTAATAATTAAAGTTGTGATAAAAATTAAAAACGCCCTTGTCTTCGCACTTTTCACTTTCACGGTTGTGAGTGCACAAAATTCGCAAGTTATAACGCCGCAACAGCCTATTGATTGGGTAAATCCATTGATTGGTTCCGATTCAGATTATGGAATTTCAAACGGGAATACCTATCCCACAATTGCCATGCCGTGGGGAATGAATTTCTGGACACCGCAAACCGGAAAAATGGGCGATGGATGGGCTTATACCTATAAATCAAATCGAATTAAAGGTTTCAAGCAAACCCATCAGCCATCTCCGTGGATGAATGATTACGGTCAGTTTTCTATAATGCCGGTTACTGGTGAACTAAAATTCAAAGAAGAAGAAAGACAAAGTTGGTTTTCGCATAAAGCAGAAACTGTCACGCCTTATTATTACAGCGTTTATTTGGCAGATCATAATGTTACAACCGAAATTACGCCGACAGAAAGAGCCGCAAGATTTCGTTTTACCTTTCCGGAAACGGACAAAGCCTATATAGTAATCGATGCTTTTGATAAAGGTTCGTATGTGAAAATTATTCCTTCTGAAAGAAAAATTATCGGTTACACGACTAAAAATAGCGGTGGTGTTCCTGACAATTTTAAAAACTATTTTGTAATTATTTTTGATAAAGATTTTCAGCTGAATTCGACTTTTAACGGTGATGTTTTAGGAAATGCTTTAGAAATGAAAGCAGACCATGCAGGCGCTGTAATTGGTTTTAAAACAAAAGCTGGAGAAATTGTAAATGCTCAGGTTGCCTCTTCTTTCATTAGTTATGAGCAGGCAGAATTAAACTTAAAAGAAATCGGAACAAATACTTTTGATCAGCTTAAAGAAAAAGGAAAAGCTGTTTGGAATAAGGAATTATCAAGAATTAAAGTAGATGGAGGAACGCCGGATCAATTCGGAACTTTTTATTCTTCTTTGTACAGATCACTTCTTTTTCCAAGAAAATTTTATGAGTACGATCAAAACAAAAAAGTAGTGCATTACAGTCCGTACAACGGAAAAGTTTTGCCGGGTTATATGTTTGTCGATACTGGTTTTTGGGACACATTTAGAGCATTATATCCTTTTTTAAATTTGATGTATCCAGAATTGAATACGCAAATGCAGGAAGGTTTATCGAATGCATTTAACGAAAGTGGCTGGCTTCCCGAATGGTCGAGTCCTGGATTGCGAAATATTATGGTCGGAAACAATTCGGCTTCAATAGTTTCTGAAGCGTATTTGAAAAGCGGAAAAGTAAAAAGCTACGATATCGAAAATTTATACAAAGCGCTGCTTCATGGTGCCAATAATCCGGGTCCGATGAAAGCGGTGGGGCGTGCGGCAGCTGATTCCTACAATACTTTAGGATATGTTCCCAATGATGAAGTGAATGAAAGTGCTGCCAGAACGTTGGAATATGCATACGATGATTTTGCCATTTATCAATTAGCGAAAGCATTAAAGAAACCACAATCAGAAATTGATTTATACAAAAAGAGAAGTTTAAATTATAAAAACCTTTTTGACCCGAAATACAATTTAATGCGTCCAAAAAATAAGGACGGAAAATTTATGGAACCGTTTGATCCTTTTCTATGGTTTAACGGATTTACAGAAGGAAACAGCTGGCATTACTCATGGTCTGTTTTTCATGACATACAAGGTCTGGTTAATTTAATGGGAGGGAAAGAAGTGTTTGTTTCTCAATTGGATAAAGTTTTTTCGTCGCCACCCATTTTTGCTGCAAAAGATTTTAACGGAGAAGTGATTCACGAAATGAGAGAAATGCAGATTGCCAATATGGGACAATATGCGCACGGAAATCAGCCTATTCAGCACATGATTTATTTGTATAATTACGGCGGAGAACCTTGGAAAACGCAATATTGGGTAAGAGAAACCATGAACAGAATGTACCACGCAACGCCAGACGGTTATTGCGGTGACGAAGACAACGGACAAACTTCGGCTTGGTACGTATTTTCTTCTTTAGGATTTTATCCTGTAACTCCGGCTTCTGATCAATATGTTTTGGGTGCCCCATTGTTTAAAAAAGCAAACATTCAGCTTGAAAATGGTAAAACAATTACCATTAATGCTGCATCAAACAGCGAACAAAATCGATATATTAAAGATTTAAAAGTCAACGGAAAAGCGTACTCAAAAAACTGGCTCAGTCATTCTGAATTAATGAAAGGCGCAACGTTAGATTTTGATATGTCATTGACACCAGATAAGAAAAGAGGAATTAATAAAGAAGATCTTCCGTATTCTTTATCCAACGAATAAATGAAATAAGTGAAGGCCTTACCTTCACAATTATAAAAATATACAATTATGCAAAGAAGAAAATTTATCCAAAATACCGTTTTATTTAGCAGTTTAGCCCTTATTGATCCTTTGGAAATAGTGGCAGGAACAAAAGCTGTTGTTAAAGATTTTCCAATTGTAAGAGTTCCTAAAAACAAAAGAAATTTTGAAAGTGAGTTTATTGAAAAAACAATTATTGAATTTCAAAAAAATGTAAAAGATAAAGAATTAGGTTGGCTGTTTAATAACTGTTTTCCAAACACATTGGACACTACTGTAACCTATTCTCAAAAAAATGGTCGCCCAGATACGTATGTCATTACGGGAGATATTGATGCAATGTGGCTACGTGACAGTTCAGCGCAGGTTTGGCCGTATATGGCTTTTGCAGGTAAAGATGAAAAATTGAAAAACCTAATTGCCGGAGTAATCAACAGACAAACAGAATACATTCTGAAAGATCCGTATGCCAATGCATTTTACAACGATCCAAACAAAAAAGGCGAGTGGACAACCGATCATACGGATATGAAACCAGGTGTTCACGAACGAAAATACGAAATCGATTCACTTTGTTACCCAATTCGTTTGGCTTATAATTATTGGAAAAACACAAAAGATGTTTCCCCATTTGATGAAAACTGGGTCAAAGCAATTAAAACAACTTTAAAGACTTTTAGAGATCAGCAGCAGAAAGATGGTAAAAATCCATATACTTTCCAGAGAACAACACAGTTTGCAACCGATACACGACCTTTAAAAGGCTATGGATATCCAGTAAAACCAGTTGGTTTAGTTTGTTCTGCTTTTAGACCAAGTGATGATGCGACTGTTTTTTCTTTTTTAATTCCTTCCAATTTCTTCATTGTTGCGAGTATGAATCAAGCGGCAGAAATGATGGAAACCATTAAAAAAGATACTGCAACTGCGAAAGAATTAAGAGCTTTGGCAGACGAAGTTTCAAAAGCAATTAAGGAACACGCCATTGTAAAACATCCAAAACATGGTGATATTTATGCCTTTGAAGTAGACGGATTTGGAGGTCATTTAATGATGGATGATTCGAACGTTCCGAGTTTGTTAAGTTTACCCTATTTGGATGCAATCGACGTAAAAGATCCTATTTATCAAAATACCAGAAGATTTGTACTTTCAGAAGACAATCCGTTTTTCTTTAAAGGAAAAGTGGCAGAAGGAGTTGGAGGTCCGCACGTTGGAATGGATATGATCTGGCCAATGTCATTGGTAATGAGAGCGTACACGACTTCAGATGCAAACGAAATTAAAAACTGTATCAGAATGTTGAAAGCTTCTCACGGAGAAACCGGATTTATGCACGAATCTTTCCATAAAGACGACGCTAAAAATTTCACCAGATCTTGGTTTGCGTGGACAAACACTTTGTTTGGAGAGCTGTTGTGGGACACTTATAAAACCAATCCCAAATTGCTGGAGTTATAACTTGTAACCGATTTTAATTTTTTAAATTATGAAATTAAGAAAGAAAATAATACTCGCGACATTAACAATGTCTTTAGCGAGCCTGACTACTATTGCTCAAAAATCAGGCGGAGGTCTTGCAAAAGGAAAATATACTGCGCTTGTCAATCCGTTTATTGGAACAGCGCCTTTGCTTGATACAAAAATAATTGGTTATACTCCTCCAAAAGATATGCGTGTTTGGGCAGGTTTGGTTTTTCCGGGTTCTTGTGTCCCAAATGCCATGGTTCAGCTAAGTCCGATGACAAAATACAGATCTGGAGCAGGTTATGAATATGAAGACACTGAAATTTTAGGTTTCACTCACACCAATAAAGGACATTGGAATTTATGCCATATTCCGTTATTACCAGTTTCAGAAGGCGCTTCATTTCCATATAAATCATCATTCAGCCACAATCAGGAAAAAGCAAGTCCGGCGTATTACGAAGTGTATTTAAAAGATTATAATGTTCAGGTAAAACTGACTTCGACTTTGCATTGTGGAATTCACGAATATACTTTCAAAAATAATAAAGGAAGAAAAGTACTTTTCGATTTAGGAAAAGCAAACAATCATGTAGACGATTGGCAAATTAAACAAGAAAGCGCAAATTCCGTAAGCGGATTTCAAAGAACAGGCGGAGAGAAAATATATTTTTATGCCACTTTAAGCAGTCCAATTGAGAAATTAGACACAAAAGATATGGCAAAAAGTGGCGGTTATAC
>NZ_CAMLIX010000112.1 GCF_946479975.1 uncultured Flavobacterium sp.
TGAAAAGGCTCGATTTTAAAACTCGCCAAACCGCCGTACTTCACTTCATTCGTCATTCCGTAGGTCATTACAATTATAAATGGCTTTATTTTTCCCTCAGCAATCAAATTATCCATAATTAAATTGACACGTCCCTGATTGCTCCAAGCCGTTTCATCTTCTCCCCATCCATGCTGTAAATACAAAACCGGGTACTGCATATTTTTATCTTTATGATAAGCAGGCGGTGTGTAGACAAAAGCCCTGCGTGAGGTATTGGTACTTTTTGATGGAAAAAGAATTTGTTGTACGTTTCCATGAGGGACATTTTTCAAAGCATAAAAATCTTTATCATGCGCCGGAATTTCGATACCGCTTTCCCAGCGTGTAGAACCATAAAAGTTGAGCGCTCCGGGATCATTAAAAAGTCCGCCGTCGACAGTTACGTGATAATAATGAAAACCCTCATCCATTGGGCCGGCAGTTGTGCCTTTCCAAAAACCATCCTGATCTTTAACTAGAACTGTTCCTCCTTTTGCTCCTCCCAATCCAAGACTTACCACAACCGATTTTGCTTCGGGAGCGGTAATTTGAAATCGTGCATATCCCTGAGAATTCACTTTAGGAAATTCCTGCCCGGGCTGATTTACTTCTGAAGGTTTGAAATCCTCGATAATAGAAGTCTGGCTTGTTTGTGCAAAACTTAATCCGCTTGATAAAACAAACATCCATGACATCACAATTGCATACTGTTTCATATTTTTTAAAGTTTAAATTAATTAACTCTTTTGGGCTATAATTTGATAATTTCCGCTGAGGTGCATTAAGCTGAAGAGATACATTAATCCATCATAATACGGATCAAAATAACCGTCTTCATAAGGTTCCAGCTTCGCTTTCCAAATTGCGTGAACAAAATCCAAGCTTGCTTTATCGGGATTAACCAATGATGCTGTCGCAGCAGTTCCGACTAAACCAATTGAATGTCTTAGTTTTTTTACCGGTCCAGCCTGAAGAATAAATTCGGGTGTAGAACCATCCAGATTGTATTGATCTACATAAGTTTCCATTCCCTGCGATCTCAGAAAATTTTGAAATTTCGCAGCATATTCTTCCTGCCATTTTTTATCTTTTCCATACCAAGTATAATCCATTGCTATATTCATAGGAACGCGCCAGGAATCGTAACGAAATCCAGCTGGCATCCAAGGCGTTGGATGAGGTTCGCCTGTAAACTCTGTGTAATCTGAATTTAAGCCCGTTACCGGATGACACGCTTTATGAAGAAACTCGCGCGAAACATCGGCACATTCTTTATAAAACTGCTCATGACCGTCTTTGGCGTACAATGCCCATATTTCGTAAAAGGCAGGAACATGATAAGAAGGATCTGTCCAATTGTAACCACCGCCTTCTGGTACAAAAGAAATTTGTTTGTGTTCTGTATTTATAATATTGTAAATTTTTGCCGTGCCATCCTTTTTCCACATGGCATCTAGAATTCTTCTTGCTTCTTTGTAATAATTTATTCCAGTATCATTTCCCCATTTATTTGAGGCAAAAAGCAGACTGGTTACATAATACAATTCTCCGTCAGATGCAGAGCCAGGAGAGTTTTGCTTTTTGGTTTCCGGATTTACGCTCCATGCAAAATAACCTTCTCGCGGTCCGCTTTGGTGCTGCATGTATTTTGCAGACCATCGCCATAGACGATCAAAAACTTCTTTTTTATTGAGCTGAACGGCCACCATCATTCCGTATGACATTCCTTCGGTTCGGGCATCTTTATTTTTAACATCAGAAACATATCCTAATGAATCTCCTTCTTTAAAATAAACCTTATCTGGTCCTTCAAAAACATCATAATACGCTTTGGCTAATTTTTGATCAATTGCAGCTTGACTGTAACCTGCTTCTTTAAACAGATTTCGGTATTGCGGTCTTTTCACGTCTGCTTTTTCTATTTTCTTTTTGTTTTGACTAATGCCAAAAAACGGAACAAGAACCATTAAAACCAATAGTAAAAACCGATTTGAAACGAAGGATTCTCTTTTACTTTTTTTATTTATAACCATGTTTACTTTTTATTATGTGTTATTAATTCAAAAAAATGTCCGTTACTTTTACTTCACTTTACTTACACCTTCTGCGGTTTGTATAATTTTCTGAATCGTTCCATCTTTATTGTAATGCATATAATCTACACAAATGGAACGTCTGTAACTTCCTCCTGTTGGTAAAGCTCCGTTATGATAAAAAAAGTATGATTTTCCTTTGTAGTCAATAATTCCGGGATGTGTTGTAAAACTATTTTGCACATTCTCCTGAATAATTCCTTGATACGTCCATGGTCCCGTTATACTTTTAGCAGTGCAGTATTCAATCATTTCTGGTTTTGTTCCTGCGCTGGCATACACGAGATAGTAAATTCCTTTTCTTTTGTAAACCCAAGGACCTTCGATATAATTTTTAGGTTTGAAAGTGGTGATTTCTCCCTCTGTTTCAACCATATTCTTTTTAAGTTTTATCCACTTACAGCTTCCGTTACCCCAAAACATATAAGCTTGTCCGTCGTCATCAATAAAAACTGTTGGGTCAATATCGTCCCAGCCAATTTTCATGTCTGTAGTCATTTCATTAATGATAAGCGCTTTTCCAATTGCATCTTTAAAAGGACCTGTAGGACTATCGGAGACCGCTACTCCTATCGCCGCGCCGCCACCGCTTACTTCATCTTTTTTATGAAAGGTAGATACAAACCAATAAAACTTTCCATCTCTCTCGATACATTGTGCCGCATACGCATCGCCCGTAGCCCAAGAAAATGTACTTGGCGAAAGCAGTGCTCCGTGATCTTTCCAGTCTTTCATATTTGTGGTAGAAAACACATGCCAGTCTGCCATTTTGTAATTGGTATCTTCCTGTGTCGCTACATCATGTCCTGTATATAAGTACAATGTGCCTTTGTGCACAAGTGGAGCTGGATCTGCGGTAAAAATTTCTTTGATAATAGGGTTTTGTGCTTGTGTATTTATGGTGAATAAATAACAAAAGAGCACCAATAAAACTTTGCTGGTATTTTTCATTTTTATCTAATTAAAACAATTCGGAATTGTAGATTGTATTTCTTCAATCTTATTTCTGTAAAAAATAAACAGCGCAAGAATGTGCGCTGTTTATCGAAAAACTAACTTAAACTAACCAAAATTTAATTATCTTAATAACCAGGATTGTTATCACTTGGTTTGATTTTCGGATTAGATGATGTTTCTCTGTTTGGTATTGGCCATAATTCGCTTTTTCCAGCAGTGAAACCTGTTCCTTGTAGTTCAGTACTTGCAATACCCCATCTTATAATGTCATCAAAACGAGATTGTTCTCCAGCAAATTCCACTTTACGTTCGTGTACAATTGCTGTAAAAACAGCATCTTTTGTTGGTGTTATAACTGTTGGAAGATTTGCACGGTCTCTTACTTCTTTAATGTATGCAATTGCTGCAAGTTGTGAACCTCCAGCTCTTTGGTTTTCACATTCTGCTTTCATAAGTAATACATCTGAGTAGCGCATCACTTTGAAGTTAATGCTTGATCTCGTTGCTTCATCTTCTCTTATGTAATAGTTTTGATATTTTTTCCAACCTGCTTTTCTAATCCCTGCAGAAGTAGTAAAATTACTTGCCACCATTACCTTAGCTCCATCTTTTAAATAAGTAGATCCCGGTACATAAAAAGTATCTCCAAAACGGTTATCTCCAGCTTCATAAGAATTTAATAAATCATCTGATGGATACACGTTGAACCAGCTTAAGTTGCCATATTCTTGTCCTCTAAGTGTTGACTCATCAAATCCAGTTCCTCCACTATCACCAACAGCTCCCCATTGATCACCAGTTCCATTTTTCTCATCAAATTCAATTTCAAAAATAGATTCTTTACCATGTTCTGTTTCTGCCATAAAGTTGTTGTAGAAACTACCTTTATCTTCAAGGCTGTAACCCGTTACTTGATTAAGAGCGGCCAAAGCTTCGTCATATTTCTTTTGGTACAATAATACTTTACCCAAATAAGCAAAAGCGGCTCCTTTATTTGCTCTTCCTTTTACTTCTGTCCCTTTTGCTAAAAGATTTTGAGTTGCGAATTTAAGATCTTCTTCAATCAACGCATAAACCTCAGCTTTTGGACTTCTTGGATTACCTATAATAGTACCTGTTTTATAAATTGGCACATCTCCAAAACGTTTTACTAAAAGAAAATAATAGTATGCTCTTAAGAAATGCGCTTCTCCTAAATATTTGTTTTTTCTTTCCTCAGACAAAACAGTAACCGGCAGATCTTTGATTTTCTGTTCGTTATCCAATACAAAATTAGCTCTCGATATTCCGATAAAACAAGATTCCCAGTAGAATTGAATGATGTCACTTCCTGCATTAAAAGAAAAATCTGAGAAAGGTTTTTTATTTCCTTCTAATTGCGGATTTCCTAAAGCGTCATGCCCCATAAGATCCATGGCGAAGAAAAAGTTTCTTCCGTAAAGACCTCTAGTCTGAAGATTTGCGTAAGAAGCATTTACAGCAGATTGTACCTGTGTTTCATTTTTAAAGAATGTCTCAGGAGATAAAGCATTGGGGTTCGTTAATTCCAATTCGCTAGTGTCACATGAAGTCATGGTTAAAACTCCAGACAGTACTATAAGTATATATTTAATTTTTTTCATCTCTTTATAATATTAAAATGTAACATCAAGTCCAAAAATCACCGATTTTGGCTGTGGATATCTTCCTAAATCAATACCTGCAGAATTTGCATTCCCATCAGCACGACCAATTTCTGGATCTAAACCACTGTATTTTGTAACTGTAATAAGATTTTGTCCGCTTACATAAAACCTAATTTTTGAGAAATAATTTTTGAATGCATCTCCTGAAAATGTATATCCTAAAGCGATATTTTTTAATCTTGTATAAGATCCATCTTCGATATAGCGTTGATTTGCAGATGACCAGTTAATATCTGCACCTTGCGCTCTTGGTAAAGTTGCTGACGGATTGCTTACTACGCCATTAACCACAATTGCACGGTCTAAAACTTCTGTACCAACATTAAACAAACGGTTCATACCCGTTAAATCAAATTTATTGGCATTGTAAATGTCGTTTCCTTGAACACCTGAAATAAAACAGTTGAAATCGAAGTTTTTATACGCTGCAGTAAGATTTAAACCATAAGTAAAATCTGGATATGGATTTCCGATATTTGTTTTATCTTCAGAATTAATCACTTTGTTACCATCGCGATCCACAATTTTTAGATCTCCAGGTTTTATTGTAGTTTGACCAGGACCAAAAACGGCATCTACTTCTGCTTGGTTTTGATAAATTCCATTGGTTTGGTATCCATAAAAGTAAAACATCGGCTGTCCTACTTCAAGTCTTGAGAAATTTTCTAAACCAGCTCTTGCTGATGGTCCGCCCAAAACATTATTTACTCCAGGTGCTAAACTTAGTACTTCATTTTTACTTGTTCCTAAATTCGCCACAGCAGACCATGTAAAGTCTCCTTTTCTGTCATTGTATCCTAATGATATTTCAAAACCACTCACTTTTACGTCGGCAATGTTTTGAATTTGAGTTCCACCACCCGCAGATCCAACAGAAGCTGCAAGAGGAACTGCAAAAAGAACATCAGTACTTTTATTATTGAAATATTCGAAAGAACCTGTGAATTTTTCGTCAAACAAACCAAAATCTAAACCTATATTTCTATCTAGTTTTGACTCCCATTTTAAGTCTGGATTTGCCGCAATATTCAGCGAAACACCTTGTGCGTTTCCTCCATCAATTGGATAATTATAATCTGCCAATAATGAAGCGCTGTACTGATAGTTATTGATTCTGTCATTTCCTGTTGTTCCCGTACTTGCTCTAAGTTTTAAAGTGCTGAAAATAGAATTTTCCATGAAAGCTTCTTTGGCTATGTTCCAACCTAAAGCTACTGAGTAGAAATTACCCCAGCGATTATTAGCTCCAAAACGAGAAGATGCATCTCTACGTCCTGAAAGTGCTAATATATATCTGTCATTGTAATCGTAGTTGATACGAGCGATATATCCAATATTTTTTTCTACGAAATTTGAAGAGCTTAAACTTCCTTCATTATATCGTAATTGATCAATATCATTTGAAATATAATAACGGCTTCCTGCTGCTAAACTTTGTCCTTTTCCGTCAATTTTAGTGATAACTCCTAATACTTCGATGTTATGCTTTTCTGCAATAGTCGTTTTGTAGTTTAAACTGTTATCAAACACAATAGTCTGACCTTGCGTATTTGTTTCATTCGTAGAAGAAAATGCTTGTTTATGAGCAGAACCATCTTGGTAACTTGGAATAAACGTATGATCTTTTCCGGTGTAATAATCCAACGAAACTTGTGATCTGAATTTTAATCCTTTGTAGATTTCTAATTCGGCAAATATGTTTCCAATTATAGATAAATTATTAATTTTCTGATATCCTAAATTGGCAACACGAACAGGGTTTTCTGCATCATTACCGTCAATCGCGCTCGGTCCTTGGTATCCTCCTAAATTAGCTGCATTGTAGATTGGAAGGTACGGTGCCATTTTAATAGCATGCTCTAACAAAGTTCTTCCTCCTGAACTACGTTCTGGATTGATGTTACTGAATGAAACTCCAATGTTGCTTCCTAATTTTAATTTACCAATATCCTGCGTATTATTTGCTCTAAAAGAATAACGTTCGAAACCTGTATTGATGATTGCACCTTCTTGTTTCAAATATTCAGCAGAATAACGGCTTGTCGCATTTTCTGTTCCGTTTGAGAAACTCAGGTTATAATCCTGCATTACTCCTGTTTGAAAAATTTGATCCTGCCAATTGGTATTGATATTACCAAATTCTGCTGCTCTGGCTGTTAAGTCACTTCCTAGATCTTAAGCATACTGCAGATATTGCTGTGTATTTAAAACACTATATCTCTTTGTAACTTCCTGACCTCCAACATAAGTGCTGAAACTAAGCTGTCCCGGCCCTTTTTTACCTTTTTTAGTAGTTACAACAATAACCCCATTAAAAGCTTTTGATCCGTAAAGAGCTGTAGTTGAAGCATCTTTTAAAACAGAAATACTTTCAATGTCGTTAGGACTTAATCCTGAAAGGTTACCCGTTAGAACTCCATCGATTACATATAAAGGAGCACTGTTACCCATTGTAGCCAGACCACGAATATTAACTGTCGGACTAGAACCAGGTGCACCATTTACAACTGTAACCCCTGCAGCACGACCTTGCAAAGCAGATTCTGCATTTGTAATAGGTACAGCCACAATATCTTTTGAAGTTACAGTAGAAATTGCCCCAGTTACTTTAGCTCTTTTTTGAGTACCATAGGCAACTACAACTTCATTTAAATTTTGTGTAGATTGAACAAGCGTAACATTAATTGAACTTCTTTGACCCACTGTAATGGTTTGAGAAATTAAGCCAACATAAGAATAGGTTATTTTATCGGTAGGGTTAACATCCTTTAAAGAATATTTACCGTCAAAATCTGTTGATGCGCTATTCTGCGTACCTTCAACAGTAATACTAGCACCAGGTAACGGGAATCCAGAAGGATCGGTAATCACGCCCTGAATGGTCTTTGATTGTGCCATTATACTTAGACTACTTATAAGCAGCAGTCCGGTTAGTGCAATTTTGAGTTTTAATTTCATACTAATTGTTTTTGTTTGGTTTAATAGTTAATGGTTTGTTTGTGTTAATTCATGAAAAGTTTGTATTATATTATTTTGGTTATTTTACTTGTTGAAAAATTCTATCTTGACTAAAAGTATCTCGATTTGAATCTATTATGATGACTTGAATCTCTCTAACAAATATAAAAAAACAACTTTCATAAACAATCGGTTGCATTATATTTTTATTAAACATAAAACAAAAAAAAGCTAAAATAAAAACATTAAAAATAAATTTTAAAACAAATAATTATTGATTATTCATTTTGAAAATAATTTTAAAAATAAAAAATAGAGATTTAGTAGCGAACTGATTAATTTTATAAATAAAATATAATATTAAAAAATGTGGTAAATTCCTTAAAAAAGTAAAAAAATATAGGTAAAAAACTACTAAATAAGTCGTATTTATGCACATTTTTGACTATAACTTATGGTAAAATAGACCATAACCATGTAAAAAAAATCGAAATAACAATCGGTTGCCAAAAAAAACGTCTGAAATCTGTTTTATTTTGATGGAAAAACAAAAAAGCCCGATGCATTTTTTCAATTGCACCGAGCTTTAATTCTTTAATTTTAAATGTATTACTTCATGGCGTTAAGTCCATCTGCAAAGCCTGTGTATGCAGGTTTTCGCGTAAATTCTAAGTTCCATAAAGCTTGTTTTTCTCCAGGAAGCCAAGAAGAATCTTTTTTACTGTCGGTAATTCCCCAAACTGTAATTCCGTATCGTTGTTTAGCAGGAATATATTTCGTGTACATATCTACTACATATTTATACATGTCTGCTTGTTTTTGAAGAAGTTCTGCAGTTACGTTTGTAGTAGTGCCAAGCGTTATATCGAGTTCTGATACTTTTACCAACTTTCCAGTTGCAGCCATTAATTGAAACATTGATGCGATATTTTCTTTATTTGAATTAATGCTGATATGCATCTGCGTTGCAATACCGTCAATCTTCTGCCCTTTACTTTCGATATATTCAACATATTTGATAAGTCCTTTACATTTGTCCAGATTGTATTCCAGATTATAATCATTTATAAATAATTTATCTGTTGGATTTCCATACTTTCTTGCAAGTCTAAATGCTTCAACAGCATAATCTTTTCCTAAATAATCCTGCCAGTAAAACTCATCTGCTGTAAGTGTTTTTCCAATACCTGTTTTTAATTCATAAGGCTTACCATCGTCCATTGGCTCATTTACTACATCCCAAGCTTTTACATTTGGAGCACATTTTTTAACCATTTCTCCTATCCAATTCTCCAGTCTTTCACTAATTATAGCCTTTTTCTGTTCTGGAGTTTTATTAATAATCGTACTTCCACCTGTTGCATTATATTTCTTTAAGGTGATATTATCAAAATAAAAATTAGTAGCTGTTTTTCCAAGATTAAAGGCTATTGCGCCACAAGTAGCCATTTCTGCAGAAACCGTAATTTCTTTGGTATAAGTTGTCCAAGATGGAGTTGAAGAAATAGTTCCGAAAAAGTCCCAATGTTTATAGGCACCAGGCGTTACATGCGCCTGTGTAGAATAAGAAGCATTTACATCTGAACGCACATCCATTGAAAGCTGATACTTTTCACCCACTTGAACTGCTGGAGAAAATTTTACAAATAACTGAGCTTCCCAATCGTTTGCACGAACGGCTGCATTGGTAAGTTTAAGTGCTTTTCCAGATCCGTTTGCACCGCCTCCTGCTGCGGTAATGGCGCTTGTTAAATTTGAATTGATTTGATAATTAGATGAATTATCGGTTTCAAAATCATTTCCTGTTACAAGATCCCAGCTTGGTCCTCCGGTTGACGGAATTACTACAGGAGCAATTAGACTGTTTAAATAAGTGGCATTTTGATTGGCATGCCAGCACAAAGTATGTCCAAATACTGTAACTCCAGACTGCTGGCTGGCAGCAAGTAATTTTGTAATTTCTGCAAAATCTAAAGTACCGTCATTTTTAACTACTGCTCCATGTTTCATTTCATATCCCATTGTAATTTCGTTAAAATTACGATCTACAAGTCTTTTGACTATACCGCCAGAAACATATTCTGATAACGAAATTCCGGCACCCAGTTTAAAATCTGGATTAGCGGCTCTGTCAACATATATTTTTAAATCTTTGTAGGCGTCTATTTTTTCTTGATTGGCCACTGATTCTGGCTTATCATATTCAAAATCCAGAACACCATCATTGGTACAGGACCAAACTGCTGTTGCAACACAGCACAGCATCGCCATTTTATATAGTTTATTCATAATTGTTTAGATTTATACATTTAATACACTTGCAATTATTTGGCAACAGGCGTGAACAATTGAGTAGTCACACCTCTATCACGAAGCACTAATGTATCTTTGGTTGTTAGACTAAAATCTTGAAAATTAACTTTATAATCTAAGTAAAGCGCATCACGATCTTTACTTCCCCAGCTATTTTTTTCTCCTTTTTTCACAAATTTACCTGTACCAGTGGCGGTAAACTGAGTAGTGTTTCCAGAAATGGTACAGTTATTTTCGTTATCAAATGTGAGTACTAGATTAAAATTCACATTGGCTCCAACGTTATCTTTAATTGTAATTGGAAAATCTATCGTTTTCAATGACAATGTATTAATTCTAGAAACCTGATCTTGCTCTACATAAGCACTGTGTCGGGTAACTACTCTGTTAAGAGCGGTATTGCCATTATTGCCCACAAAAGTGTCTTTTCCTCTTCTTAAATAAAAACCATCCCAAGGATTTACATATTTAATGGCATAAAAAACAAAGTCTTTAGGCGTTACGCTCCAGTCTGAAGATAAAGCTCTTAACGGATTTGCAACAAGTGCTTTTCCTGATAGAATAGAATCTACGTTGACCACTTTTGTCATTTGAAGCGGAATAACATATGTCTTTTTTATTGCAAGAGGATCTGCAAAAAAAGCATCTGTCAATTGTACCTCAACTCCTCCAATAATTTCCCCTTTGGGAATCACAATTTTGTTACTCAAAAGTGTGTAATAATTAGCAGGCATGGCAACAATTTGATCTCCACCGCTGTTAAATAAAAGGTTTGATGTAAGAGAATTGGCAACCGAAACATCAATTGTTACCTCTTTATCATTGTTATAAACACCGCCCAAAGTTCCCATTATTTTGCACTTGTGTGCATTGTCCAGCGAAGTATCAAATATATCTTCTCCTAATGTTATGGTTCTCACAGGAAACTGATAGGCAAAATAAACTGCTGAATATTCGTAATCTGCAAAATCTTGCTCTTCGTTGGTGCATGCCGTCAATAAGACAAAAAGAACGGCAGCCATTAAAAATATCTTGTTTTTCATTTTTCTATATTATTTAGTACAACACATATTAGATAGATCATTCTACCATCCTTTGTTTTGAATAAGAGCATTAAATTTTAAAACTTCAGAATATGGAATTGGACCATATTTCATATAATCTTGAAAAAGTCGAGATTCTACGGTAATCTTTTGATAAGTGCCTGCTTGAATTTTCATTCCTTCTGCCGCAGCAGTTAAATTTAAATCCCATCTGCGAAGATCCCAAAATCTAAATCCTTCAAAACACAATTCTAATCGGCGTTCATTTCTAATCAAATTACGCATAGCCGACTGATCTGCTTTAATAGATTCTAAGTACAAATCGGGCTGTGCAATTCCTGCTCTTTTTCTTAAAGCCTGAATGACATCATAAGCTGAAAAACCAGCAGAACCAGTTGCAAGAGGTCCCCAAGCTTCGTTTGCAGCTTCGGCATAAATCAAATATAGTTCTGTGTATCTCATGCGCGGTTTATAATGTCTCTGATTGTTTACTGCATTCGGATTTAAATTAACATCCTGACGCAGTAATTTTTTCATATAATAACCAGTTCGTGTTGATGTACCTACTTTATTCAAGGCATCATTTGTAGTCCCGTCACTTGCTGTTGTGATTACTGTATTATTTACACCAGCAGTAGCCTGATTTACGAGAATAAATTTCTGTAAACGCGGATCACGATTTGCATACGGATTGTTCGGATTATAAGTACTTGCTCCGTTTGCAATAGGAAATCCGTTAGCCATAGGAAAAGCATCAACCAAATTTTGAGTCGGATTTACACGTCCTTTTCCAAAAAGTGTTGGCGGAAAATTATCACTTTCTAAAGTGTTACTTTCTGCAATATCCGATCTCCAAATAACTTCTTTAGGATTTACTCCTCCGCCCAAACTGCTTAATTCAGCAGTGTTGTTGTACCAATTTAATCCGTTGGCATCAATACCGGCAATGCCTCCATTAAGGTTTAATAATTCTCCAGCATATTTAGCAGCAGTTTCCCAATTTGTGCCGCTTGCAGCACTAAATGCAGGACTTGCAGCCAATAAAGCCGCTTGAGCTCTTACAACTTGTGCAATTCTCGATGACATTCTCTGTCTTGCATATTGACCAAAAACTCGGTTATAATCTGCTAAATTATCATATCCTGGAGGCAAAGTTGTCGCATCTTCAAAATCTAAAGGAAGCAGTTCAACAGCCTTTGCAACATCTGCATACAACTGTTTCATACAATCTTCAAACGAACCACGAGCAATATTAAAGTCTGAAGTTGAAGTTTGAGGTTCTAATACAATTGGAACTCCCAAAAGATTTCCATTTGCTCCAACTCCTCCATGAGCCTGCAGTAAGTAATACATATAAAGTGCGCGAAGACCATAAGCCTCACCTTTTAATCTGTCTTTGAACAAAACACTTACTTTTTCATCTTTTGCCCACTTTACTTTATCTGCTTCAGCAAGAAATATATTCAAATACTGTATCGCACTTTTTGAGTTTGTCCATTGATCTAATGGATTAAAATTGGCAGTCCACTGACCTGTCGCAATTTTAAGATAACTGTTATTGATATCATTGGTAACAGCATCGTCTGTCGCAACATCATTAAAAGACCAAGAGTTTCCTGGAAGTCTGGTATATGCATTTAGAAGAATTCCCTGTGCATATTCCGCTTCAGCGTACATATCCTTCAATCCTCTGTTATTTTCTATAGCCGGTTCAATCAAGTCATCACAGCTGCAAAAAACAAACATAACCGATATAAGAGTTAATAATTTTATTTTCATAATAATTAAATTAAGTGTTTCTAAAATTTAAAATAATGCTTTAAGCCCTAGATTGAAATATCTGTTTTGCGGTGCATCTCCAATATTCATTTCCATAAATTCTCTCTCTTGCGCAATTGTCAACAGGTTAGCTCCAAGTGCATAAACACTAAGTCCGTTAAAGAAAGTTTTATTCAGTGCTTTTTTTGGAAAATCGTATGTAATCTGAACCTTAGAAAGATCAACTCTGTTGGTACTGTAAATCCAGAAATCTGATGAGCGGTAATTGTTATCGCTATTTAATGACGTCAATCGAGGGAATTTTGCAGTATCTTTTGTTTCTTCTGTCCAGCTGTCGCGAACATTTACAGAATATTTATCTTCACCGTCTATCCAGTAGTACGAATTATTTTTCATACCATAAGCGCCAGTCTGACCGGTAATTAATGTGAAAAAGGTAAAATTATTCCACTTCGCAGTAAAGTTAACTCCAAAAGTAAGCGGCGCTCCGCTCCAGCCTGCTCTACCTAGATAAACCTCATCTTTAACATCGATGATACCGTCACCATTCTGATCTTTGTATTTAATATCACCCGGTTTAACTTGTCCAAAAGTTTGCGAAGCCGAGTTTTGAATATCAAGCGCATCTCTAAAGAAACCGTCATTCTTAAGTCCCCACAAAGCGTCTAAAGGTCTGCCTTGTCTGTTTTGATATGAATTCTCATAAAGTTCTGCTCTTTTAGAAGCTTCGGTATTCAAATAAGTTCCTGTAAATCCAAGTGCTAAATCTACATTTCCTACTTTTTTATTCAATCTTAAATCAAAATCAAAACCTGTACGTTTGTCATCATTATAATTAATGTAAGGAATGAACGAAGTATTTGGCCAGCTTGTAGTATAATAATTAGGATACAAACTTGCTACCTGAATAATATTTCCTTCTATTTTATTGATGAAAAAATTACTGTTTAATGTGATAAATTTCTTGAAGAACGAACCTTCGATACCAACACTAATTTCTTTTCTTTTTGCAAAACTTAGATTTAAATTTTCACCTCTTCTGGAGTCTGTACTTCTGTTAAGTGCTCCATCTCTCCAGCTGTACCAAGCTCCGTCTGTCTGCGTGTAAATACTTTGATATAAATAATAATTGTTAACATCAAGATCTGTATGCAGGATTCCTGCTGAAGCTGTTAATTTAAGATTATCTACTGCTTCGCTATTTTTCATAAAATCTTCCTGAGATAATTTCCATCCCACAGAGATGGTTGGAGAAAATGCTTCACGCTGACCCTCAGCAAATTTGGCAGAGTGAACATAGGCACCATTGAATTCTGCAAAATACTTTTGGTCAAAATTATAGGCTACGTTTAATCCTAAATTGGCATTGCTGGTTTTATGGTACACAGCCGATTGTGACTGCTGAAATCCATTAGCGATAAGCATTGCTGAGATATTATGCTGGTCTTTTATTTTTTTTACATAATCAAATTGTCCCGAAAAAGCGATAGTTTGAGCAAAGGCACTATTACTGATGTTTTGTATTCCAGATTTAGCGTCTTTTCCGTATTTTGTTAAAGAAGTGATTTGATCAAATCCGGCATACGTATTCCAATTTGCTTCATAAGTTGCATACGCATTATTATAAGACTGCGTATATGAAGTCGCATAATCTACCGCAAAATTGGTATGAAATGAAAGTCCTTCTAATACATCTCCCAATTTGACATTGACACCTGTGTTAAACTGAAACTGACGACTTGTAAATGTATTATATCCTCCCGCATAAATTGCCGCAAACGGATTGGTCGGATTAAGCTGCGTACCACCTAAAAGATACTGATTGTTGATGATGTAATTACTGCTGTTTGCCAAAGCCAATGTAGCATTATCTCCAGGTTCAATCATATTAATAGGCAATAACGGACTGAATAAATGCGGTCTCAGTGTAGCTGCACTTTGCCAGTAATTTGTATTTACTCCTCTTGTATTAGAATAAATTGCATTAGCACCAATTGTAGCAGAAATTCTATCATTAATACTAAGATCAACATTACCTCTAATATTAAATCTGTTCATATTATTGTTTGCTGCTTCACCAAAATCTTGCAAAGGATCTTGCTGCGAAATAAAATTAACGTCTGTAAAATATCTCGCTACTTTATTACCGCCAGTAATTTCAACGTTTGCATCGTAGTTAAAATAAAATTTCTTTATGTATTCTGGTGCATAATAATTCACGTTTGGATATCTGTACGGATTTTTCCCCGAAGCAAAATTATAAATAGTCTCATCTGTATACAAAGGATCTAAACCGTCATTGGCTCTAGCCTGGTTATAATACTGCATGTATTCTGCAGAGCCCAGATATTTAGGAAGACTTTTTGGTATAAATAAACCATTGTCTAATCTTGTTGAAATTTGCTGTTTTTGGATTTTTCCTTTTTTAGTTGTGATGTAAATTACTCCTTTCGCAGCACGGCTTCCGTAAAGCGCTGCCGCAGATGCTCCTTTTAACAAGGTAATCTGACTTATTTCGGTACTAAGTACCGAAGTAGCATCTCTTGGAACTCCGTCTACTAATACAAGATAGCTTCCCATACCCCATAAACTTCCATTAAAACCTCCCACAAGTGACTGAATTCCGTCAAGACTGTAGGTTGTATAATTTTTGTCGATTATTTGAGGCACGTTGATATAAGAAACACCACCTAATAAATTTTGGGCATCTTCTTTTTTGAAAGCAATCTGTACCTGATCATCTGCAATAAGATCAAGACTTATATCGTCTATACCAACAGAAGCCTTAATCGAAAGTGTTTGATATCCTGCTGCCTGCACTACCAAATCTGCATCTGGTGTTACCGTAATCGAATAAGTTCCTGATGCATCTGTAGTAACCGAAACATTATCCTGATTACTTATCAACGTTGCGTTTTCGATTGGTTTGCCTTCTGCTCCAGTTATAATTCCTGATAAATTTATTTTCTGATTATTTTGTGCAAGGATCTTAGCAGGTAACAAAGTAAATACTGCAAAACATAACACTATTTTAAGCTGTATAAATCTCATTATTCTATATTTTTTTAGTTTATTAAAATAGTCCATTGTCTACCATCCTTGATTCTGTGGAAATTCCACGTACATATTCACGTCTGCATTTTTTAAGGGCAGCCAATAATGTTTTTCAGATAATTTTCGCTCCAATATGACCACTTCACAAATATTAAGTACTTTATTTTGGCTTGGATTATTTACATCTAAAGGGACAGCTCTTCAAAAGTTTTAAAGACCTCAACGTGGTCAAACTTTTCAAAAATA
>NZ_CAMLIX010000113.1 GCF_946479975.1 uncultured Flavobacterium sp.
TATTTTACGACTTCTTACTTTGAAAGCAATCTGGATTTGGCAACAAAGTTTAATGTTGGGAAAAAAGCAATTTCATTAATCGGAATTAATTATTTCAATTACGATCAGGTTGTGGATAAAGACAAAGACAATTTTACCGATGTCACGCTTTCTGAACGAATTTCGGTTTTTAATAAATGGAGTTTTAAGCGAAATCATAATCGCCTTTTTACGATTGCAGCACGCGGAATGTACGAAGATCGCTGGGGCGGAGACGTTCGCTGGGAGAAAAAATACCGTGGTGGCGACGAAATTTATGGCGAAAGTATTTATACCAAAAGAGCCGAATTAATTGGAAGTTATCAATTGCCATTTGAAGAAAAACTGATGCTTTCGTTTTCTGGAAATGTTCATTATCAAGACAGTCGATACGGAACAACGTCTTATATCGCTAATCAGAAAATTGGATTTCTGCAGTTGACTTGGGATAAAAAAATAGGAAGAAATGATTTACTGGCTGGAATTGCAAGTCGTTACACCTATTATGATGACAATACGACTGCAACAAAAGAAGCTGAAAACACTTGGCTTCCAGGAATTTTTGTTCAAGACGAAATCACGATTTCTCCAAAAAGTCAGGTTTTGTTAGGAATGCGTTACGATTACAATTCGATTCACGGATCAATTTTTACACCGAGATTTGCGTATCGATTTAAAGCCAACGAAAACACTATTTTTAGATTAAATGCCGGAACTGGATTTCGCGTTGTGAATTTATTTACCGAAGATCACGCGGCTTTAACGGGGTCGCGAGATGTTGTAATTGCCAATAATTTAAATCCGGAAAAATCGGTAAACGTCAATTTGAATTATATTCAGAAAATAAATTTTGGAAACGGAACTTTTATGGGAATTGAAACGACGGCTTTCTACACGAGATTCAGCAATAAAATCATTTCAGATTATGAAACTGATCCAAATAAAATCATCTACGACAATATTGACGGTTATGCGATAAGTCAGGGAATCAGCACCAATGTGGATCTTAATTTTCCGTCAGGACTTAAATTTATTGTTGGTGCAACGGTTTTAGATAATAAAAATGTAGAAAACGGAATTTCGCAACGACCTTTTTTAACAGAGAACTTCACAGGAACGTGGAGCGTTTCCTATAAAATTCAGCCTTGGAATTTGTCAATGGATTATACAGGAAATGTGTATAGTCCGATGAATTTGCCTTTGTTGAGCGAAACCGATCCAAGAAGTCCGAAATCGCCTTGGTATAGTATTCAGAACATTCAATTTACCTATTCGGGCTGGAAAGACTTTGAAGTTTATGGCGGAGTCAAAAACCTGCTGAACTTTACACCCAAACAAAATAATCCGTTTTTGATTTCAAGAACCAATGATCCTTTTGATAAAAATGTGCAATACGATTCGGCTGGAAAAGTTCTGGTTACGCCCGATAATCCCTACGGTTTGACATTTGACACGACTTATGTTTACGGGCAGAATCAAACTATCCGTGGGTTTTTTGGATTGCGATATACTTTTAGATAAAATTTATAGCCACAGATTAAAATGATTTGTTGGATTTTTTTTGCCACGAATTACACAAATTAGCACGAATTTTTAATGAAATATAGAAACTTTTAATTTGCGTTAATTAGTGAAATTTGTGGTTAGATAAATTAAACACATAGAAACATAGTTCAGCTTTGTGAAAAAAAGGCGTTTCACTCGCATCAATTCACATAGCTATGTGTGAGAGCTAGCTTTTTTGTAATCTTTCTATAAGTCAAAAATTCTATGTTTCTATGTGTTAAAAATTTAAAGATATTGTTTCCCTTTGTCAGGCTGAGCGTAGTCGAAGCCCGTTCCAATTGGAGCGCCCTTCGACTACGCTCAGGGTGACAAGCGAAATATAAAAATCCTTTCTAATCCTTTTAATCTGTGGCAAAAAAGACAAATAACAATATGAAAAAGCTTCCTCTATTTATTCTCTTTTTCGGAATAACTTCAACAGGATTTTGCCAGTTAAAAAGCAATTCTTTTGAAGAAATAGACAATTTGCAGCAAATTCAAAATCGCAAAATCATAGTTTTTATCCATACCGATTGGTGTCAATTTTGCCAGCGCATGAAAAATACGACTTTCAAAAATCAGGAAATCATTCAAAACCTAAACTCCGATTTCTATTTTGTTGATTTTAATGCCGAGGAAAAACGAGATATTTTATTCAATAATCACACTTTTAAATATCAGCCTTCTGGGAATAATATCGGCGTTCATGAACTGGCTTTGCAATTGGGAACTCAGAATAATCAAATCGTTTATCCCGTTTTGTGTGTGTTGAATGAGAAGAATGAAATTATCTTTCAATATTCAAACTATTTAGCGCCAAAGGATTTTAAAATGCTTTTAGAAAAACTACAAGAATAAATTTTTCTTATTTTTGAGAAATGCACTCTTCACAAATTCAACATTTCGATTACATTTTTACAGGAAGCGGACTCGCATCTTTAATGACAGTTTACAAAATGGTTTTATCTGGAAAATTTGCAGACAAAGCGATTTTACTGTTAGATCAAGATTCCAAAAAAGTCAACGACAGAACTTGGTGTTTTTGGGAAAAAGAAAATTCAGTTTGGAATTCGATTGTTTCAAAAAAATGGGATTCCGCTTTGTTTGCAAATCAAGATTTTAATCGTCATTTGGCGTTGAAACCTTATCAGTACAATAAAATTGACGGTTTAGATTTTTATAATTTTGTTTTTTCAGCACTTTCTAAGTATTCAAACATTACTTTTTTAAATGAAAAAGTAACCGATATTAACGAACTCGAAACGCATATTTTCGTTGGAACTGAAGAAAATCGATACACATGCAATTACCTTTTCAATAGCATTTATACGAAGGCTTTCACCGAAAGTCAAAAGAAATATCCCGTTTTACAGCAGCATTTTGTGGGTTGGTTTATAAAATCAGAACAAGAAATTTTCAATCCAAAAGAAGTTACTTTCATGGATTTTTCGGTAGAGCAAAGAGGGAATACGAGATTTATGTACGTTTTGCCAACTTCAAAAACCGAAGCTTTGGTGGAATATACTTTGTTTTCAGAAAAGCTATTGCCAAAAGAAGAATACGAAAATGAAATTCAAAGTTATCTGAAGAAACTCGGCGTAAGCCAATATCAAATTTTAGAAAAAGAGCAGGGAAGTATCCCGATGACCTGTTATCCTTTTTGGAAAAAAAACACCAAACGAGTTTTAAATATAGGAACTGCGGGCGGTTGGACAAAAGCGAGTACAGGTTATACCTTTAAAAATTCAGATAAAAAATCTTCAGAATTAGTAAATTTTCTTCAAAACAATACTTCTCCCGAAGCTTCAGGATCGCTAAGTATGAAGACATTTTATAAAAAAAACAGATTTTGGTTTTACGATTTATTGCTTTTGGATATTCTCTATCGTAATAATGAATTGGGAAGTACTATTTTTTCTTCTTTATTTAAGAAAGGAAGGCCAACGCTGATTTTTAAGTTTTTAGATGAAGAAACAACGCTGATTGAAGATTTAAAGGTGATTTTAAAATGTCCAAAAATGCCATTTATTAAAGCATTATTTCGAGCAATTTTTAAAAGAAAGGTTTAACTCAGCAAACAAAAATTTGACTTATTTTCTTGTTTTAATGACTTTTTGAGGATGTCTCAAAATTACAAGATCACTTAGATTTGCTACTCTCAAAATATCATCGATGTTTTGCGATAATGAACTAATTGCAGTAATAAAAATGGGAATTTCTAAGGACTTAAAATTTGATTCGGAAATAGAATCGATAAGTAAAATTTGTAAAGCACTTGGTCATTCTGTACGAATTCAGATTATGACCCTTTTATGGAAAAAGGACAACAGAACTTGTGGCGAAATAGTGGAATTGATTCCGCTGGCACAGTCAACAATATCCAAACATCTTTTAGAATTAAAAAAAGCGGGTCTGGTTGCTATAAAAAACGAAGGAAAAAAAACGATTTACTCCATTGAAGTAAATAGCATACAGATAATTAGAAAATATTTTAGTAACTATTTAGCGACTATCGAAATTTTGGAAAAAGATAAATCGACTGTTTTTACAACTCATCATAAAAGAGGGAAAAATAGTTATTTGAAACAATACAATTATCAATTTCCACACAAACAGTTAAGAGAAACGGCATCTTAACTATTAAAGAATATAATAAGAGTTGAACTGTAAAGATTTAATATCGAACTATAACAAAACTTTATACTTCAAATTAACTAGTTGCGAGTAAACTTTGTAACTTTGCAGATCAAAAGTAAAATTTAAAAGACAAGAATATGTATCCACTAGATATGGTAAAACCAATGGAGGCTGAATTAACAGCTGCTGGGTTTCAAGATTTACATAGTGCTGAGGCTGTAGAAAATGCTATTAAAGCCGAAGGTACCACTTTAGTTGTTGTAAACTCTGTTTGCGGATGTGCTGCTAGAAATGCACGTCCAGGAGCAAAAATGAGTTTAGACGGCGCTAAAAAACCAGATCACCTTATTACAGTTTTTGCAGGTGTTGACAAAGAAGCTGTTGATGCTGCAAGACAACATATGTTTCCTTTTCCTCCATCATCGCCATCTATGGCTTTGTTCAAAAACGGAGAATTGGTTCACATGTTAGAGCGTCACCACATCGAAGGTCGTCCAGCTGAATTAATCGCTGAGAACTTGCAAGATGCGTTTAATGAGTTTTGTTAATTTTTTAGGCGCTAAGGCGCTGAGATACTAAGGTTCTGAGTTTTTAGGGACAAAGCTTCAAAGCGACAAAGTAACAAAGATTTATAAAAGCACCATTTGGTGCTTTTTTTATGGAGTAAAACTAAAACCTGAGAACCTTAGTATCTCAGCACCTTAATACCTTCAAAAAACTCAGTCCCTTAGAACCTTTGCACCTCTGAACCTTTTTTGTTACCTTTGCACCTTCAAAAAATAATTTCTCACTTAATAACTGTTTATAGCATGCAACTGTACAACACTTTAAGCGCAGAAGAAAGAGCCATCATGATCGATGATGCAGGTAAACAACGACTAACGTTGTCTTTCTATGCGTATGCCAAAATTCAAGATCCACAAAAATTTCGTAATGATTTATTCTTAGCCTGGAATGCCCTTGATGCATTAGGCCGAATTTACGTTGCCCATGAAGGAATAAATGCTCAAATGAGTATTCCTGCCGAAAATTTTGACGCTTTTAGAGAAACTCTTGAAGCTTACGATTTCATGAAAGGCTTACGTTTGAATGTAGCTGTAGAACATGATGACCATTCGTTTTTAAAATTGACAATCAAAGTGCGTCACAAAATCGTTGCCGACGGTTTAAACGATGATACTTTTGATGTAACTAATATTGGCGTTCACTTGAAAGCCAAAGAATTCAATGAAATCCTTGATGATCCAAATACAATTGTAGTAGATTTTAGAAATCACTACGAAAGTGAAGTTGGACATTTCAAAAATGCAATTACTCCAGACGTTGAAACGTTTAGAGAGAGTTTGCCAATTATCAACGAACAGCTTCAAAATCATAAAGAAGATAAAAATCTGGTAATGTATTGTACTGGAGGAATTCGTTGTGAAAAAGCCAGTGCGTATTTCAAACACCAAGGTTTCAAAAACGTGTATCAATTAGAAGGTGGAATTATCAACTATGCGAAACAATTGAAGGAAGAAGGTTTAGAAAGCAAATTCATTGGTAAGAACTTCGTATTTGATAATCGTCTGGGCGAAAGAATTACAGATGATATCATTTCTCAATGTCACCAATGCGGAAAACCTTGCGATAACCACACCAATTGTGAAAACGACGGCTGCCATTTATTATTCATTCAATGTGACGAATGTAAAGCGGCAATGGAAAACTGTTGTTCTACAGAATGTCTGGATATTATTCACATGCCTTTGGTTGATCAAGTCCGATTAAGAACAGGTCAGCAAGTTGGAAATAAGGTTTTCAGAAAAGGAAAATCAGAGAATTTAAAATTCAAACACTCAGGCGACTTGCCAGAAACTGCTTTGGCGACAGCTCAAAAGCCTGCTGATATCCGTCAGAAAGTAAAAGTAAAAAAAGTACTTCTTGGAAAAGCAGAACATTATTATGTAAAAGCACAAGTGGGACTATTCACTGTTGAAAATCACGAATTAAACGTTGGTGATAAAATCCTTATTTCTGGTCCAACAACGGGAGATCAGGAATTGGTAATGGATAAAATCATCGTTGATGGCGCAGAAACTCAATCTGCTAAAATTGGTGATAAAGTTACTTTTGAAGTTCCGTTTAGAATAAGATTGTCAGATAAAGTGTATAAAATTGTAAATTAGCGGTTCTTTAAACCCTAATTTACAATGTCGCATTCTTTTACAAAATTATGGATTCACGCCATTTGGGCAACCAAAAACCGTAAGGAATTAATTGATTATCAAATCGGTGCTCAATCTTTATCACAACATAGCCCACGGTTTCAACCGTGTGTACACAACGGGAATCCTCATTGTTACGTAACAACAGGTTTCCACGGTTGAAACCTTGGGCTATGTTTTAAAAATTAAACTGCTAAGGATAATTTTAAAGTATAGACTATGATATAAATCATAGGAACGTAATCTATCCCCACATTATTTTTGCAAATTGTTAGAAGAGTAGATTCGGATAACATATCATTGGAATAATAAAATCAAAAATGACTATTACAAACAAAATCGAACTCATGGCTCCCGCGGGAAGCTTTGAATCGCTTCAGGCTGCCTTAGATAATGGCTGTGATTCAGTATATTTTGGTGTTGAACAGCTCAACATGCGCGCAAGATCAACGGTTAATTTCACTATCGAAGATTTAAAAGAAATCGCCAATCGTTGCGAAGCTAAAAATGTTCGAAGCTATTTGACTTTAAACACTATTATTTACGATCATGATTTATCTGTCGTAAAAACATTATTGAATAAAGCTAAAGAAGCGAATATTACCGCTGTAATTGCTTCTGATCAAGCTGTAATTGCTATGGCAAGATCAATAGGAATTGAAGTTCATATTTCGACCCAATTGAATGTGACCAATATCGAAACCATTAAATTCTACAGTTTATTTTCTGATACGATGGTTTTGAGCCGTGAATTGAGTTTACGTCAAGTAAAGAAAATCACGGAACAAATTGAAAAAGAACAGATCAAAGGGCCAAACGGAAATTTAGTGGAAATCGAAATTTTTGGACACGGCGCTTTGTGTATGGCGGTTTCAGGAAAATGTTATTTGAGTTTACATTCGCATAATTCATCTGCGAATCGCGGAGCCTGCAAACAAAACTGCCGAAAAAAATATACCGTTATTGATCAGGAAACCGGTTTCGAAATCGAATTGGATAACGAATACATGATGTCGCCAAAAGATTTATGCACATTGGATTTCTTAGATCAAGTAATCGACTCCGGAATTCAAGTCTTAAAAATCGAAGGTCGCGGACGTGCGCCAGAATATGTAGCAACAGTCATTAAGACGTATCGTGAAGCAATTGATGCCTACTACGATGGTACTTTTTCAAAAGAGAAAACTGCAATTTGGATGGAAGCGTTAAATACCGTGTACAATCGTGGTTTTTGGTCAGGCTATTATCTAGGTCAGGAATTAGGAGAATGGAGTGATATTCCGGGATCTGCAGCGACTCAGAAAAAGGTGTATGTGGGGAAAGGAACACATTATTTCCCAAAAGCAGAAGTTGGACAATTCAAAATAGAGGCTTACGATATTAAAGTTGGAGATAAAATTTTGGTTACAGGACCAAGTACAGGCGCTCAGGAAATGATTATCGACGAAATGTTTGTGAATGATCTTGCGGCAGAAAAAGCGACAAAAGGAGACGATTGTACTTTAAAATTGCCATTCAGAATCAGAATGTCTGACAAATTATATAAAATTGTTGAAGCGTAATGGTAATTGTTACTTTACAAAGAGACAAATGCATCGGCTGTAATTACTGCGTTGAGATGGATCCGGTTCATTTTCAAATGTCCAAAAAAGACGGAAAATCGGTATTGCTTCATTCACAGCATGCAAAAGGATTTTTTACTCTAAAATCGCCAAATCATACCATTGTAGAAAGTTGCGAATTGGCAGCAAAGGCGTGTCCAGTGAAGATTATTACGGTTAAGGAAACTTAGCAAACGTATTGCTATAAAAGGAAAAACCCTATTTTGTATTATTACAGAATAGGGTTTTCATTTTATTCGTCAGATAAATCAAGTTCATCAAAGTCTTTAATTTCAGATAATTTAATCAATTTTGTTCTAGCGATTTTGGATTCTGTTTTCTCAAAAATTTCTTCACCATCATAAGTGTTTTCATTTATATTTTGGTTTACGATCTTTTTTCGGGTCAAGAAATTAATGCTGGTTTCTGTGAGTACAACAGGACCGTGATGACTGCTTGCATCGTATCCAATTAATTCTAAATTATTGTTTTGAGGTCTAAAAGTGTAAGACCAATAGCCATATCTTCCGTGTGCGTAATTGACAAACAGTTTTCCGTCTTTTATTTCAAAATCAAGTTCTGGAGCATAATAAACGCCGCCCTCTTCATTTTCAGATGAAAAACAATTTTCATTTTTTAGAAGCAATTCATAACCATTGTTTTTGTTTAAAAGAACAATAATTCCCCTGCGATTGCGATCTAATTGACCTCGACTTTCATGCGTAATTATTTTACTTTTATCTGTGCCTTTTATGATTAATACGCAGTCTTTTAATCCGTCTTTGTTTAGATCGCCGTAAATTGTGCCAAAAGGAACATAATTTTTTGGAATAAAATCGGCGGGATCTTTTTTGAATTCGGTAGTAGATTCTTCAACTTCAGGAACAGCTTTAAGTTCTACAACTTCAGAGTTCGATTCATTATTAACTGTTTTGGAGTCTTTACAGCTTATGATTACAGTCAGCATTAGTGTTGTTAAAACAATTGGAAAGTGTTTTTGTATCATAATTACAGAATTGTTAATCGATTTTTCGTTCATTAATAAACTAATTTACGAAAAATAAAAATCGGGCAGAGAATGCCCGATTTTTTATGATGAAATTTAATTTTCTTAAAATCTTAGATCCCAAATTTGGCATCAATGTTATGTTTTTCTGCGTATGCCTTTCCAGCAGTCATCAATTTGGTAAACTTGGCATCAACTTCGGTTTGCGTTGAAGCATCAAAATCGGCTATTGCTTTTTCGATTTGTTCTGGCGAAGCTTTTTCATCTTTCATTTTAGCAATTGGTAAATAACCTTCTTTCATTTTAGCAATTACATAAGAAAATAAGTCTTTTGAAGCCTGAAGCATTTCTTTATTGTCATCATCTTCAGTTATTTCACTAATTTTTTTCAATTGAATTTCTAAATTTGAAATATCATATTTAAAAGCATCTTGATAAGTAGAAGGAATCATCTTTTTTTGACTTTCATCATAAACTTGAGCTTCAGATTGTAATTTAGTGCTGATTTCCTTACTGCCAAATCGGGATAATAAATTCGAATTTAAAACAGCGAGATCAAAAGTTTTTTCTGGCGAAACGTTAGAACATGACGTAACTAGACTTCCTGCGATTACTACTAAAAATAAGATTGTGGTATTTAATGCTTTTTTCATTTTTTTATGTTTATTGTTCTTTTAATATTTTAATTTTCACTTTAAATTTTACGTAAGAAATTATTCTTTTTAGGATAATCTCAATTTTGAGATTTGAAATTTAATCATGTTCAAAATTAGATTTTGTTTATAGTTGCTGGTTTTTGTCTTGTTGCGGAAGTAAATTCATACCGTCCATTTTTATCTTCTAAAATAAATGTTCCTATAAAAGGATTTACATCAGATTCCCATTCTAGTACCTTAAAAGTGGCTCCATCTAAAGGAACCTTGGTTTCGTAATGAAAGATATTAATATTATCTCTTATAAAACCGTGCTTATCAATACTGCATTCCGATGTGTTAATGGGGATTATTTCACCACGGAAAAACACATGCTCTTTATCTTTTCCAAATCCAAAATTAAGATCTTTAAATGTTTTAGGGTCTGCAGATATAGCTTTTAAATCGTAATAAATATGGTTTTTATCTTTACAGTATGAATGCTCATATTTATTGCCAATGTATGTAAATGTGGCGCCATCAATACCAGTTACGGGAATAAAAACGCGAAAAATATCATAAAACCATTTATCTGTTTGTTGGTAAAGATGGTTTTTGTCAGCATACAGATCTTCTGTTATCAAACGGAAAGTATAAGGATCTGCTCCAAATAATTCGTATTCTACCATTCTTCTATCTGGTTCCTCAGAATAATGTTTGGAGTTGTAATAGCCTCTTCGAAATACCTTACCGTCATAACTGCAAAAGCCACTAAAGGGATCTGCCAGTTCAAAAGGTTGTTCCTTTGTGGCTGCTTTAATCTTTTGTGGTTTTAATTGCTCTTCTATATACGCGACATATTTTTTGTAGGCCGTTATAATGGGTTTATAAAAATAGTTTCTCTTTCTGATCGCTTTTTCTGGCTCAGGAAAACTTTCTAATTTTTTATCATAAAAGCTCCAGAAAGTATCTTGATAATCTTCAATTACCTCTTTTGATATGGTTTTAGAGCTTTCTAAGGAATTTGACTCTAAGTTATATTGCTTATAAAGATCACCACTTGTGGGTGACATTAACAGAACAGTATTTTTTTCTGTAAATAATCCCATATGTTTTATTATCGAAAGCAAAGCATTCAGGTAAGCAGTATAATCGTAGTTTAATATAAATGCGAAAAATAAAGTTGTCTGACTTTCATCGTAGTGAAACAAAAATATATTGTTACTGTCATTGCTCTCATACAAAAGTTTAGCAAAAAAATGACTTACTTTTTCATTCTTAATAGTTTCATATTCCTGAAAATCTTCTGTAAATCCCGTAAGATTTTCTTTTTCGGGCTGTTTACTGTTTAAAAATCGCTGAAGTGCCTGCTGTTCTATTTTTACTTTTAGTATAATTCCTACTGGATCTGCCATTTTTTATTTTTTACATATGAACTTTATTCCTGATTACTATTTTTTTAAAGTATAAGCTTATTTAGCTATAAGTCCCTAAGAAGTATTTCGATGGTATCTCTCGGAATTTTACCCTTTCAAAATTTTACTTTTCTCCGCTTCAAATTCTTCCGAAGTTAGAATTCTAGCATCTAAAAGTTCTTTTAAATCTAGTAATGCTTTTTTCTTGGCTTCCATCGAATTTCCAGCATCTGCTTTTGGTGCTTCGGTTTGTTGTGGAGTGTTTATAGGATTTACAACAGTTCCAGAAGGAGCAAATTTCATAATCAATTCTGTGATTTCATTGAAACCTTTTACATTCGAATAATCAATTGCTTTTTGCTCTTTTATGTTTACAATTGTGGCGTCGGCCTTGTTTTCTAATAAATATTTTACGACATCTTTTTTTCCATTGGCTGCGCTGTAATGCAAAGGCGTGTTTCCAGATTCATCTTGAATATTGATATCTGCTCCAGCTTCTATCAGCAGTTTTACCATGCTTAAATTGCCTTTTTTGGTAGCAACATGCAAAAGACTTTCTCCACCGTAGGTATAAGAACTGTTTAGTGTAAAACTAGATTCGTTTGAGATGTTTGTTGCGCTTACAATCCAATCCAAATAATCGTTCATAGAAGAAGTATCTTGAGCGACAGGTTTACTGTAATTAACATCAACGCCGTTTTCTAAAAACAAAGACACAATTTCCTTTTGATTATTCGCGCAAGCGTACCAAATAGGAGAATATCCATTGTTGTTTGAAGTAAATACATTTGCGCCTCTTTCGACCAATAATTTGGCAAGCATTCTATTGGTTTCGTAACAAGCAATTAAAAGAGCATTTTCGCCCGTATGATTTACTTGGTTAATGTCTGCTCCGTTATCTAAAAGCAAAGTCACCATTGGAATCGATTTGGTGTAACAAGCGTATAATAAAGGCGTATTTCCTTGTTTGTCGGTCACATTAATATCAGCGCCTTTATCTAAAAGCAACTGAATAATTTCTCGATTTAATTTTGCAGAAGCCAATAATAAAGGAGTTTCTCCATTGTTATTCAGTAAATTAACTTCAATTCCCGCTTCAAGCAACTTTGTTGCAATTTCGATTTGAGCCGTTTGAACCACTAAATGTAAAAGACTATTTCCGTATTTATCATTTTTGGTAATTTCTGCACCTTGTTCTAAAAGATACAGCGCAGTTTGCTTTTGTTTTTGAAGACAGGCAAAATACAAAGGTGTTTCTCCTTGGTGATCTTCATAATTGATTTCGGCACCATCTTCAGTTAGGATTTTCACAATATCCAGATATCCTCTGTGTGCGGCATAATGAAGAGCAGTTCTTCCTAATTCATCAGTATATTTTACGTCTACTTCTTTGTTTTGAAGAAGCAATTCGGCTATTTTTCTGTTACCGTTTTCACAGGCAACTATAAATGACATTGACATGTTTTACGTTTTTTAAATTTATTGTTTCATTAAAAGTTCAACCGTTTTTATTTTCAGGTTGTCATTAGAGGCAAGCATTAAAGCAGTTTCGTCTTTATCATTTGTAATCGAAATATCGGCGCCTTGATCAAGTAATAGTTTTACTTTTCGATAAGTTTCTTTGGCCATTTCAGGGTCATAATTAACGTTGTACGCGCAGACTTTATGCAAAATGGTATTTCCTTGATTGTCTTGTTCATTGACATCTAAAGAAGCATTCTCCAAAACCGTATTCAAAATATCCGCTTTCTTTTCTACAATAAAATCAATTCCTGATTTTGGCTGTCCGTAATGTTGTGCGCAGAAATTAACGTCGGCGCCATCAGACAATAATCTTTCTAAAAACTTTATATCACTTGCAGAACCTGAAGTTGAACTAATAAAAGTAGTAAATAAAGTTCGTCCGTCTTTATTGATAATATTAAAATCAGGTGAAGAAATCGATGCCAAAGCGTCGTACATATCATAAGAAAACTGTTCTGCAACAGCATAATAAAAAGCCGTGTTGTTCAAGTTGTCTGTTTCATTTGGATCGGCACCATTTTCAAGTAGAAACGGGATCAACTCTTTTTTGTTTCTTTTAACGGCTCCTAAAAGTGGCGTAGTACCAACAATGTTCTTTTCATTAATATCAACTCCGTTTTCCAAAAGTATAGAGATATATTCTTTTACTTTTTCCGTATCTAGACCGTGGATGTTTAGTATTTTAAAAATAAAATTCTCTCCGGCATTGTTTTTAAATTGAGCATTTGCGCCAAAATCGTCAATTAGAACTTTGATTATTTTTGGAGAAATACCTTTTTCAAGCAAATAACCCAACAGGGTTTGATCGCTTATTTCGTCATTAATATTGTCCATTTTTGACATCAATTCTTTGAAAAAAGAAATAGAATCGTCATCATTTTTTAGATATAATGAAAGTGGGGCAAAGATAGATTTGTCAAAACTATCCAATTCGTAGATATCAGTTTCAATAAATTTAGCCTTTATTAATTTTTCGATAAAATCAATTTCTTTGGCATCAATAATTTTGGCCACTATTTGAGAAAAATTGTTTTTGAGATATTGTTCGTTAAAATTTTCTCCGTTAGAAAGACATTCTCTGGCCTCATCAAATTTTCCCTGAAAAAGGAAATTTTCAATCTGGTTTTGTGTTTGCATTTGAAATGTATTTAATAAAATGAAAGTTAAGTTTGACTTCAACTTCGTTCGGAAATATTGACTTCACAAACGATGCTGTAAGATAAAACATAAAAATCGTAAATATATTTCAGGATAAAAAGTAAAAAATGTCATTTTAAACAATAAAACGTATCATTCAGCAATTAATACTTATTATGATGGTACTTTCTCAAAAAAAATGTAATCATTTTAAGAAACTATGAAGCGGAGTTTTAATTTTAAAATTTAATCGAGCTTTTTTAATTATGAGAAGTATTTTGCGTACAAGTACAATTGCTGATAGATTGTAAAAAATCTAATCCAATTGTAATATTATGCGTTCCTGAGTTGTAAGAACCAATTTGATTAAGAGATATTTGATAAGAATAGCCGAAATAAAAGTTTAATTTTTTAAACCCAGCCATTGGTCCAGCCATTAATGGTGCAAAAAATTGATCATTTAAAAATCGATATGATATCCCAATCCAATAATAGTCATCATAACGGTTATATTGTCTAAATTTAAAGTTTAAATCTGTACTCGAACGTTTATCACTTGCAAACAATTGATAATAAACAGAAGGTTCAAATTCCATGTGATTATTTGCTGTAATAATTAATCCTGAGTAAATCTGGTAGTTTCTAAGTAACGATGGTTCTGTTTTTGTAAACTTGTCTATTTCTTTATTTAAAATATTATTTACATTTAAACTTAGATAAAAACCTTTATTTCTATACAAAGCTCCAATGTCAAAATTATTGTTTGAAACAAACCGATTGTTTGTAACGCCAGGGTCGAAATCAGAAATTCCATTTGCTGCATCAAATTTGTCAATCTCAATTTTGAAGTTATTGATATTATAAGAAATACCAAGCGATAAATATTGTTTGGAGTAATAATCTAAAATCAAATGATGTGCAAAAGAAAGTTTAGCTCCCATTTGTTTTGTATAGCCATTGCTGTCGTTATAAAGAGAAATTCCGGCACCTGATCTGTCTAAAATTCTCATATCAGCATATAAAGACTGATTATTAGGCGCGTCTTTTATACCAACCCACTGGGTCAGTCCATTGGCTCGTATTCTAAGATTGTCACCAATTCCTGCAAAAGTAGGAGAAAGTATAAATGGATTGTCTGCTAAATATTGTGTAAAAACAGGTAAGTTTAATTCTTGACTGTAACCGGAAATAGAATTTATTAAAAGAAAGGTAAATATAAATTTTTTCATCATTTAGTTTTTGAGTTACAATTTGACTGCATTATCTGTAAAGATTGAAATGTCCAATAAATTCACGATTATCTTCAGAATCATTTAGTTTTAGCACATACCAATAATCTCCGGCAGGCAATTCAATACCGTTATATTTTCCGTCCCATTTTTGTCCAAAAGCATATTTTCCAATTATACGGCCTTGACGATCAAAAATGCTGAAAGTTAAGTTCTTATAGTTATCGGTACAGCCTGGAGCCCATAAATCGTTATTACCGTCGCCATTTGGTGTAAAATAATTTGGAATACAAACATCAATGAACTTGATAAAAATTGATTTAGTGTCGGAACAGCCTTTTTGATCTATTACTGTGATATTATAAGTTCCAGTTTCTTTAATGATAAATTTATTATTTGTACTAAAGGATTCATTTTCAAAAGAATATTGGTATTCACCAATTCCTCCTGTAGTTGTTGCAACAATTTGATTTAATTCCGCGGTATTTAATTGCAAAAACAATGGTTGTGTTTTCTGAATAGTAAATTCATTTGTGTCTCTTTCGCATGATCCGCTATGTCTTGCTCTGATAAAGTGTTTGCCCAAAGGAACATTAGTAAAAATATTACTGTTTTGATATCCAGAAGGGTTACCGTCAAGACTATAATCAACCTCTGTGGGGTTTGTAATGCTATTGTCAATAGATATAGTAACTATATTAGATGGCAGATTGTTTGTGCAATTGTTATCTATTATTGCAATTGGATTTAATAAAACAGCGTCTTGCATTTGAACGTTTAATTCAGATATACAATTTGAAGTGTCTTTTACATACACAGTATGATTTTTTCCGGTGAGGTTTTCAAAAGTAAAATGAGTTTCTAGAACTGGAACATAATTGTTAATGTTATCAATTGAAATATTGTAAGGTTCTTTTCCTCCTGAAATTTCAATGGTAAATTGACCATTTCCATCATTTAAGCAAATTTCTGATAATATAGAGTTAGGAACTACTGAAATATTGATTGGTTCATTAACAATTAGTTGCAGCTCCTGAACTGCCGTGCATTCGTTATTGTTTATGATGTAGGTTCCCGAAGTGTTATAGGTGGTACTGTTTTCACTCCAAAGAAATTCTTCTCCCGAGCAGATCGTCTTTTCGGTTACAATTTTATGTTTTGGAATAGTAACATAATTGTACACAA
>NZ_CAMLIX010000114.1 GCF_946479975.1 uncultured Flavobacterium sp.
TGTGAATCAGTAAAAAATACAAATAACACGCAGAGAGGAGCCGGAATCGGTGTTGTTGCTGGTGGTGTTATTGGAGCTGTATTAGGAAATAATTTAGGTAAAGGCGGAAACGCTGCTTTAGGAGCTGCAATTGGAGCTGCTGTTGGTGGTGGAACTGGAGCTTTGATTGGAAACAAAATGGACAAACAAGCTCGTGAAATCGATCAAGCTTTACCAGGTGCTTCTGTAGAAAGAGTTGGAGAAGGAATTCACTTAACTTTGAATGAAAATGCTGTGCGTTTTGATACTAACAAATCTACATTGACTGCGCAGGCAAAAGCAAATTTAGATAAATTGGTTCCTGTTTTTAATGAGTATGGAGATACAGATATTCAAATTTTTGGTTATACTGATAATACAGGTAAACCAGAATACAATTTGACACTTTCTGGACAAAGAGCTGCTTCAGTTCAAGCTTATTTAGCTTCTAAAGGATTAAAATCAAGCCGTTTCAAAACTTCAGGTTTAGGTATTGTTGATCCAATTGCAACAAACGATACTCCAGAAGGAAGAGCACAAAACCGTCGTGTTGAATTCTCAATTACAGCAAACGACAAAATGGTTAACGATGCAAAAGCAGAAGCTGGAAAATAATTTCAGATAAAATAAAATATAAAAAAAGCTGTTTCTTAATTGAAGCAGCTTTTTTTTGACTTTAGAAATTAAACATTGTAAATTTGACCTCTCATATTACAACTCATGCTTGACATTCAAAATATATCTTTTACATATACAGATAAACCCGTTATAAAAAACATCTCTTTTACTATTGAGAAAGGGCAGAACATTGCTATAATCGGCGAGAGCGGGTGCGGAAAAAGTACGCTTCTTAAACTTATATACGGTTTGTATGACTTAGACGAAGGAAAGATTTTCTATGGTGATAAACCAATCTTAGGACCAAAATTTAATTTGATTCCGGGAATGCCTTATATGAAATATCTGGCGCAGGATTTTGATTTGTCTCCATACGAAACGGTTGCAGAAAATGTTGGTAAGTTTCTCTCTAATGGTTTTGCAAACATGAAAAAACTTCGTGTTCAAGAATTACTTGAAATGGTAGAAATGGATCAGTTTGCTCAGGTAAAAACGAAATTTTTAAGTGGAGGACAACAGCAACGTGTGGCTTTGGTTAGAGTTTTGGCTTTAGAACCAGAAGTAATTTTATTAGACGAACCTTTCAGCCAGATTGATGCTTTTAGAAAAAATGCGCTTCGCCGTAACTTGTTTCGCTATTTAAAACAAAAAGGAATTACCTGTATTATTGCAACTCATGATAGTACAGATGCTTTGTCTTTTGCAGATCAAGCAATAGTTATGCGAAATGGAGAATTGCTGGTAAAAGATAATCCTTCAAAAATTTACGAAGATCCGCAAGTAAAATATGTAGCTTCATTGTTTGGAGAAGTAAATGAAATTCCGACGCATTTATTATTATCATACCAAGACGAGACGCATAAAACATTGGTTTATCCGCATCAGTTTAAAATGGTTTCTGAGTCTAAATTGATGGTAAAAATTAGAAGAACTTATTTTAGAGGAAGTCATTATTTAATTGAAACGGTGTACAAAAGGCAGTTGATCTTTTTTGAAAGCGAAATAGATCTGCCAATTGAACAAGAAGTGTTTTTAGCTTTAAATTATTTATAGAAAAAAAAGAAACCCGCCAGTTTTGAGATTGGCGGGTTTCTTTTTAATAATGTAAAATGTAATAACATTAAACAAATTATAAGTGTGTTTTGAGTTTTCTTCAGATTTTAATGTCAATTTTTGTTTTTTCAAAATATAAAATGATTCAAAGCAAGATATAATTAAACTATATTAAATTGCTAATTACGAAAAAAATAGTATTTTGTATACGTATATTTTAAAGTATGCGTAAATTTGCAATCCAAATTTTTAATAAATAATAATAGAATATGTATCATTCAAAAATAGCTGGTTTAGGATATTATGTTCCTTCAAATGTGGTGACTAACGAAGATTTGTCTAAGATAATGGAAACCAACGACGAATGGATTCAGGAAAGAACTGGAATTCAGGAGCGAAGACACATTATTCGTGGAGAAGACACTACCACTTCAATGGGAGTAAAAGCAGCTAAAATTGCGATCGAACGTTCTGGCGTTGCCAAAGAAGATATTGATTTTGTAGTTTTTGCTACATTAAGTCCAGATTACTATTTTCCAGGACCAGGAGTTTTGGTACAGAGAGATTTGGGTTTAAGAACAGTTGGTGCTTTAGATGTTAGAAACCAATGTTCAGGATTTGTGTATGCAATTTCTGTTGCAGATCAATATATTAAAACCGGAATGTATAAGAACATTCTAGTAATTGGTTCTGAGGTTCATTCGACAGGATTAGACATGACTACGCGCGGACGCGGGGTTTCGGTAATTTTTGGAGATGGAGCAGGAGCAGCAGTTTTAAGTCGTGAAGAAGATTTGACTAAAGGAATTCTTTCGACACACTTACACTCTGAAGGAGAACACGCAGAGGAATTGGCTTTACAAGCACCTGGAATGGGAGCACGTTGGGTAACTGATATTCTTGCAGACAATGATCCAAATGACGAAAGTTATTATCCTTATATGAATGGACAATTTGTATTTAAAAATGCAGTGGTTCGTTTTGCAGAAGTTATTAATGAAGGATTGGAAGCAAATAATCTTCAAGTTTCGGATATTGATATGTTGATTCCACATCAAGCAAATTTGAGAATCTCGCAATTCATTCAAAATAAATTCAAATTAACAGACGATCAAGTTCACAACAATATTCAGAAATACGGAAACACAACAGCAGCATCGATTCCGATTGCTTTGACAGAAGCTTGGGAACAAGGAAAAATTAAATCTGGAGATACTGTCGTTTTAGCAGCCTTTGGTAGTGGTTTTACTTGGGCTAGTGCTATTATTAAATGGTAAAATAATCATCTTACTTATATTTTTTAAACCTGTTTCATTTTGGAGCAGGTTTTTTTTTAAATTGCGCTTACAGACCTGACAGGTTTTGTCCCGAGGCTTAGGGACTGTCAGGTATCAATGAATAAAATTTATTTCCATTACAATGAAAAAAAATCAACTCGAAATAGCTTGTTTTAACTACGAGTCGGCTATAATTGCACAGCAAAGTGGCGCAGATAGAATTGAACTTTGTGAAAACATGAAGTTGGGCGGTACAACACCAAATTCTATTTTAGTGGTAAAAGTCCGTGAAAGTTTAACCATAAAAATGCATGTGATTATAAGACCTCGAGGCGGCGATTTTGTTTACTCTGATGAAGAACTTACAGAAATGAAACAAGATATTAAACAGTTTAAAAAACTAGGAGTCGATGGTTTTGTTTTCGGAATTTTAAAAGAAAACGGAAAAGTAAACAAAAAACAAAATAAGGAATTGGTTCATTTAGCACACCCGCTTTCATGTACTTTTCATCGTGCTTTTGATGTCGTAAAAGATGTTGAGCAATCTTTAGAAGATGTTATCGAATGCGGTTTTAAAACAATTCTAACATCTGGACAGGGAATAAATGTAACTGAAGGAATCGAAACATTAGAAAAACTTCAAAAATTGGCTGGTGACAGAATTGAAATTATGCCCGGCGGCGGATTGAGATCTTCTAACATAAAACTGCTGCAAGAAAAATTAGATCTTACTTTCTATCATTCGTCAGCAATTACAAACGATTATGAAACGGCGAATCCAGAAGAAATAAAAGAGCTTCGCAATTTTCTATAAATAAAAAAAGTCTGGAGTGGCATCTCCAGACTTCTTCTACAAGAAATATTCAAAAATTATTTAAAAAATCTTTTTATACGAGATTAGAACATACCGCCCCCGCTTTTATTAGTATTATCATCTCTTTGTTTACGTTGTAAATTCTTGATTTTTGCGCCTCCAAAGTTATACGTTAAACCAACATAAACGGTTTGGCTTTCCCAAGAAAACTGACCGGTTTGAGGATAAGGATACAAGGTGTTAAACTGATATTTCATTGTTTTGAAAACGTCATTAAAACGTACACTGATGTTCATTTTGTTGTCTAACAAAGTATATCGTGAACCAATATCCATTTTGTACATTTCATGACTATTGTTCTGCACTCCGTCAACAGCACCTCTGTAGAATCCAAAAAGTAAGAAACTTAAACGTTTGTTTGCTTTAAAGTTGGAGTTCAAACGACCATTAAATGCCGCAACATTAACTTTGTTTTCTTTAGAGATAAATTGGTTTTTATCCTCGTCAAATTGAGATACAATCCCTGCTTGATTTATACTCGAAAAATCGATAGATGGCTGAATGTCCCACCATTTTGTAATTTTATAGTTCACCGACATTTCAAATCCATACGCTGTATTATGGTCAAAGTTTGTAAACGACATAATTTGTTTGTTTCCACTTGGATCTGATGGATCTGGATATAAAATTCGGCTGATTTGATCATTAATACTTCTCACAAAAACACCAGCTGTAAAGGTTCCTTTTTCAAGCGTTTTGGTATAATTTACTTCTACAGAATTAGTGAATTGAGGTCTTAAATCAGGATTTCCAAAAGAAGTTACTAACGGAGTAGAAAACTCACGAATTGGTTTTGTCTGTTCTAAACTAGGACGGTCAACACGACGGCTGTAGCTAAATTGTAAAGTATTTTTCTCATTTAAATTATAGGTTAAATAAGCAGAAGGATATAAAGTAAGATAATCATCATCGTACATCGTTTGACCATGATTTAAATTTGCCTGCATTTTATAACTTTCAAAACGGGCCCCTAATTGATAACTAAATTTTTTGAATTTTTGTCCAAACGTTACATAAGCAGAATAAATATCAGTATCATAAGTATAATTAGAAATTAAGTTCTGCGTAGGATTTTGATCGTTTATTCGGTTATAGTCATTATCGGTTCTGGTTAATCTAGCTTCAGCTCCAGCTTCAAGAGTAGTTTTTTCGTTTAACGGATTAACATAGTCAACGTTAAAAGTACCTAGCTTTCTATCAAATCTCAAGAAATCATTATAAATTTCAGAATTTACAGCGTTGTTTGTCATTCTGATTGTATTGTCAAAATTTGCATCTTGACTTTCTTTTGTATCGCTGAAGTTTCCTTCAAAATCCAAAGTATGTCCTTCTTTTTTAAAGATATGTTTGTACGCTAAGTTATAAGTCCCCGTCGTACTTGGCCCTTGGTATCTTGATTTTTGATACATATTGGCAATGTTTTCTGGAGAATTTAAATAATCAATATCCGTATTAACGAAACCAACTCCGGTTGATTTATTCTGATTCGTATAAATAGACAGCGTATTATGATCATTAATTAAATAATCCATACCAATTTTATACAAGTAAGATTCGTCGTCATTAAGAATATCCAATTTTTGAGTAATGCTTTGATCTGATTTTTGGATAAAACCATTATTAAATTGTTTTCCAGTGTTATTTCCAGCGTTTCCAAAAAAGTTTACTTTTCCAGTTTTGTAGTTCAAATCTAGAGATTGGTTAAACTTTGCCGTTTTTCCAAAAGTAATTCCACCGCTGTAGGTTCCGTTAAAACCTGTATTTGCATTTTTATGCAAGACAATATTGATAATTCCAGACATTCCTTCAGGATTATATTTTGCACTTGGATTGGTAATCAACTCAATTTTTTTGATAGAAGTTGACGGAATTTGTTTCAATAACTGTGCTGGATCAATATTGGACGGACGTCCATCAATTAATACACGAACATTATCATTTCCGCGAAGCGAAAGTTTTCCGTCTTGATCTACATTTACCGACGGAATATTGCTCATAATATCCGAAGCCGAAGCTCCAGCGGTTGTTAAATCTCTACCAACGTTAACGACTTTTCTATCAATTTTTTGTTCAATTGTAGAACGTTCTGCAATAACATTTACCCCTTTTAATTGCGTCGCTTCTTCTTCAAGTGAAATATTAATAGTTGCTGTTTTTTTGTTTTCGCTCAAAAGAACAGAACCAATGTATTTTCTAAATCCAATATACTGAACTTCGATAGTATAACTTTTTAAAGCAACGTTTTTAAAAGAATATTCGCCGTTATCATCTGTATTTACACCAGAAACTACTTTTCCATTTTCTTTAAGCGAAACCGTTGCATACGAAATAGGCATGCTGTTTGACTTTTCAGTAATTTTTCCAGAAACGCTTCCCGTGTTCTGTGCCTGTGCTGTCGCGATTACCCCCAATAACGCGAACAGAAAAATTTTTAATTTCATGATTTACTTGTTGATTATTTTGATTTGATTGATGATGATTTTGTTTTGTTAGTTTTTGTTTTTTTTGATGCTTCAAATAAAATTGAAGTCTCTATTAAGACTCTTCTGTACTAGATATGTTACAAGAAAATGTGAAAAAAAATATAAAAAGTTCCTCATTCCTTGTTTTGTAGGAGTTTAAGGTTTTGATTTTTTGATAATTTTAACAATTGAAAATCCACTTATTTTATCAAATTCAATCTCTTTTCCTAAATTTAATATGTTTTTGATTTTCTCTAATTGATGAATAAGCAGTATCTTTGCTCACTTTAAAAATAAGTTTACATGTCATTAGCACAAATTCTAACACCTTCTATACAAAAAGCAATACAAGCATTATTTGATGTTACTGTTGATAAAATCGAATTTCAAACTACTAGAAAAGAGTTTGAAGGCGATATTACAATGGTCATTTTTCCATTACTAAAATTGACTAAAAGCAATCCTGTAGATCTGGGAAATAAAATTGGAAATTATTTAGTTGAAAATGTTGATGAAGTCGCACGTTTTAATGTAGTTTCTGGGTTTTTGAATATTGTAATTTCAGATAGTTATTATGTGAATTTCTTTAACGCAATAAAAGACCAAAAACAATTCGGATTTGTAACTCCAAATCCAGAAGAGAAAGCGGTTATGGTAGAATATTCTTCTCCAAACACCAATAAACCTCTGCACTTGGGTCACGTTCGTAATAACTTATTAGGATATTCTGTTGCAGAAATCTTAAAAGCTTCTGGTAAAAAAGTGTACAAAACTCAAATTATCAACGATAGAGGAATTCATATCTGTAAATCGATGCTGGCTTGGGAGAAATTCGGAAACGGAGAAACTCCTGAAACTTCTGGTTTAAAAGGAGATAAATTGGTTGGTAAATATTATGTTGAGTTTGACAAAGCATATAAAGCTGAAATCAACAGTTTAATTGAAACTGGAAAAACAGAAGAAGAAGCAAAAAAACAAGCTCCAATGATTATTGAAGCTCAAGAGATGCTTAAAAAATGGGAAGCTGGTGATGAAAAGGTGATTGCACTTTGGAAAAAAATGAACGAATGGGTTTATGAAGGTTTCGCAACAACTTATACCAATCTTGGAGTTAATTTTGATAAATATTATTACGAAAGCAACACCTATCTTTTAGGAAAAGATGTTGTTCAAGTAGGTCTTGATAAAGGCGTTTTTGAAAAAGATCCAGACGGTTCTGTTTGGATTGATTTGACAGATGAAGGTCTAGATCGTAAAATCGTACTTCGTTCTGACGGAACAGCGGTTTACATGACGCAAGATATTGGAACTGCAATTCAGCGTGTAAAAGATATGTCAGATGTTGGCGGAATGGTTTATACGGTTGGAAATGAACAGGATTATCACTTTAAAGTGTTATTCTTAATCTTGAAAAAGCTAGGTTTTGACTGGGCTTCAAGTCTGTATCATTTGTCGTACGGAATGGTAGATTTACCATCTGGAAAAATGAAAAGCCGTGAAGGAACTGTTGTAGATGCAGACGATTTAATGCAGGACATGATCAATACTGCCAAACAAATTTCTGAAGATTTAGGAAAACTAGACGGCTATTCTGAAGAAGAAAAAGCAAAAATGTATACAACAATTGGTCTTGGAGCTTTAAAATATTATATTTTAAAAGTAGATCCTAAGAAACGTATCTTATTCAATCCAGAAGAATCTGTTGATTTTGCTGGAAATACGGGTCCGTTTATTCAATATACGTATGCTAGAATTCAGTCAATAATTCGAAAAGCAGATTTTGATTTTAGCGCTAAAATTGAAATGAAAGAGATTCACGAAAAAGAAAAAGAATTGGTAAAACAAATCGAACTTTTTCCAGAAGTAATACAAAATGCGGCTCAGAATCACAGCCCGGCATTAATTGCTAATTATACCTACGATTTGGTAAAAGAATACAACTCATTCTACCAATCGGTACACATTTTAGGAGAAGTAGATTTGACAAAAAAAATATTCAGAGTACAGCTTTCTCAAAAGGTTTCAGAAGTTATTAATTCTGCATTCCAATTATTAGGAATAGAAGTTCCAGAGAGAATGTAATTTATTCTATAATGATATAAGAGCCGATAATTATTTTAATTATCGGCTCTTTTTTTTTGGAATGAAAAGTAAATTGATTGGAAGGTTTAATTCAATAGTTTTTACACTATTGGCTTTTCTTATTACTATAATGTCCGATAGAGGATTATTTGTAATTAAATTCCTTCTTATTTTTGCTATTAGAATTAAGATTAATATTCATTAAAGGTATCTCCTTATATTCATTTTTATCTATTTTGAATTAGTACACTATTTAGTCTAAAGTGATTAAGGAATAAGAAACCATCTATAACATATAGATGGTTTTTTTATTTCAATTTTTTCTGCATTGCTCAAAGTAACGCAATTTTCTTACTTTATAATTTCCTACAAATCTTGACCAACTAAGCCCGATTTTAACCATAATAACTCTTATTTGTAGTATTAGTATTATGATAAATTATGTTAATACTGATATTTTTCTTGTTAAAATTTATATTTTTTAATAGATTGCGGGTCTAATCATAAAATAAATAACAAATGAGACAAAAAATTAAAAGATTAATTGTGTTATTTTTTATTCTTGCGATCCAGCTTCTGGCTGCCCAGGAAAAAAAAATTTCAGGAGTAGTTACAGATAATGCTGGCATTCCTTTACCAGGTGTAAGTATCTCGATTAAAGGAACAAGTTTAGGATCGCAAACAGATTTTGACGGGAAATATGTTATTAAAGCATCAACTTCGCAAGTTTTAGTGTTTAGCTACATTGGATTTAAAACACAAGAAATAACTGTAAACAATTCTGTTATTAATGTGAAACTAAGTGACGCTTCGTTAGAGCTTGAAACCGTAGTGGTTACTACAGCCATGGGAGTTAAAAGAGAAAAAAAATCTTTAGGCTATGCAACACAGCAAATTTCTGGTAAAGATTTAGACGGAGGCGCAGGAAATACGAATGTCTCTAATCTTTTATCTGGAAAAGCGGCAGGAGTTGAGGTTTCTAGAAATACAAATTTTGGAGGATCTACAAACGTCGTCATTCGTGGAAATAAATCTCTTACGGGAAATAATCAAGCACTTTGGGTTGTGGATGGTGTGCCTATTGATAACTCAAACTCAAATTCTACTACTCAAAATACTGGTAGAGGAGGTTATGATTATGGTAATAATGCATCAGATATCAATCAGGAAGATATTGAGAGTATTAACATTCTTAAAGGTGCTGCCGCAACAGCCTTATACGGATCAAGAGCAGCAAATGGTGTTGTTATGGTAACAACTAAAAAAGGAAAAAAAGGAGAAGATAAAAAAGTTGGTTTTACTTTTTCGAGCACCTTAACAGTTGGAACAGTTGATAAATCTACGTTTCCAAAATATCAGAATAAATATGGATCAGGTTATGGTTTTGGAAGTTCTTTTCTTAATGAAGCATCAATACCAACAGTAGATACTTCGAATGATGCTTCTTACGGTGATGCCTTTGATGGCAGACCAGTTTATCAATGGGATGCTTATACTCCGTATTCAAAAAATTATGGTAAAGCTACACCTTGGCAAGCTGCCAAAAATGGACCAATTACTTTTTTCAAAACAGCGCAGACCTCTACAAATAGTTTGTCTCTTGAAAAAGCTACTGAAAAATCAAGTCTTTCTTTGTCTTATGTAAATACAATTCAAACTGGCATTTTGCCAAATAGTGAATTGAAAAAAAATCAGTTAAGTGCTAGATTTAGTCAAAAAATTACCGATAAATTAACAGCAAATGCTTATGCCGCTGTTACATTACAAAATACTGTAGGTAGAAACTCAACAGGATATAATGATAACATCATGGGAACCTTTAGACAATGGTGGGAAACCAACGTAGATGTAAAGGAACTTCAAAATGTATACAATGCTTCTGGCGGACAAAATATAACATGGAACTGGGCTGATCCAACAGCTGCTCAATTAAAACCTGCTTACTGGGATAACCCGTACTTTACACGTTATCAAAATTATTCATCAGATAATAAAACACGTTTATTTAGTTATGCTTCTCTTAACTACGAAATAACAAGTTGGTTAAGCGCTTTAGGACGCGTTTCTTTGGATACTTCTAAACAGCTTCAGGAAGAAAGAAGAGCAGTAGGATCTATTGCATCGGGATTTGGATTGTCTCCTGTTGATGAAAATTCAGGATATCAAAGATATGATCTAAGTTTTCAGGAAATCAATTATGATTTTATGTTAAACTTCAATAAGAAATTTGGAGATAATCTAAGTTTGACCGGAGTTCTTGGTGCAAATAGCAGAAGAAATGATAAAGATAATGTATTGTCGTCTACAATTGGAGGTTTGGTTGAAGCCGGAAAGTATGCATTATCAAATTCTAGATACGAATTGCCTTTTCCCACAGAGAGTAAAGCAAAATGGGGCGTTGACGGGCTTTATGCACAGGGCTCAATTGGTTATATGGATACGTATTTTATTGATGCTTCTGTTAGAAGAGATGTTTCTTCAACATTGCCAAAAGCAAATAACACTTATGTTTATCCTGCAATTTCAGGGTCATTGCTATTTTCTAATTTAGCAAAATTAAGCTGGCTAAACTTAGGGAAATTCAGATTAAACTATGCCGAAGTTGGTAATGATGCAGAACCGCTTACTTTGATAAATACTTATACAAGAAGTTCAAATTTTAATGATCAGCCTATATATACTTTACCAAATGTTAATAAAAATTCTAATCTTAAACCAGAAAGAACAAAATCTTTTGAAGTTGGTTTAGAAACGAGCACTCTTAACAGACGTTTAGGACTTGATGTTACTTATTATAAAACCAATACAGTAGATCAAATTGTATCTGCAGAAGTTTCGTCTGCTTCTGGTTTTACAAATGCTTGGGTTAATGGTGGAAATATTGAAAATAGAGGTTTAGAAATACAACTTACAGGAACTCCTGTAAAAACCGAAAATTTTACTTGGGATATTACTGTAAACTGGTCTAATAACAAAAGTAAAGTTGTTTCCCTGCCTAAAGGTGTAGATAATTTACAAATCGCTTCTTTTCAAGGAGGTGTTACCATAAATGCAACTCCGAGAGAAGCTTACGGAGCTATTAAAGGTACAGACTATATTTATACCAATGGTCAACGAACTGTTGATCAAAAAACAGGTAGATATTTAATTTCCGGAACATCAGATAATACTATAGGTAATGTTACACCAGATTGGATTGGAGGAGTTAGAAATAAATTTTCTTATAAAAATGTTTCTATGAGCTTTTTAATTGATACGCAAAAAGGCGGTGATATATTCTCTCTTGATATGTATTATGGTTTAGCAACTGGACTTTATAAAGAAACTGGTGCAGGAACAATTAGAGAAACAGGTGTTGTAAATCCAGGTGTAGGTGTAATTGTTAATGCTGATAAGACAACTACTGTAATTCAAAATACAGTTGCTACAGTTAATAATAATAATTTACCAAGTACAGGTCCGGGTTCTTTCTCTAATAATTACGGTTATCTAGCAGCTCCGGCAAAGGCCTTTATATATGATGCTTCTTATGTAAAGTTAAGAGAGGTTTCAATTTCTTATAACTTTCCAAAACGCATGTTCGAAAAAACATTTGTAAATGCAGCAACGTTAAGTTTAGTGGGGTCAAACCTATGGATCATAAGCAAAAATTTACCTTATGCAGATCCAGAAAGCGGCTTGTCATCAGGAAATAAATCCAGAGGTTATTCTGTTGGGTCTTTACCAACAACAAGAGATATAGGATTCAACTTAACATTTAAATTTTAATAATATACAACATGAAAAAGATATTTTATTTTTTAAGCATTGTTTTTCTGGCAAGTTCATGCAGTGATTTGACAGATTTAAATACAGATGAGAAAAACTCACCAAAAGTACCACCTTCGACATTATTTACAAGTGCTCAAAAAGGTATTGCTGAACAGATGATAAATTCAAGTGTAAATAAAAACATTTTTAGATTAGTGAATCAGCAATGGACAGAAACTACCTATATTGATGAATCAATTTACCAATGGACATCAAGAAAGATTTCAGATAATCACTGGAATGCTTTTTTCTCTGGTACAACTACAAATGATGGCTCTATGGATGATTTGATTCATGCAAAATCTTATCTTGAAAATGAAGTTATTTTAGCGTCAGATCCTCAATTTGAAGCTAAAACAATTGTAAAAAACAACCAACTTGCGTTAATTGACATTTTAATGGTTTACTCCTATCAGATTCTGGTAGATACTTTTGGTGATTTACCTTATTCAGAAGCTCACAAAGGATCTGAAAATTATTTACCTAAATACGATAAAGCAGTAGATATTTATAAAGATTTAATAGTACGTCTTAATAATGATATTACAAACATAAACACAGATTATGCCGGTTTTGGTACAGCCGATGTTATTTATCAGGGCAAACTAAATCTATGGATAAAATTTGCAAATAGCGTTAAATTAAAATTAGGTATAAATCTAAAAGCTTCAGGTTTAGAAGACTCTATAGCTGATGCCACTATAATTTCAGCATCAACAGGCGCTTTTACATCAAATGCTGATAATGCAAAAATTGCTTATCAAAATAATGTTCCAAATACAAATCCAATTTATGTTGATTTAGTTTCAGGAGGAAGACATGATTTTGTACCTGCGCAACCTTTTGTAGATGCTTTGGTAGCGAAAAATGATCCAAGAACCAAAGCTTATTTTGCTCAAAATTTAAAAGATGATGATGGAAATCCTTTACCTTACAAAGGAGGAATAGTAGGTCTTAAAAATAGTTTTGGAAAATATACACATGTAAGTGATGCAATTCAATTACCAGATTTTAAAGGAACATATTTGGATTATGCAGAGGTAGAATTTTTATTAGCCGAAGCTGTCGAAAGAGGAATCGCTATTGAAGGCAGTGCAGAATCTCACTATAATAATGCAATTAAAGCTTCAATGCAAGATTGGGGATTATCAAGTACAGATGCACAGAACTACTTAGCTCAGCCATCTGTAGCTTATTCGACCGCCACAGGAAGTTGGCAGCAAAAAATTGGAGAACAAGCATGGTATGCGATGTTTAACAGAGGATTTGAAGGCTGGACATTTACAAGACGATTAAATTTTCCTGCACTAGTTGCTCCCTCAAACGCTGATGCATCTGCAAATGGACAAATTCCATCAAGAATGGCTTACCCAATTAGAGAGCAGACTCTTAATGCGTCAAATTATAGTGCCGCAGCGACTGCTATTGGCGGAGATAAATTAAAGACAAAGCTATTTTGGGATAAGGACTAGTCTATAAATAACGCTTTGTATATATTATGATTTAAATACTAATACGAAAGAACTAAAGCCGTCTGAGAGTCTAATCCAGACGGCTTTTTAGTTTTATAAATTGTTTTTTATTTAAGGAAAAATGGTTCTATATAACTTTTTAGTAAAAAACACAAAATTAAGTTAATTCTTACTTTATAGTTAATTTCATAACTAATTTATATCTTAAATCTTTATAAATTAACACTAAAAATACAAATTACAATCTTGAATTGTAGTATATGTTTTATGTTTAATAAGTTAAAAACTAGTTAATTCTTGTTAAAATTACTTTAATTTTTTAAGTTCGTCCTCTAAAAAAATCAAATAACAAAATAATGAGACAAAAATTTAAAGGATTAATTGTACTTTTTTTTGTGTTTGCGATGCAACTTACCTTTGCGCAACAGAAAAAAATTACAGGAACGGTTTTAGATAATGCTGGCTTGCCATTGCCAGGAGCTAGTGTGTTAATCAAGGGAACAAAATTAGGAACTCAATCTGATTTTGATGGAAAATTTACAATTAGTGCTTCATCAGATCAGGTTTTAGTATTTAGTTATATCGGGATGAAGACTAAGGAAGTTCCTGCAAGTTCTTCACTTATTAACGTGAAAATGACTGATGAGGGAGCTCAGGAATTGGAAAGTGTAGTCGTGACGGCAATGGGGGTTAAGAAAGAAAAGAAAGCTTTAGGATACGCAACTCAGGAAGTTAAAGCAACAGAATTAACTAAAGGAAATAACAATAGTTTATCTGGTGCGCTTCAAGGAAAATTAGCAGGTGTACAAATTACTCCTTCTAGTGGTGCTCCAGGGGCTTCTTCTCAAATTGTAATTCGTGGAGCTCGTTCATTTACAAAAAATAATACTCCTCTATATGTTGTTGATGGTATGCCAATTGCATCCACAGCTGATTATAGTACAGATAATAGTGTAACTGGATCAGATAACGCTAACAGAGCTGTAGATATAGATCCAAATGATATTGAATCTATAAACATTCTAAAAGGACAAGCTGCATCAGCAATTTACGGACTTAGAGCGTCAAATGGAGTAATTGTAATTACTACAAAAAGTGGTAAAGGAGCTTCTAAAAATGGAAAACCTACAATCAATTTCAACAGTTCTGTTACTGCAGATAATATTTCTAGAAAAATTGATTTTCAAAATGAATACTCGCAGGGAAGTAAAGGAACATACGATCCAACAAATTCATTGTCTTGGGGATCTAAAATTTCTGAATTACCAAATAATGCAAAATATGGAGGTAATGTTGCGAACACTTTGAATGGTATGGATGCAACAGCTCATGCTGGTAAATATTATGTACCGCAAAGAGCTGCAGCAGGCTTAGATCCATGGGTAACTCCACGCGTTTATGACAATTTTGGTGATTTCTTTAAAACGGGAATAACGGTTAACAACTCTTTAAGTATAACACAATCAACTGATAAAAGTAATTATGCATTTGCTTTAGGTTCTTCAAACCAAGAAGGTTTCATACCATCTACAGGTATGGATCGTTATAATGCAAAAGCATCATTTAGCACCAAATTAGGAGACGAGTGGAAAACTGGATTTGTAGGGAACTATGTTACTACTAAAATTCAAAAAGCAACAGGAGCAAATGATTCATCTGTTGCAGGTGCTTTTGCAAGTCCAATAAGCTACAACCTAAAAGGTAACGGATATGAAAATCCAAACGATCCCTACAAACAAATTTACTATAGAGCTACAGGATTTAATAATCCATATTGGGCGGCGAAACACAATATATTTGATGAACAAACAGATCGTTTTTACGGAAATAGTTATGTTGAATTTGCACCACAAATAGCGGCAGATAACAAGCATAAAATTACATTTCGCTACCAGCTTGGGGCAGATGCCTATACTACTAATTATAGAAATATAGAAGAATATGGCAACAAACAAACTACGGCAGGCCATTTAGATATTTATGGAATTTCATCAAGAACAGTTAATTCATTACTTACAGCGAATTACGAGTATCGAATTTCTGAAGACTTAAATTTGACAGCTTTAGTCGGTAATGAAATAAATGACAGGTATGACAAAAGATATGATATGATTGGAAACAATCTGAATTTTGGTGGTTGGGCTAATCTAGCTAATACACAGCAGACTGTTGCGACAGATGAGATCGTTAAAAATAGAACTTTTGGTTTATTTGGAAACATAAATCTATCATACAAAAATTTTATTTATTTAGGAGGTACAATACGAAATGATATTGTGTCATCAATGCCAAGAAATAACCGTTCGTTTGTATATCCTTCTGTTTCATTAGGTGTAGTGTTAACCGAACTAGAGGCTCTAAAAGGAAATTCAGTATTGTCTTTTGCTAAATTAAGAGGATCTTGGGCAGAGGTAGGTCAAGCCGGAAATTATTATACAAATTATTATTCAGTCCC
>NZ_CAMLIX010000115.1 GCF_946479975.1 uncultured Flavobacterium sp.
GGTATTTCGATTAATACATCGAAAGTCGTTAATTTGTCTGCGGTCATTTTCGTTTTTTATTGTTTCTATAATTTCGGTTGCAAAAGTAACTAAACATTCCCTTTTTACAATGAAAAAAGTACATTATGTATGAAGTTTATTCATAAATTAATATACTTTCCTTGTTATCTAACAGAGAGTTAATAAAACATTTTACAAATTTAGATCTTCTATCAATTCTGGATTTAAAATTCCAGAGCAGATTTCTCTAACTTCTCCTGTCATTCTAATATTAAAATCGGCATCAACATTTATTTTTAATGTCCCGCCCTGCATCTTAATTGTTATATTTTCATCAACCAAACCTTTCTTTTTCAAGACACTTGCCACTGCACAAGATGAGCTTCCAGATGCAAGCGTAAATCCTGCTCCTCTTTCCCAAATTAATACTTCTACTTCATTTCGGTTGATTACTTTGGCAAATTGAACATTGATTCTGTTCGGAAACATTTTATGATTTTCTAAAAATGGTCCAAATTGTTTTATTTCCTCTATGCTTAAATCTTCTTTAAGAATAACACAATGCGGATTTCCAACTGAAACACAATTTACTTGAAAAGATTTATTGTTAGCTTCAATTGCAGCATTATCAACTTCTGGCGTTTCAAATTTAGTTGGAATTAAATCTGATTTAAAAATTGCCTGTCCCATATCGACAGTGATAATTTTTGCTTTGCCGTTTACTGTTTCTTCAATTGTCGCTTTTACAATACCGCCTTTTGTTTCAACAGTAAATTCTTTTTTATCTAATACTTTATAATCAAAAACGTATTTACAAAATATACGAAGTCCGTTACCGCTTTTCTCTGCTTCAGAACCGTCTGGATTAAAAATTTGCAAACCAATATCAGCACGATCAGAATCAAATAGCAAAAGAATACCATCAGAACCTATTCCAAAATTTACATTACAGACTCTTGTTATTGCTTTTTGACTAAGTTCAAAAGAAACATTTTTGCTGTCGAGTACTATATATTCATTTCCTAATCCGTGAGTTTTCACAAAGAAATTCTTGTCCATATTCATTTGGTTTTTATTAATTAATCTGCTTAGAAATAGAATCCGAAAGATCCTTTTATAGCAAATTTATGAGCATCTGGCATGTCTAAATAATTTCCTCTCCAAGAAAAATCAAGGCGGAAAACTTTAAAGATATTTCCAATACCAGCATTATATTCCCAATACACTTTTTCTGGAGCATTGTATGGTAATCCCGAAGCATTTATGGCACGATTCGCATCAGAAATGGTTCCGTGAACTGCTCTAACTCCAATAAATTCTCTCCAATTTAATTTTCTCATAAATGGAATTCTGGCGAATAATCTTCCTCCAAAATCATGATTCCATTGCAAAGTAGTGTATTGATCGGTTACGAATTCGTAAAAATTTAAGTTACTAAAGGTATTTTCGATTGTAAAATACGTTTGGTTACCTGGAACTACACTCATTAACCCTAACGGAATTGTACCAAATGTTTTTCCTGTTTCAACTATAATATTAGATCTTCCTAAAGGCCCAATTATAATTGGCTGTTTGTAGAAAATCTGTATTTTTTCGTAAGCAAAATCACTATCTAAAACTCCTTTAAGTCCATAGCTAAAATTCACAAAGAAGTGACTAAACGGACTATCCACTAAATCTCTTTCTACACCATAACCAATGGTTTTACGATTTGGCATATATTCAAACTGAATATTGGCTTCTGATTGTTTGACGTCGCTTTTCACAACTCCCATCGGATTTGTAGCAGTCGGTAAAGTAGTATAATAATCTAAACTAAACGTTTTTGAAGCCGATTCTAAAGTTCGATAAGAAAGTCCTGCCGAAACAATAAAATTCTTTTTTGCTTCCATTTCAACAGAAACATTACTCAGATTTATATTGGTCAATTTCCCGTTACTTCCTGATGTAAATAAAGCAGAAGAAGCAAAACTTCGTCCTAACACGTCATTTGTAGTGGTTAAACTTGCTCCAATTTGTTCAATATCACGCCTGTTTCCTCCAGAGATAATGACACGGTTTTTCTTGTCGACCATCCATTTTCCAGAAACTCCGTATTTGAATTTATTATCGTCAAATCCGTAAGCCGTGTAAGCCTGAATACGCCAAGGGTCATTTGGTCCAAAATAGGTTCTTCCTCCAACTCTTAATCGTAAACCTTCAACTTCATTATACCCAAAAGTCGAGAATATGGGACCGTAATCGAAATTTTTAAATTCGACGTAACCGCTTCCCAAAATCGAGACGAGACTATACAACTGCTTAAATCGCTTGACTGTCTGCAGGGTATCGAGCATTTTATAAATACCCGCTTCATCTTTATTTAATTTTTCAAAACGATTTTCTTCCCAGAATTCAGGCGGTCGATCATAGACCGCATTGTCTATAAAATTGACTTCTTCTTTATAGAATTTTTCGGGTTTTTGAATGTTGAATTTATGATTTCGATAGAGTGTCGTTCGTTTTCCGTAAACTCCTTTTGATTTTTCTTTTTTATTTAAAGCAAAATCAGACATCATATAATCTCGAGTCAGAAGAAAAATAGAATCGTTTTCTACATCAAATTCTTGTTCGATATAAATATCTTTCACCCAATTAATATTGGCACTTTTAGTAACGCCCATATTAATTTTCTTGATCGCAAAAGTCGTATCATTAACCCAGAAATCTCCTTTGAAGGTTAATTCATTTTTACGCCTTGGATAAAAGACGATATTAAAACACCATTTTTTGTCGATATAAGCACTGTCTTTCAATACATAGTTGTAGACATCAATTCCGGTTTTAGAAAGCGGACTTGTAAAACTTTTATCAAAAAATTTAAGGTGGTTATCGTAAATATTATAATCCGAATAAAGGTCTTTTACGAAAGATAAAATCTGCTGATTTCCATTGAAACCAGACATTTTATTTCCAGTAATATTTTCTTTTACTTTCTTTAATTTATTATCACCATACACATCATAAACCGATTCGTTGATGAATATGGGCAGATATGTTTTTCCAGTAACATCTGAAGTATCAACATGATGAAAGATAAACTCCATTCCCTTGAAAAGTTTGTTTTTCATGAATGCACTATCAATCGTGTTCATATCAAACTCGACTTTTTCGTACTTCTGCATTTGATATTGATTGAATTGGTAAAGTCCGTTTTTACGCTTTCTTTCCCAGATTTTTCTCAAAATATCTAATGCTGGATTATTTTTTTTAGAAGTTTTTCCAGTAAAAATTACCACTTCATTTAAAGCTTCGGCTTCGCCTAAAACAATTTTGAAATCGTAATTAACCGCTTTTTCAAGAGTAACTTCTTTATCTGAAAATCCTGCCGAAGTAACTAATAATGTAGTGTAAGTATTGGGCGATTCCAGATAAAAACGTCCATCTTCATTAGAAACGATTCCTGTATTTGAACCTTTAAAAACCACATTTGCAAAAGGTATCGGCTGATTTGATTTGTCCAAGACAATTCCACTCACTTTGGTTTGTGCAGTAGCAATCGCCGCAAATGCGAATACAAAAAATAGGCTGAGTAAAACTAATCTTTTCATTGTCGAGGCAAAAAAAAAACTTCATCAATTAACTATGAATGATGAAGTTTTGTGAGTATTTTAAATATGTATTATTTGTACAATACTTTTTTAACTGCTTTTACTACATCACCTGCATTTGGCAACCAGTCTTTTAATAACACTGGAGAATACGGTGCTGGAGTATCTGCTGTTGTAATACGTTGAATTGGCGCATCAAGGAAGTCAAAAGCTTGTTCTTGAACGATATAAGTAATTTCAGAAGAAATACTTGCAAATGGCCAAGCTTCTTCAAGAATCACTAAACGGTTTGTTTTTTTAACAGAAGTAAGAATTGCATCTTTATCCATTGGACGTACAGTTCTTAAATCGATAATCTCACAAGAAATTCCTTCCTTAGCTAATTCATCAGCAGCGATAAAAGCTTCTTTGATGATTTTTCCGAAAGAAACAATAGTAACATCTTTACCTTCACGTTTAACATCAGCAACTCCTAATGGAATTGTGTATTCTCCGTCTGGCACTTCACCTTTGTCACCATACATTTGCTCAGATTCCATGAAAATAACTGGATCATTGTCGCGAATTGCAGATTTCAAAAGTCCTTTTGCATCGTAAGGAGTTGAAGGAACTACCACTTTAAGACCTGGAGTATTTGCAAACCAGTTTTCTAAAGCTTGAGAGTGAGTTGCTCCTAATTGACCAGCAGAAGCTGTTGGTCCGCGGAAAACGATAGGCACATTAAATTGTCCACCTGTCATTTGACGCATTTTAGCAGCATTATTTATAATTTGATCAATACCAACTAAACAGAAGTTGAAAGTCATATATTCTACAATCGGTCGGTTTCCGTTCATTGCAGAACCTACTGCAATTCCTGTAAAACCAAGCTCAGCAATTGGAGTATCGATTACTCTTTTTTCTCCAAACTCAGCAAGCATTCCTTTAGAAGCTTTGTATGCTCCGTTGTATTCTGCAACCTCTTCGCCCATTAAATATATGGATTCATCGTGACGCATTTCTTCGCTCATCGCTTCACAAATGGCCTCTCTAAATTGTATTGTTCTCATATTTTATATTGTATGTTGAATTTTCTGAAGAGCAAAAATAAATATTTTAAATAACTTAAAAGCATAAATTGAATTTAAAATCGCACGAACTGCTGCACATCTATTGCTTTTAACTTTTTTGGGTTTATTATGATAATTACGAAATCGATATAATAACGTATAATTCACACTTAATTCATCAAAATCATTTTTTTTACAAACTTTAATTTATTTGTTTAATTACTGTTTCTTCAAAATTCATTCATCAAAACGTAAAAATATAAATTTTAGTATTTATAAGACAAAAAACAATTGTTTGTCTTACCTTCAAATATTGCAAAATTCCTAATAATCAGACAAAATAACTGATTTTTTAATTTCTGATTCCGATAAAAATCATTCAAAACCATACAATCTGCGAAATCGTAATAGTTTTAAAAAATATTATGCATGCATAATATAATTATTCCAAATTAAATTCTAAATTTGTAAAAGCATATTATAAATTCAAAATATATACTTATGAAAATACTAGTTTGCATCAGCCATGTGCCTGATACTACTTCAAAAATCAACTTTACAAACGGTGATTCAGAATTTGATACAGCCGGCGTACAATATGTAATTAACCCTAACGACGAATTTGGCCTTACACGTGCAATCTGGTTTCAAGAACAACAAGGTGCAAATGTAACGGTTGTAAACGTTGGAGGTCCTGATACTGAACCAACTTTGCGTAAAGCTTTGGCAATTGGTGCTAATGAAGCAATTCGTGTTAATGCAAATCCAACTGACGGTTTTTTTGTTGCAAAACAATTAGCAGAAGTGATTAAAAACGGCGGTTACGATTTAGTAATTGCTGGAAAAGAATCTTTAGATTACAACGGAGGAATGGTTCCTGGAATGATTGCTGGAATTTTAGGTTCTAACTTTTTAAACTCTTGTACAAGCTTAACGGTTGACGGAAATAACGTAAAAGCAGTTCGCGAAATTGACGGAGGAAAAGAAACGGTAAGCACTACTCTTCCTTTAATTATTGGAGGTCAAAAAGGTCTTGTTGAAGAAAAAGATTTACGTATTCCGAACATGAGAGGAATTATGACAGCAAGAACTAAAGCGCTTACTATTCTTGAGCCAGTTGATGCAGCGGTAAATACAAAAGCAGTAAAATTTGAAAAACCAGCTCCAAAATCGGCAGTAAAATTAATTTCTGCAGATAATTTAGATGAGTTAATCAATTTATTACACAACGAAGCTAAGGTAATCTAGCATTCAGTAATCAGTTTTTAGTGTTCAGTTTCATTCTGAAACCTGAAATTATTTTAATAATCTGTTTTTTAGTATTCAGTTAAATCTGAAATCTAAAATCTAAAATCTAAAATTATTATGTCAATATTAATATACGCAGAATCTGCAGAAGGAAAATTTAAAAAAGTTGCTTTCGAATTAGCTTCATACGCTAAAAAAGTAGCTGAATCTTTAGGGACAACTGTTACAGCTTTGACTGTAAACATTAGTGATGTTAGCGAATTAGCTAAATACGGAGTTGATAAAGTGTTAAAAGTAAACAACGATAAATTAGCTGGTTTTACAGCTAAAGCTTACGCAGATGTAATTAAACAAGCTGCAGAAAAAGAAGGAACAAAGGTAGTTTTACTTTCTTCTACAACAGACAGCATTTACCTTTCATCATTGGTTGCAGTGGCTTTAAATGCTGGTTTTGCTTCAAATGTTGTTGGATTACCAGTGAGCACTTCACCTTTTCAGGTAAAAAGAAATGCTTTTTCAAACAAAGCTTTCAACATTACACAAATTGATACAGATGTAAAAGTTCTTGGCTTAGCTAAAAACTCTTACGGAATTTTCGAAAGTGCAGGATCTGCTGCTGCAGAAGATTTTAACCCAACAATTGGAGACAATGATTTCGGAGTAAAAGTTGATTCTGTAGAAAAAGTTTCTGGAAAAGTTTCTATCGCTGACGCGGATATCGTAGTTTCTGGCGGACGTGGACTAAAAGGCCCAGAAAACTGGGGATTAATTGAAGATTTAGCTTCAGTTCTTGGCGCTGCAACTGCTTGTTCTAAACCAGTTTCAGATTTAGGATGGAGACCTCACAGTGAACACGTTGGACAGACAGGAAAACCTGTTGCTACTAATTTATATATCGCTGTTGGTATTTCTGGAGCAATTCAGCACATTGCGGGTATTAACTCTTCAAAAGTAAAAGTGGTTATCAATAATGATCCTGAAGCTCCTTTCTTTAAAGTTGCTGATTACGGAATCGTTGGAGACGCTTTTACAATTGTACCTGAATTAACAGAGAAATTAAAAGCTTTTAAAGCGCAGCATTCTTAATTCAAGAATTCTATTCAAAATATTTGCTGCCTAAAAACAAGATATTGTATCTTTGTTTATAGGCGGCTTTTTTGTTCCATATTTTTTGATTAAAATTGCAGCTCCATTTTCCAATCAAAAAAAGCAATAAAATAAGGTACTAAGTGCCTTTTTTACAAACATATATGAGTCTAGTAAAACTATCTATAAAAGGAATTTCATACAGCCAAACTCAAAATGGCGCTTATGCCTTAATTTTAAATGAAGTTGACGGTGAAAGAAAATTACCTATTGTTATTGGCGCTTTTGAAGCCCAGTCAATAGCTATTGCCTTAGAAAAAGAAATAAAACCTCCTCGCCCTTTAACTCACGATTTATTTAAAAACTTTGCAGAAAGATTTGATATCGTGGTAAAACAAGTGATTATTCACAAACTTGTTGATGGCGTTTTTTACTCTAGCTTAATCTGCGAAAGAGATAAAATTGAAGAGATTATCGATGCAAGAACTTCTGATGCAATTGCATTAGCATTACGTTTTAACGCACCGATTTTTACTTATAAAAATATCTTGGACAAAGCTGGTATTTATTTAAAATCGAATACTGCAGATACAGATCAAGGTTCTCAAGAAATTGACGATGTACTTTCTAATCCAGAAACTTTTGGACAAGAAGAAGAGACTAATCAATCTGGAGAGGTTTATGCAAAACATTCTTTACAGGAACTAAACGAGCTTTTAGACCAAGCTGTTTCTCAGGAAGATTACGAAAAAGCAGCTAAAATTAGAGACGAAATCTCTAGAAGATAATTCAATGATTAATCGTTGAACCGTTTATTCGTTAAATCGATTAAACAATTAAACTAATAGACGAATAAACATAAAATGAAACAATACTTAGATTTAGTAAAACACGTTTTAGAAAACGGCAATCAAAAAGGAGACCGTACCGGAACTGGAACTAAAAGCGTTTTCGGTTATCAGATGCGTTTTGATTTAAGTGAAGGTTTCCCAATGGTTACGACCAAAAAACTGCATTTAAAGTCCATTATTTATGAATTACTTTGGTTTTTAAAGGGAGATACCAATATTAAATATCTTCAAGAAAACGGAGTAAAGATTTGGGACGAATGGGCCGATTCTAATGGCGATTTAGGTCCCGTTTACGGACATCAGTGGCGTAACTGGAATAGTGAAGAAATTGACCAGATTACAGAATTAATTTCTGAATTAAAAAAGAATCCTAACAGCCGTAGAATGCTGGTTTCTGCCTGGAATCCTTCTGTTTTGCCAGATACAACAAAATCTTTTGAAGAAAATGTGGCTAACAATAAAGCTGCACTGCCTCCATGTCATGCATTTTTTCAGTTTTATGTGGCAAGTCCAGATGCTGAAAAAGGAGAAACAAGAGGAAAACTTTCTTGTCAATTGTATCAGCGAAGTGCCGATATCTTTTTAGGAGTTCCCTTCAATATTGCTTCTTATGCACTGTTTACCATGATGATTGCTCAAGTTTGCGATCTTGAAGTTGGTGAATTTATCCACACTTTTGGCGATGCACATATTTATAACAATCACTTCGAGCAATTAGAATTACAATTGACTCGCGAACCAAAACCATTACCAAAAATGATTTTAAATCCTGAGATTAAAAACATTTTTGATTTTGATTTCAATGACTTTACACTCGTAGATTACGATCCGCATCCTGCAATAAAAGGTAGTGTTGCTGTATAATAATAAAAAAATCCGCTTAAAAATTTAAGCGGATTTTTTTATACAACTAAAACACTATTCTCACTTCCGGCATAATCATTCCATTTGTAGAAATCTGCCTCAGGATCATTCACATAAATGCCGTCGATTACGTATTTAAACTCGTAAATCGCATCTTTAACCAAATCATAAGTTGCTTTAAAAGTTCCGTTTTTCAACTTACTTAAAGTTCCCTCTGACGCATTCCAATTGTTGAAATCGCCAACAACTGCTGCCGAATCAGCCTCTTTAGCATCAATAGAAAATGTAACTTTAACAACAGGCTTAGTTTTGATAAATTGTTTCTTCAAAGACATAACTATTTAGTTTTTAGTTTTATACATCTAAAATTAAATAAATTAGACCAAACCCTCCCTACAACGCTAACCGATTTATCATAATACCAAAAACAGTATGTCATTTTAGCTGTATCTGCAATTTATAGGGCTTAAAATTTTGCATTTCAAATTCTTAGATCATTTTAAATCAAATATTCCATGTTCAAAATATTGACTTTCAAAAATAAATTTTAACTTTATGATCTCATTTTATCTTTATGGAAAAAGAAGTTCACGAACAATACGAATACGCTAGGCGTAGATTAAGACAGAAGAAAATTCTATATTTTCATTTTGTACTTTTCCTTCTAGGAAGTTTATTTTTATTTATTGCCAACAGATTTTTTGGTTTTGGAGAAGGCACAAGTCAAAACTGGTGTATCTGGGGCATTACAATTTGGCTTTTTCTTTTTATTCTTCACTTTATAAAAGTATATATTACGGACCGTTTTATGAATAAAAAATGGGAAAGAGAACAAGTTGACAGACTAGTTGCTTTACAGCAGAAAAGAATCAGCCAGCTAGAATCTTCTATCAATGAAGAGAATGGAAATAAAATTTAGTTTAAGCATACCATGATTATAATGATAGCGGCTGCAGCCGAAAATAATGCGCTTGGAAAAAACAACGAATTGGTGTGGCATCTTCCAAATGATTTTAAAAGATTTAAAGCACTGACTACAGATCATCATATTATTATGGGAAGAAAAACTTTTGAAAGTTTTCCAAAACCATTACCAAATCGTGTACATGTTATAATTACACGTCAGCAAAATTATCAGCCAGAAGGATGTATTGTTGTGGATAGTATAGAAAAAGCAATTGCTGCGTGTCCAGAAGATGACGACAGCTACATTATAGGCGGTGGTGAAATTTACAATTTAGCCCTGCCATTTACAGATATAATAGAATTAACAAAAGTTCATCATACTTTTGAAGCAGATACTTTTTTTCCGAAGATTGATAAAAATGAATGGCTTTTAGTAGAATCTGAAGAGAATTCTAAAGATGAAAAACATCTTTATGATTATACTTATGAAACTTACATTAGAAAATAAAATAAAAAACATCCTCTTTATGGGAGGATGTTTTTAAAATAATTGGGTTTTCGATTTGACTCGCTCAAGAAATCATTTTGTTTAAAAAATCACAAATATTAAAAACATTTGTAATAACTGAATAACATTTAATGTTATCTGAGACATAAGTCTCAAAACGCCTTTAATAACAAATACCACTAAGATATTAAAGGCAGAAAATTAAAATTTCCAAAAACAAATTTAATCCTAAGAACGTATTTTGCACTATTTATTAGTATTTCCCCCCAAGAACAATACTTTCAAAACTTTTTCAAGAACAAATGAAGTTACAAGCGCAAAAAAAGTAATCATCTGTTTAAGTCATCGCAATACTACCAATCATTAAAACTTTAATCATTTTTACTTTAGCAAAGTTGCTCATATTACAACTATTACACAATACCCGATTTTAGTGATATTGTCAAAATACCTAGATTCAGGGATGCTGAAACTTTCGACTAATTAATATCAAAACAAATCATTCATAACATTTATTTTCAAATCAAAAAACTCAATTACAGTTGAACTAGATTGTTTATATTTGCGTAAATAAAAAAAATGTCTGAAAAAATCACTCCGTATAAAGACTCTTCACTAGGTAAAAAAGAGCAGGTAGCCCAAATGTTTGACACCATTTCTGGGAATTACGATAATTTAAATCGTGTCATTTCATTTGGTATTGATGTTAAATGGCGTAAAAAAGTATTAAAAATAGTATCAGACAAAAAACCAAAGGTTATTCTTGACATCGCGACAGGAACTGGTGATCTTGCCATTTTATTAGCACAAACAAATGCTGAAAAAATTATTGGTTTGGATATTTCTGCAGGAATGCTTGAAGTGGGAAAAAAGAAAGTTGAAGAAAAAAAACTTTCTAACACTATTGATATGATTATAGGCGATTCTGAAAACATGCCTTTTGAAGATAATTATTTTGACGCGATTACGGTAGGTTTTGGAGTTAGAAATTTTGAAAATCTTGAAAAAGGTTTTGGAGAAATTCTTAGAGTTCTAAAACCAAATGGTGTTTTTGTGATCTTAGAAACTTCGGTTCCAGATAAATTTCCTTATAAACAAGGATATAATTTTTACAGTAAAAATATACTTCCATTAATAGGAAAATTATTTTCTAAGGACAATGATGCTTATGGATATTTATCTGAATCTGCTGCTGCATTTCCGTATGGAGAAGCGTTGAACAATATTTTGAGAAAAACTGGGTTTATAGATGTTGCGGCAATGCCTCAAACTTTTGGTGTCGCAACAATTTATTCTGCATCTAAAAAATAGTATGAAAAAAGCTGTAATCTTACTTTTATTAGTCTTAACGACAAAAGGGCATTCGCAATTTGCTAAAAATATGTTTAGCAAAGACCCTATTATTAACCTTGAAAACTGGCAGAAGCAGCGTGTCTACTTTGGTTATTATTTAGGTTTTAATAGTTTTGACTTTAAGTTTGATTACAAAACTCCTGTGCAAAACGATATTCAGGTAAAAAAAACTACAGGTTTTAATGTTGGTGTTGTAGCCGATTTGAGATTACATGAATATATTAATCTTCGTTTTGAGCCGGGATTGTATTACACCAAACGTGATTTATTTTTTTCTGGAGTAGGAAGTTTACAGAGCGAATATTTAAGAGAAGTAAATAGTACTTATATTCATTTTCCTTTATTATTAAAGTTCTCTGCTTTACGCACAGGAAACGTTCGCCCTTATTTAGTTGGCGGTATGTCTACTACTTTAAATTTATCTAGCAATTCTAAATCTCAAGACGATAACTACCAGCAGAAATTTAGAGTAAAACAATGGACCGCCGCTTATGAAGTAGGTTTTGGAGTTGATATATTTACTGAGTACTTTATATTTTCTCCTTCAATACGAGGCATGTTTGGCATAACAAATGAAATAATTCCAGATAATGTTACGCCAACTCAACCAGTTAGTGCTTATACTGATAACATTGATTCGATGAGATCTAGAGCAGTTTTAATAAATTTCACTTTTCATTAAAACAAAATCTTAACTATTTCGTTTAAATTCACTAAGGATAATTGCTGTTGCAGTAGCTACATTTAAACTTTCGGTTTTTTGAAGCTCTCCAAATCTAGGAATTGACAGACGAGAGGTTACTATTTTTTCAATTTCTGCCGAAATTCCATTGGCTTCATTACCCATAATAATGATTCCGTTTTGAGGCAGATTGGATTTATAAATATCTTCTCCGTCCATAAACGTTCCAAAAACTGGCAGTTTAGTTTGAGCAAGAAAAGTTTTTAAGTCAATATAATTTACATTCACTCTAGTAATCGAGCCCATTGTCGCCTGAACCACTTTTGGGTTGTAAATATCTACCGTTTCTTTAGAACAAATTACTTGTTTGATACCAAACCAATCACAAAGACGCAAAATGGTTCCTAGATTTCCAGGATCTCTAATATCGTCTAAAGCCAGAATTAAACCTGAATCGACGATTGTCTTTTCGGCTGGCATTTTAAAAACTGCCAAACAAGAATTTGGAGTTGATAAAGCACTTATTTTTTTTAGTTCTTGTTCATTAATAAGAGTTCGTTTTGAAACTTGAACAGTTTCAAAATCATTTAATGTCGTGAATAAATGTTCTAATTCAAAATTGGATTGCAGCAATTCTTGAATTACTTTTACTCCTTCAGCAAAAAATAATTGATTTGCAGAACGCTGCTTTTTTTGATGTAAACTTGAGATAAGTTTTATTTGGTTTTTACTAACCATAAAATAATGTACTTTTGAATTAAATATTAAAAAACACTTGAAAAATAATTCCACAAAAATAATAGCATTTCTTCTAATTGCAATATTAATTTGCGCTTGTAATGCCGTAAAAAGAGTTCCCGATGGAAAAAATCTTCTTGTAAAAAATAATATTTTGGTAAACGGAAAGTCGACAAATGACGAAACGGCATCCAATCAAATGTATCAGAAACCGAATGGAAAACTATTAGGGTACAAACTTCGATTAAATTTATACAATTTAGCCAATTTAAATCCAGATTCTACTTATCAGGCAAAATTCAAAAATAATCCTGGCAAGTATGAGCGTATGTCTAAAATTTTATCTGCAAAACAGGTAGATCGTCTCGGGCAGTCTTTTTATTATAAAGGAATTCACGAGTTTTTAAAAAGTACTGGTGAACCCCCTGTAATTATTGATACGGCAAGAACAAAAAAATCTCTTTTACGTTTAAAGTATTATTATTTCAATAATGGTTTTTTTAATGTTAAAACCGATTATACAATAGATACAATTGGAAAAAAACGAGCTGCCATCAATTATAATATTACGACTGGCCCTGCTTACAAATTAGATACTATCAGCACTAACATTCTGACTCCTGCTTTAGATTCATTATACAAAAACAATAACGATCCTTCTGTTCTAAAATCTGGAATGCAATATAAAACAACTGATTTTGAAGAAGAAAAAAATCGTATTACAACTTATTTTAGAAATCACGGTGCTTACTATTTTCAGCCAACTTATGTAACTTTTGACATTGATACAATTGGCAAAAAAAACAAAGCTAATGTTACTTTAAATATTACTAACAATGTTATTCAAGGTAGAGATTCAAGTAGAACAGAAGCTTTTAAATTGTATAAGATTAGCGACGTAAATATTTATACGGATTATTCTGTTGCAAATGCAAAGAAAAAACCAAATGACAGTACAACGTACAATAACTTCAATCTTTACAGTTATAAAAAATTAAAATACAAACCACGCGCTATTACCGATGCTATTTTTATAACCAAAGGAAGCACTTTTGCAGATTTCAGAACCACATTATCTTCTCGATATTTGAACAATTTGAAGATCTTTAATTATCCTTCCATACAATATGAAGTAGATAAAAGAGACTCTACCGCTCAATCTCTTATTGCAAATGTTTATTTAACTCCAAGGAAAAAATACAGTTTTGGAGCTACTCTGGATCTAACCCACTCAAATATTCAGGATTTCGGAATTGGAGCCAGTATTTCTGAAACCATTCGAAATGTATTTAATCGTGCAGAAACCTTAGAAATTTCAGCCCGTTTAAATATCGGTTCTTCCAGAGATATGGCAAATCCGAACAATAATTTCTTCAATGTTTCTGAATATGGTTTGGATATGAAATTGAATTTTCCAAGGATATTACTTCCGTTTGGAACTGAGAAAGTCATTCCAAAAAGTATGATTCCTTTTACCGCGATAACTGCTGGTTTTTCGAAACAGCAGAATATAGGGTTGGATAAAGAAAACTTTACGGGTGGTATTTCATACAACTGGACACCAAAACGTTACAACACAGCAAAACTAGAATTATTAAATGCGCAATTTGTACGTAATTTAAATCCGGATAATTATTTTAATGTTTACACTTCTTCATACCGAGATTTGAATGATATTGGAAAAGATTACAATATTGAACCCTTAAACTGGGGAGACACAGAAGAGAAACAAGCTAATAAAGACTTAACAATACCAAAGGGAACTACAGCGTTTACAAATGATGTAAAAGGCAATAGAACAGCATTAGTTGAAACTGATGACAAGTATAAACAAGTAGAAAGTATTGAAGAAAGAAGAGTTCGTTTAACTGAAAATGACTTTATTTTAGCCACCAGTTATACTTTTACTAAAACAACTAAAAAAGATTTAGCAGATAATACTTTTTATCAATTTAGAACAAAAATAGAATCTGCGGGAACATTATTAAGTGCTGTTTCTAATATTGCCAAGCTTCCTAAAAACGCTAAAGATAATTATGAAATATTCAGCTTAGAATATTCAGAATACATAAAAACTGAGTTTGATTATATCAAACACTGGGATTTTGGAAAAGATAAAGTTCTGGCCGTTAGAACTTTCTTCGGTATTGCAATTCCGTTTGGGAACTCAGATTACATTCCGTTCTCAAGAAGTTATTATGGCGGAGGTTCAAATGACAATCGTGCATGGCAGCCTTATGCTTTAGGACCAGGAAGTACAAATGCAGTAAATGATTTCAATGAGGCCAATATGAAAATTGCAATAAGTGCCGAATTTCGTTTCAAAATTGCCGGGGATGTTAAGGGAGCCTTATTTGCAGACGCCGGAAATATCTGGAATGTACTCGATAATGTGACAGATGCGAAAGCAAAATTTAACAGCTTAAACGATTTAGAAGAAATTGCTTTAGGTACAGGATTTGGTTTACGATACGATTTAAGCTTTTTTGTTATTCGTTTAGATTTAGGCTTTAAGACCTATAATCCGGCGCATGACAGGGGAGAAAGATGGTTTAAAGAATACAATTTTAGTCATTCGGTTTTAAATTTTGGGATAAATTATCCGTTCTAATGCTAATTAATTCTTATTTTTGCAACCTAAAAACTAAAAACAACTATAAAAAAAAGTACAATGGCACATAACATTAAACCAGGAGTAGCTACAGGAGATCAAGTACAAGAGATCTTTAATTATGCTAAAGAGAAGGGTTTTGCTCTTCCAGCAGTAAACGTTACTGGATCAAGCACAATTAATGGAGTTCTTGAAACTGCAGCGAAACTAAACGCGCCAGTTATCATTCAATTTTCTAACGGTGGAGCACAATTCAACGCTGGAAAAGGATTATCTAATGCAGGTGAAAAAGCAGCAATCGCGGGAGGAATCGCAGGAGCAAAACATATTCACACTTTGGCAGAAGCTTACGGTGCAACTGTAATTCTTCACACTGACCACTGTGCAAAAAAACTTTTACCTTGGATTGACGGTTTATTAGAT
>NZ_CAMLIX010000116.1 GCF_946479975.1 uncultured Flavobacterium sp.
GAAGGAGAAATCGCACTCGTAAATCCGCAAACAATATCAACAATCTTTGTAGATTCTCGCGTGTGATTTCTCCTTCGTCGAAATGACAATATTGGGTGGATTTAATCAATAAACCCAACAAAAACTTCATCTTCAACAATCTTAATTGGGTATGTTGCAATCTTAAAATCGTCGCCATTTAAGTTCGAACCATCAACCAATGAAAATGTTTTTTTATGCACCGGGCAGGCGATTTTCGGAATATCATCTGCCGAACCCGTCATTCCTCTTGAAAGCACCATTTCCATTTTATGTGGACACGCATTTTGGCAAGCGTACCATGCATTACGACGTGCGAAATTGAAAATTGCTATTTGTTTGTTTTTGTATTTGATGCATCCGCCTCGGTTGGTTGGAAAATCTTCTACCTTACCAGCTTTGAACCAAATTGTTACGTCGTTTGCGTGAACTGTTTCGTATTGATTTAAGATTTCTTCCATTTTGCTTGGGTTTTGATTTCCTGTTTCTTAGCCCTCTTTTACAATCATGAGAGTTATGATGGCGCAGTAAAAAAGAGGGTAAGAAGGACAGCAAACGTTTGTGATATTTTTTCTTTTTTTTGGAGCCGTATTATTGAAATTGCTCGCAAAGTCGCGAAGGCGCAAAGTTTTTTTCTTAAGTTTTATAATTCAATTTTGCGACTTTGCGACTTTGCGTCATTGCGAGATTAAAACAGTTTTTCTTTTATTTCTTTTGAAAAATTTGTCTACAACCAAGCTTTTGGCATTTTTTGATCCCTTAAAGGCACAAAAGCAATATTGTCGTCTTTTTCGTCAGAGTTAACAAAATGATTAAAACGTTTCAATAATCTTGGTTTTTCTAGCACTTGTTTCCATTCGCATTCGAAAGTGTTTACCATAGCCTGCATTTCGGCTTCTAATGTTTCGCAGATTCCTAAACTATCTTCGATGATTACTTCTTTTAAATACTCTAAACCACCGTCTAATTTTTCTAACCAAGTTGAAGTTCGAATAAGCGGGCCGGCAGTGCGGATATAGTACATTAAGAAACGATCCATGTATTTGATTACAGTTTCTTTATCGATTTTCTCGGCCAAAAGAACTGCGTGTTTTGGGTTTGCTCCGCCATTTCCTGCGATGTATAAATTCCATCCGCCTTCAACAGCAATTAGTCCGAAATCTTTTCCGCGAGCTTCGGCGCATTCGCGAATGCAGGCCGAAACGCCACCTTTTAATTTATGTGGAGAACGGATTCCTTTGTATCTGTTTTCTAGTTCGATCGCAAATCCGGCGCTGTCGTCCATTCCGTAACGACACCAAGCGTTTCCAACGCAACTTTTTACGGCACGAAGGGATTTTCCGTAAGCGTGACCGCTTTCAAAACCATTTTCAATTAAGATTTTCCAGATTTTTGGCAAGTCACTCAAATGCGCTCCGAATAAATCAACGCGTTGTGCTCCAGTAATTTTAGTGTACAAATCGAATTGTTTTGCTACTTCGCCAATTACAATTAGTTTTTCAGCAGTAATTTCACCTCCAGCCACTCTTGGAACAACAGAATAAGTTCCATTTCGCTGAATATTAGCTAAAAATCTATCGTTTGTATCTTGAGTTGTTACATGTTTGTTTGCAGTGTCATTATAAATACTAGAGAAAATAGAAGCCACAACTGGTTTACAAACTTCGCAACCGTCGCCTTTTCCGTGATGATCCAGAACATCGTAGAAATTTTCGTATTTGTTGATTTTTACCAAATCGAATAATTCCTGACGGGTGTAGCTAAAATGTTCGCAGATTATTTCCTTAACTTCTTTACCTAAAGATTTTTGAGTGGCTTTTACCAAATCAGAAACCATTGGTTTACAACCTCCACAGCCAGAAGTTGCTTTGGTGGCTTTTACAACATCTGAAAAAGTAGCACAAGATTCATCAAGAATTTTACAGCAAATTGAACCTTTCGTAACATTTTCGCAAGAACAAATTACAGCTGTGTCCGGCAAATCCATCACGCTTCCTAAAGAAGAACCTTCAGAACCGTCACGAGAACCCAGAATAAGATCTTCAGGATTTTTTGGCAACGCCATTCCGTTATTATAAATCTGGAAAAGAGAATTATAATCGCTTGAATCTCCAACTAAAATTCCGGCTAAAAGTGTTTTAGAATCTTTTGTAACATTGATTCTTTTATAAACGCCGCTTAATTTATTTTCATAAATAATAGCAGTTACATTTTCATTTTCGATGAACGGATCTCCAAAACTTGCCACTTCAACACCAATTAATTTCAATTGAGTCGACATATCGATGGTTTCTCTCATGGTTTTATCACCATTTAAGATTTGTTCAGCAACAACATCGGCCATTTCGTAACCCGGAGCAACAAGTCCGTAAATGTTTTGGTTGTAAAGCGCTGCTTCGCCAATTGCAAAAATTGAAGGATCTGAAGTTCGCATTTGATTGTTGACCACGATTCCGCCTCTTACGCCGACTTCCAATCCTGAAATTCTAGCCAGTTCGTCGCGAGGTTTTATTCCTGCAGAAATAACCAGCATGTCTACGTTTAACAATTCGTCGTTTGCAAACATCATTCCCGTTATACTTTCCTTTCCGTCAATATATTGTGTTGTTTTGTTTAGATGAATTCCAATGTTTAACTCTTCGATTTTCGATTGAAGCATGTCACTTGCGCCTTGATCCAATTGTCTCGGCATCAATCGTGGTGCAAATTCCACCACATGTGGATTCAGACCTAAATCTCTAACTGCTTTTGCAGCTTCAAGACCTAATAATCCTCCACCTAAAACAGCCGCTTCCGTTGCGCCTTTTATTTTTATCTTTTTGGCGTATGCCATAATAGCATCCAGATCTTCGATGGTTCTGTAAACAAAAACGCCTTCTTTTTCTACACCTTCAATTGGTGGTACAAAAGCCGAAGAACCTGTAGCTAAAACTAAGTAGTCGTACGTATGTGTTTTACCTAAGTGCGTATGTATGGTTTTTTCGTCACGATTAATATCTGTAATTAACTCAGCTGTATTTAGAATAACATTGTTTTCTGTGTACCATTCGGTTGTGGAAAGAGATAGATCATCTGCTGTCTTACCTCCAAAGTATTCGCTCAGGTGAACACGATCGTATGCGCGTCTTGGTTCTTCTCCAAATACTGTGATTTGATACTTTTCTTGTCCTGATTTTGCAACAAACTTTTCGCAAAATTTATAACCAACCATGCCGTTTCCAACTACTATTACTCTAATCATGATTTCTTTAATTAAGTATTATTACACAAATATAAGTATTTATACGTATTAAATTACGTAAGTAATTTATTTTTTTAAGTATTGAATAAGCTTTCCAACTACGTATTATGTTGCAATCTTTTACGTAGTGCGGGTTTCGAATGATTTTTGACTTACTTAGTTTTTTTAATTTGAAAGGATTCTAAATAAACGTTTCGAAAAAATATCGTAAATTCATAAGAATTTTATAGGTGTTTTGGAAAAGAATGCATTTTAAACTGAAATCTCATGAAAAAAATACTCTCAATATTATTGTTGTCAATTGTAATGATAGGTTGTAAAACGACCGCAAATAAAGATTCTGCTGGAACAACTTCTGCAATTTCGACGGAGGAAGATTTAAAATATTATTTTAAAGCAACGGGAAATGAACCGTTTTGGGGAATCAAAATTGGGAATGAAGAAATTGTTTTTACTTCATTAATTCCAGGTAAAGAAAAAATCACTTTTCCCGCTGTTGATGCAATTAAGGCAATGGATGCGAATGTAAAGATGTATAAAGTAAGTAACGAAAAAAGTACAGCAACAATAACGATTCAGCAATTGGATTGTCAAGATTCTATGTCTGGCATAATTTCTCCTTATAGTGTAAAGGTTGAAATTAAAGATAATTCAGAATTAGAAACAAAGAAACTCAGCGGATGCGGAAAATATCTAACCGATTACCGACTTCATGATATTTGGGTTTTGGAAGAATTGAATGGCTATAAAGTTTTTGCGACAGATTTTCAAAATGAATTTCCTCGAATTGAAATTAATTCGGCGGAAAATAAGTTTATGGGATATGGCGGCTGTAATTCGATAACTGGACTAATATTTTTTGAAAAGGATGTTTTGCGTTTTACCAAAGTCGTTTCTACTTTAATGGCTTGCCCTCAAGGAAATAAAGAAAGTCAGTTTTTAAAGTCGCTTCAAAATGCCACAACCTATTCGATTGGAAATAATCAATTGACCTTGTCCAATCCTTCTGGAAAACTGATTGTTTTTAAGAAAGTCGATTAGATTATTAAAGATAAAATGTCTGATTGTAGCATAAAAAAAGCCTAATAGTATTTTATTTGCTTGATCTCTAAAATATTTTTGTGAAATAAACCATATAATATTTATTTTACATGAAAAAGATTTTAATGTTCTTAATAGTAGTGTCGTTTGTAAGCAGTTGCAAAACTACAAACACAACAGCGATCAATGAAAAGCCAGTTCCGAAAAAACTACAGCAAACTTGGATTTTAGAGAGCTTAAATGGAAAAACTATTACGACAAATGATTTTTCAAATTTCCCAAAAATTATAATTTCAACTTCTACATTTTCTGGTTCAACTGGATGTAATTCCATCAAAGGAAACTTACTATCTAAAGGAAATGGGCAAATTCAATTTTTAAATCTAACCGCAGAAACTAAAAAATGTAATGCCAAAAAAGAAAGTGATTTTAAAAATTTATTAAAGACGACCTCTGGTTATTCGGCAGAGAATGAAAAGCTTGTTCTTTCCAACCAATTTGGACCTATAATGACTTTCAAAAAAGGATAATAAATAAGAAAGGCTTTGATTTAATTTTCAAAGCCTTTCTTATTTAATTTAAATATTTTTACTCAAATAATTCCTTAGGATCTTCATTGTCTGATTCTTCTCCTTCAATAAAATCCAATTCTAAAGCTTTCACACTTTGAACTGCATTTCCGGCAATACCACGAATTGAACCGTACATTCCTAAAGTATTATGAACTACTTTTTCGATTTGTTTTTCGCGCTGTTTCCAAATTCTCTGCATCGCTCTTTTTTCAGAATCCAGATCACTTTGCATTTGAGTAAAACCTTCTACAATACCTTCAATCTGTAAACGGAATTCGTTGCTGGTTAAGAAATCGTACAACATCGACATTTTATCGCCTTTGTTTTCCTGCGCCTGAACTGCCTGATTAATTTGAATTAAAGACTGACGCAATACTGCGCTTAATCCTTTAAATTCATCGTAAGTACAAATCCAGATTCCGTCGCGCATTCCCATTCGATCCATTCCCGCAGGCATAACTTCGGTCACTAAAACGCCAATGTTGGCTCTTTTGGTTCTAATATCATTTTTAAATTTCTCAATCCACGAAGGCTGAAAAGCTTTTGTTCTTTTACTTTCATAGTAAATAGAACCGCAATTTTGATGTTCTCTCGTGTTTACGACTTGAAGACAATCGGCACCGTTTGCACCTTTTTTAATTTCATCAATGCTGTCAAGAGGGAAATTGTTGGCCAGCCATTCTTCAATCGCCAATTCCATAACTTCGCCTTGCAATTGCATCGAACCTTGTTCCTGCTTGCGTTTCATTTCTTCAGTCAGCTTTTTTTGTTCTTCCAGCTGTTTCTGAAGTTCTTTGAATTTCAATTCGTTTTTATCGTCTTCCTGTTTTCTGATTTTTTCGCGTTCCAAACCCAATTGCACATTCAATTGCTTTTCGGCTTCGGCTTGAATCGCATCTTTCATTTCCAGTTTTTCTCGCTGTAATTTTGCGATTTCACCTTCCATTTTATTTAATTCCCTGATTTTTTCAGACTTTTCAGAGAGTTCTTTTTCCATCAATAACAAACGGTCTCTATTTTCTTCCTCGAGTTTTGCTTTCAGTTTTTCCGAAATTTCTTTTTCGGCTGTTTTTTTCTCGCGCTCCAAACGTTCAGCAAAAAGTTCGTTTTCCTGTTTTTTCTTCGCTTCAAAATCGGCTTTTGCTTTTTCGAATTGCTCGTTTTTAAGTTCTAATTCTTTATTTTGAAGATTTGCTTTCTGTTGAAATTCTTTACGGATGCTATCTTCCAACTGATGCTTTAAAACATCATTGACATCGATAGGAGTTCCGCAGTTTGGACACTGAATTGAAGATTGTTCAGCCATTTTTTATTGATTTTATGGAATGGATTATAATTTGCTAAGGTATTTAAAAGTTCTCTTTTTATGATGCGGATTTCTGTACTAAATTGTAACGAATTTTTGTTATAGCCACGAATTCACGAATTTTTTGTTTCACGCAGATTTAAATGATTTATGCAGATTTCACAGATTTTTTCTGGTGTAGTTTGTCATTTCGACGAAGGAGAAATCACACGCGGGATTCGACACAGATTGAATAATTTACTTTGCGGAATTTCTAGTGTGATTTCTCCTTCGTCGAAATGACAAAAAAACTTAGCGTCTCTGCGACTTTGCGAGATTAAATAATAAAACTTCGTGTCTTAGCGCCTTTGTGGCAACAAAAAGTCAACCGCAGATTGCGTAATTTCAGAATAATCCTCTTTTGAAGTTATTAAAGAAACATTCGTACATAAATTAACCTTTTTCAATTCAATAAAACCAATTTCAGAATCCTGATTGTTTTTCGCAATATTTGAAGGAACAATCGAAATTCCCAATCCGTTTTTTACTAATTGTACAATCGAATTAATATTATTTGCTTCATGAATAATCTTCGGCGTGAAGCCATAAAAAGCACAAAGTTCCAATAAAACTTCATGATAATGTGGCGCATAATCTTTATTGAAGAAAACAAACGTTTCGTCTTTTAGTTTCAGAATATCATTTTCTGATTTTATATGAAAGGTATTTTTGTTATAAACCAATGAAAATCCATCTTTAAACCATAAATGTGATTTTATTTTTGGCGAATGAATCGGCGATCGGATGATTCCCATTTCGATTTTTCCTTGTTCTAAAGCATCGATTTGTTTGGTTGTTGAAATTTCAAAAAGCTTGAAATTGACATAAGGAAATTGCGCTTTTAAATGTTTTATTAAATTTGAAATAACAGATGAATGAATAGAACTGATATAAGCGATTCGAAATTCACCCGAGACGTTCTCTGCAATCTTTTTTGTTTTAGCTGAAATGCGTTCCAGATTCTGAAAAATACTTGTAACTTCTTCTTTAAAATATTTTCCTGCTTCGGTCAATTCTACTTTTTTATTATTTCTAACGAAAAGTTTTGCCTGGAGTTCTTCTTCCAATTCGGCGATTTGTCGGCTTAATGGAGGTTGAGAAATAAAGAGTTTTTTTGAAGCTTTGGTAAAGTTTAGTTCTTCGGCTACAGCCAGAAAATATTTCAAGTGACGTAATTCCATGATACTTTTAAAGTATTATTAATTGATAAAAATAGTATTTTTAAAGTATTTATGAAAGAAGTAGTTTTGATTTAAGTTAAATGTTTAGAAGTTATAAGTTAAATGTTAAGCGCGTGTACTGTAACGAATAACTCTTAACAAATAACTTATAACATTTAATACAAAAATATTTCTCTCGCAGATTTAGCGGATAAAGCAAATTATTAGTTTAGATAAATCATCTTAATCATAATAATATCCCAATCATGTAATAGCAAAAGATTCGCTAAATCTGCTAAATCTGCGGGAGATTTAAAAACAAAAAACTATGAAAAAATCAACCATTGAAGAAATTAAAGAACGATTTGACGATGATGTCGAACGCTTTTCAAATTTGGAAACAGGTCAAGTGGCGACAATAGACGCGACAATTTCTTTAGAATTAATAACCGAAGCTTCAAAACGAATCGTTCCAAATGCTAAAAACGTTTTGGATATTGGCTGTGGAGCAGGAAATTATACTTTAATGATGTTGTCTAAAGTTCCAAATTTAAATTGCACTTTAGTCGATTTGAGTCTGCCCATGCTGGATCGCGCTTTTGAAAGAGTTTCGGTAGCAACAAATGGAAAAGTCGAAATAAAACAAGGTGATATAAGAGAAGTTAATTTAGAAGAAAACAGTTTTGATATTATTTTGGCAGGAGCTGTTTTACATCATTTGCGTGATGATCGAGATTGGGAAGCGACTTTTTCTAAATTATTTAAATTATTAAAACCTGGCGGATGTTTAATGATTTCGGATTTAATTACGCAAGATACTGACTTGTTGAATGAATATACTTGGCAACGCTACGGAGAATATTTGAAAGGAATAGGAGGGACAGAGTATCGTCAAAAAGTCTTAGATTATATAGAAAAAGAAGATTCTCCAAGATCTATGAATTATCAATTGGATTTGATGAAAAAAATAGGTTTTTCAAAAGTCGAAATTTTACACAAGAATATGTGTTTCGGAGCTTTTGGAGGAATTAAATGATTTTTTTTCGCCACGAATTCACGAATTAATTTTTTAGTTTAGAAAAGAAAAATTAGTGAAATTAGTGTAATTCGTGGCGAAAAAAAACTATGCGTTAACCGGCATCGGATATTTGTTTCTTAGGTCGAAGACTAATTCTGATGGGCCGTTTTTTTGAAGGTAATCTAATTTTTCTACAGCTTCTTCCATGGTTGGAATTTGGCCTTTTGGAATCCACCACATGGCAGTATGCGCTTTTCCGAATTTCTGAAACCATTCTTTTCTGCGTCTTAAAAATTCGCTGTGAAAAGTTTTGTACATATAATGTTCCAAAGTTTCGATACTTTCCCAAACCGAAACATTGATGATAATTTGTTCATCGTTGTAAGGATTTAGGCTTGTGGCATTTGAACTTTCTGTGTCGTCTTTTAATCTCCAGATAAAACCTTCGCTTTCTTCTGCCAAATTGTTTACAGTTTCTAAATTATCTACAAATTCTTTCATTATTGGGTCGTTGATGTCGACTCCTTTCATTTTGGCAATATTAATTTCGGCAAGATGATAATGACTCATATTTTATTTTTGTGAATGAGATGCAATTTAGCTTTTTTCGGAATATTATCTAGGATTTTTTTTCTGCCACGAGTTACACGAATTAATTTTAAACAGAAAATTGGTGAAATTACTGTAATTCGTGGCAAAAAGCCTTTATAAAATCTGAGCTGTTTTGTACACCTGAATTGGAGTTGAAACCAATGGCTCTGTTTTTTTGATGAAATCCTGAAGATAAGGCTGGCTGTTGTGTAAATCTAAACCAACTTGATCTTTCCATTCTTCCCAGAGAATAAAAACATTTTCTGAAGTATGTAAATCGTAACGAATACAAGCTTCTTCTTTTCTAGTTTCTGAAACCAAATGAGTCAGCATATTTTGAACTTCAATTAAATGTTCTGGTTTACTTTTTAAAATTGCGGTAATTGAAATCATAATTATAAGTTTTTGAAAGTTTCTTCTAAATGTTTGGTGTAATTGTCCTTAAAGATAATGATATTTTCTGGTGTCGCTCCTTTTTCTACATCGTGAAAATGGAATCCGTTTATGCGTTCCATTCCAGTGAATTTGTTCATTTTGTGGAAACCAAACATTACTCCGTCGTCCACAGAAGTTTCGTCGAAGAATTCTCCTGGAAGTGTAAAAGCCGTTGCAGGTGCGTTCCAACTTGTGGTAAGCATGTATTTTCGTCCGTGTAAAAGTCCGCCAGTTCCGTAATTGATGTCTGGATTTACACGGCTTCTTCCGTCGCTTTTGTATATTCCGTTGTTGTGTCCTTGTGTGAAAACATCGTCGATATATTTTTTGAAAAGATTCGGAATCTGAAACCACCAAACGGGTGTATGATAGATCACTAAATCTGCCCAAACGAATTTTTCCACTTCTTCTTGAAGATCGATTTCGTTTTCGATATGAGTTGTTTTTATTTCGTAATTATTGTTTTTTGAAAGAAATTCAACAGTCCAATCCTGAACGGTTTTATTGAATTGTCCTCCTGAATGAGCGAATTTTTGTCCGCCGTTGATTATAAAGATCTTTTTCATTTTAATTGTTCTTGTGAAAACGGATGTGTGAGGGATAGAGGCGGTATCCTTTTGCGAAATGAAATGGAGCAAAAGATATAGCCGAAAGCCCGACCCGGAGGGACACACCCAAATTATTATATTTAGTGAGATTTTTTTAAACACATAGAAACATAGGTTTTTTTTGTTGGGAAAGGGAGTAGAAAGAAACTAGTTTCTAACACATAAATTTTCAAGGCTTGTCATTTCGACGAAGGAGAAATCACACTAGTAATTCTACAAAGATTGGCGACAAACGTTATGGAAATCCGCGTGTGATTTCTCCTTCGTCGAAATGACAAAATTGTGTAGACTATGTGAATTTATACAAGTGAAACGCCTTTAATGACAACGAAAAACTATGTCTCTATGTGTTTAAAAATTATTTTATTTTAGAAATAGCCTGATTAATAAATTCCAATTCTGAAGCAGATAAATCGAATTCCATTGTTTTGGCATTTGAAATGGCTTGTTCTGCGTTTCTGGCTCCAGCTAAAACTATTGAAATTCCTTTTTGTAAAGTCGTCCAGCGAAGAACCAATTGAGAAATGGAAATGTGTTTTGAGTGCGCTAACGAACTCAGTTCTTCAATTAAAGTTTTTACTTGTTGCAAATCGAATTTTCCAAAATAACCGTTTCTGTGATCGTTTTCTTTTAATTTACTGTCTAAGAAATATTTACCTGTCAACAAACCTCTTTCCATCGGACTGTAAGCAATGATTCCGATGTTTTCTGCAACTGTAAACGGAATTAATTCTTCTTCAATTTTGCGGTTCAACATGCTATAAGCAACTTGATTCGAAGCAATTTGAACTGTTTTTTGCGCTTCTTGAATTTGTTCAATGTTGTAATTACTTACTCCAAAAGCTCTGATTTTTCCTTGCTGGATTAAGCTCTCTGCTGCTTCCATTGTTTCAGAAATTGGTGTTGTAATATCTGGCCAGTGAATTTGCAATAAATCTATATAATCGGTTTGAAGGCGTTTTAAACTTTCTTCGACTTCTTTAATTACGTTGGTTTTTGATGAATATTTATAAACTGGAACTTTTTTACCATTGTCATCAGTGTCGAAAAAGAAATCGCCTTTTTCGTTGTTGCTTCCATCCCAAACCAAACCGAATTTAGTCAATAATTGAATATTAGAACGATCCTGACTTTTAATGGCTTCTCCAATCATTTCTTCGCTTAAACCAAATCCGTAAAAAGGAGCGGTGTCGATTGTGGTTACTCCATGATCGATTGATGCATGAATTGAGTCAATTGAATCTTTCTTTTCTGTTCCGCCCCACATGGTTCCGCCAATGGCAAAAGCACCGTAAGTGATGGTTGATAATTCCAGTTCTGAGTTGCCTAATTTTCTATATTCCATGAATGTGATTTTTTTGTTTAAATTTGATAAGGCAAAATTATACTGTTTTTATGATTCTTATTTGGTATATATTTGTCTTTTTTAGGTATATTTGCATCTTCAAATAAATGGAATTATGAAAAAAGAAAACTTATACGAACCTTTTACGGTGTCTTTTGAAACGCTGAATGAATATCCAGATGTGGGAGATCGCCATAATTTTTTCGAACTGGTTTATATTTTAGAAGGAACAGGAAGACAATGTATCAATAAGAATATTTTTGAATACGATCCTGGTCATTTGTTTTTATTGACGCCAGAAGATTGCCATAATTTCACGATTGAAACTAAAACGAAATTTTTCTTTTTAAGGTTTAATGATATTTATTTGAAAAACTCGAGTCTGCAAAATGAGAACATTCAGCGTTTGGAATATATTCTTCAAAATGCGAATCATCAGCCGGGTTGTATTCTTAAAAATGATCCTGACAAATGTTTGGTAAAAGTGATGATTGAAGCGATTTGTCGTGAACATCAGGATAAAGATGTTTACAATCAGGAATTGATTCAGCAACTAGTAAATACGTTAATTATCATTGTAGCACGAAATATTGCTAAATATCTGCCTGAGCAAATTACAATAAATACGGAAGCGAAAGCGATGGATATTCTGCAATATATTCAGAACAATATTTATTATCCTGAAAAGATTAAAGCGGAATCTATCAGCGATTTTTTCGGAATTTCGAATACGTATTTAGGTCGTTATTTTAAAAAACATGCCAGCGAAACTATGCAGCAGTATATCAGCAATTATAAAACAAAACTGATTGAACATCGCCTGCAATTCAGCGATAAGCGTATTAATGAAATTGCTTATGAATTTGGTTTTACAGATGAAAGCCACTTTAATAAATTCTTTAGAAAGCAAAAAGGATACAGTCCTTCTGAGTTTAGGAAGACGATTCGATTGAGTGCTTAGTTTTTTTGCCACGAATTGCACAAATTTTCGCTAATTTTTTGCCACAGATTAAATGAATTAGAAAGGATTTTCTGTTTCACGCAGATTTAAAATGATTTAAGCAGATTAAAAATATATTCTTTAATTAATCTGCGCAATCTGCATAATCTGCGAGAGAAAAAAGAAAAAACCCTTATAAATCAGCGTCTTAGCTAAGCGAATCCGTGTCATCCGCGTACTTTTAAAAGTGTTAGATAATTTTTTTGATCACACGCAGTTTGTGCGTATGTTTATTTATTTCAGGATTGTAAATTCCGGTATGATCCAAACGGTCAATACGAACTTTTCCACTTGCGTGAATGATATAGTTGTTTTCCATAATGATTCCGACGTGAATAATATTCCCTTCGTCGTTATCAAAAAAAGCCAAATCGCCAACTTCACTTTCTTCAATAAAACTCAAAGGCTCTCCTTCACGTGCTTGTTGAGAAGCATCACGGTGAATTTTATAACCGTTTAGTTTATAAACCATTTGTGTAAAACCAGAACAGTCAATACCAAAAGGAGTTTTTCCGCCCCATAAATACGGCGCATTCAAATACATAAATGCAGTTTTGATTAAAGCGCTTTTAGGTTTTACACCGCTGGTTTTGGTTCCTTCGAAATCAAAGTTAGAAGTATTGATTTCGCTGTTATTTAAAAAAGATAACGAAGCTCCAAGCGGAATTGGAAGCAAAAGATTATTTGGAGCTGTGATGTAATCAATCAAATCTGCATTCATAATGATCGACTCTTTACTCAAAAGATCAAATTGCTCTTTGGTAATTTCCTGATATTGCTTAGAATCTACCCAGCCTTCATAATCATCAAATTGCATTCTGATTTTTGCCCACTGATTTTGGCGCGCTAAAATTTCGATATGTTCGCCAAACAAAAGTTGTGTAACGATTTCGCTTCTATCGCTGGCTTCAGCTCGAACGGGTACTATGGCTAAATTGCAAATTCCAAACATTTAAGGAAAATTATAAGTTGAAAAATCAGGAGTTACATCTATAACTCCCGATTTTTTGAGATATTGTTTTAAGCTCTTTCAATAACAATTGCAGATGCGCCACCACCGCCGTTGCAAATTGCAGCTGCTCCGGTTTTTGCATTGTTTTGTTCTAAAACATTCAGTAAAGTCACAATAATACGTGCTCCAGAAGCTCCAAGAGGATGTCCTAAAGAAACAGCACCACCATTTACATTTACTTTATCGTTATCAAGGTTTAATATTTTTGAATTGGCTAACCCAACTACAGAGAAAGCTTCGTTGAATTCGAAGAAATCGACATCTGAGATTGAAATTCCAGCCTTGTCCAATGCTTTTGGTAATGCTTTTGCCGGACTTGTAGTAAACCATTTTGGTTCTTGTGCAGCATCTGCGTAACCTTTAATATAGGCTAGAGGTTTTAAACCTAAAGCATTTGCTTTTTCTTCAGACATTAGAACTAAAGCAGCAGCTCCGTCATTAATTGTAGAAGCATTTGCAGCAGTTACAGTTCCGTCTTTTGTAAAAACAGCACTCAAAGAAGGGATTTTATCTAATTTTACGTTAGTATATTCCTCATCTTTTGAAAAAATAACAGGTTCACCTCGTCTTTGCGGAACTTCAACAGGAACAACTTCATTGTCAAATTTTCCAGCGTCCCACGCTTTTGCACTTCTTTCATACGATTGAATAGCGAAAGCATCTTGTTCTTCACGGCTGATTTTGTATTCAGTTGCACACAAATCAGCGCAAACTCCCATTGCGTTGTTGTCATAAGCATCTGTCAAACCATCTTTTTGCATTCCGTCAATTATAGTTGCAGGACCAAATTTGTTTCCAGCACGCATTTGTACATAGTGAGGAATCAAGCTCATGTTTTCCATTCCTCCGGCTACTACAATTTCAGCGTCTCCACAAGCAATTGCTTGAGCGGCGAACATTACAGCTTTCATTCCAGATGCACAGACTTTATTTACTGTTGTAGCAGCAACTTCTTCTGATAATCCGGCAAATAATGCAGCTTGACGTGCTGGAGCTTGTCCAACACCTGCCTGAATTACATTACCCATGAAAACTTCATCAACTAATTTTGGGTCTAGGTTAATTTTTGAAAGGGCTCCTTTTATAGCAGCAGCGCCTAATTTTGGTGCAGGTACGGTAGATAAACCTCCCATGAAACTTCCGATAGGTGTTCTAACGGCAGAAACGATAACAACTCTTTTGTTCATTTTCTGTTTAATATTAGTTATTAAGCAAATTTACTGTTTATTTGAATAAATTCAAATTTTGTATTCAATAGGGCCAATTTTAAATTTAAGATGAAATTTTTGTTAATTCTATTCGTTTGATTGTGAAGCGGTTTAAAAAAAAAATTGAAAAAAACTAAAAAAAAGCGCTAAAATAGTTGTGAGATATGGAATGTTGTCTTACATTTGCACTCGCAAAACAGAACACGTTTCTTGAGCTTGGAGAGGTGCCAGAGCGGTAATGGAGCAGATTGCTAATCTGTCGACGGGTAACCGTCGCCAGGGTTCGAGTCCCTGTCTCTCCGCTTAAATTTTGCCTCGGGGTGTAGCGTAGCCCGGTTATCGCGCCTGCTTTGGGAGCAGGAGGCCGCAGGTTCGAATCCTGCCACCCCGACAAACTTTACCATAAGTTTAAAAAGAAATGGTTCCATAGCTCAGCTGGATAGAGCAACGCACTTCTAATGCGTAGGTCGAAGGTTCGAATCCTTCTGGGATCACAACAAGCCACTCAATTGAGTGGCTTTTTTGTTCTAAGTTGTTAGTTTGAATTTGTATTCTTATAACACTTTAAATAATGGACGCATAGCTCAGCTGGATAGAGCAACGCACTTCTAATGCGTAGGTCGAAGGTTCGAATCCTTCTGTGTTCACGTAAAAAGCTGCTCATTATGGAGTGGCTTTTTTTATGCTGTAAAACTTCGAATCTTTAGCGCGAAGTAAAGGGTGAATTGTAACCGATTTGAAAAAGGTTCGTAGACTACTCTTGAATCGACAATTTAATGTTGGTAAGTTTAATTTCCATCAATGGGAAAACAAAAAAAAATATATTTAAATCGTAAAGAAGAAAGTGATACTTTGAAATAATGATGTACATATATAGGTATACTTTATTTGTGGTACTATATAGGATGGTGATTCTCATTTCAACCCGACAGTTTTCCAAAACCTGTCGGGTTTGTTTTTTATACATAGTATATATATATATAAGAGTAAACTTTTGTCTGGCTGAGCGGAACCGAAGGCATTGAGTTTTGGAATCTGGAATTTCATTATCCCTCCCATCGGGGCTAAAAATCCGGTTTTCACAAGGCCTTTTCATGGAAAACAGAATATCAAGAACCGTAATTAAGGACAAAAATGAGGCTCCGAAAGGGAGAATCCCATAAAAACAGGAAGCGGAACACGGCGAAAAACAGCGGATCGATGTGTAAAACAGGAAAAACCCTACGCAGCAGAAGAAAAAATGAAATTGTAAAGAATA
>NZ_CAMLIX010000117.1 GCF_946479975.1 uncultured Flavobacterium sp.
TCTATGACAATGGCTTTAGAAAAATACGTTGCCGAAGCAAACAAAGGAAAATAAAACCTGAGAATATAAAAAAATATTTAAATTCCAAATTCCAAACTAATCACTTGGAATTTGGAATTTTTTTTGATCTCTATCCTGTAAACCCAAGGTTGAAAAGTTGCAATTTAGAATTTAATGATTGATTTTTTTATCGAATTATAATTCCGATCCAAAATTTGGAATTTGGAATTTCAATATTGGAATTTCATTTAAGTTTTGAATTTCCATTTTCAGAGCATTTTAACTACATTTGATTTCTATTCAAAACCCAAATCACTAAAATACTTTCAAATTGTAAGTTATGAAAATCAACTCCCTATTAATTGAAATTGACGGAATCGACAAGGAAATTCTTCGCTACCTAATGGACGATGCTCGAAAACCAATTCTGCAAATCGCTAATAAAATCGGAATTTCTGGAGCCGCAATCCATCAGAGATTAAAAAAACTGGAACAATCTGGCGTTATCTCTGGTTCAAAATTTACTGTAAACCCTAAAGTTTTAGGTTATAACACAATGGCTTTTGTGGGAGTTTATCTGGACAAAGCTTCAAGAAACTCCGAAGCTGTAAAAGACTTAAAGAAAATACCAGAAGTTTTAGAGTGTCATTATACCACAGGAAACTGGTCGGTTTTAATTAAAATCATTTGCCGTGATAACGAACATTTGATGCAGCTTTTAAATACAAAAATCCAAGCTATTGAAGGAGTTTCAAGAACAGAAACCTTTATTTCTTTAGATCAGCAAATTGATAGGCAGATACAGCTTTAGAATTAGAATTAGAAAATGTGTCAATTTGATAATTAGATATTCTTGACTTATGCTCAACATTCGAACTGAATACAAAACCGCACTCTTTCTTATTATTTATTTTGCAACAGCATTCCTAGTAGAAAAAATGGTTCCTAGTGGCGTCTGCACTCCTGGCGGAGGCTTTTTACTATTTCTACTATCAATTCCAATAAGCATTATTCTCACGTTGATATTCTTTTTAAAATATTACAAATCAGAAGACAAACAATACTTAAATTCGATTTATATCATATCTGGAATATGGATATTACTTTTTCTAATCCTAAATTTTTCTAATTAAAAGATTGAAAATTTGGCAATTAGATATTAAAAAAACAAAACCCGACAGGTTTTAAAACTTATCGGGTTTACTATAAATTATCTAATTGATTAATTATCTCAATTAAAGAATTAATTCCTCCTACTTCCAGAATAAATTGAGATATAGTACAACAACGTTGCTATTGAACCAATTGCGGCAACAACATAGGTTCTTGCAGCCCATTTTAAAGCATCTTTTGCTCCTGCTTGTTCTTCTGGTGTAAGCATGTGTTTATTTTGCAACCAAGCCAACGCGCGATTACTTGCATCATACTCTACAGGAAGCGTAATAACCGAAAACAAAGTCGTTGCTGCAAAAATGATAATACCGACTAATAATAATTGAGGAAAAACTCTAATCATTAGAATTCCTGCAATTAAAATCCACTGTACATAATTGGAAGCTACACTTACAATTGGCACCAATTTAGAACGCATTGTCAACCATTCGTAACCAATTGCGTGCTGTACCGCGTGACCACATTCGTGTGCTGCAACTGCCGCCGCCGCCGCGTTACGATGATTGTACACCGCTTCACTTAGATTTACTGTTTTATCTGAAGGATTATAATGATCTGTCAATTGTCCCGGTGTCGAAATAACACGAACATCTGTAATTCCGCTATCGGCAAGCATTTTTTCGGCAATTTCTGCGCCGCTCATTCCGTTTCGTAATTGCAATTTTGAATATAACTCGAATTTACTCTTCAGCTGCGAACTTACCAGCCAGCTGAACAGCATAATAGCTCCAGCAATAATTAAATATCCTGATCCCATATTTTCTGTTTTTTAGATTGATTTTTAAAGTTACAAAACAAACAGCAAAATGCGAACCACTTTAACAAAATGCCATTTTGACATTTTTAAACCTATTTTGTCTTAGTTCAACATACTGTTCTTGAGCAGAAAAGCAATTAATTCTGCCACATTTTTCATTTTATATTTTTGAAGAATATTTCTCCTGTGCGTCTGCACGGTTAAAAAACTTAAAAACAAATCGTCTGCAATTTCCTGAGTCGATTTTCCCTGCGAGAGTAGTAAAGCAATATCGCGTTCTCTTCTGCTTAAAGCTGGAATACGTTCTAAATCTTCAGATAATGGCTGACTGATAATGGTTTTAACTTCTTCACTAAAAACAATTTCACCTTCGATTGCTTTGTAAATACAGTTTTTAAATTCATCAAAAGAAGCATTTTTTAGAATATACCCGTTTCCTCCATTCTGAATAAACTGCATTACCAAACTTCTTTCAGATTGACTGCTCATGCCTATAATTACAATTTTTGGATGTTTTTGTTTGATTGTTTTACAGAGATCTACTCCATTTATAACAGGCAGGAAAATATCCATTAAAATCAAATCGACTGTGTTATCTTCAATATATTCTAAAAGCGCAATTCCAGATTCAAATTTTTGTACGATTTCAATATTTTCCAAATCAGATAGTAAACCTGAAATTCCAGAAATTACAATTGGGTGATCGTCAACAATTATTGTTTTATATTTCATATTTTTAAGCTCACATTAAATTTTCAACTCAATATAAGTTGAAGTTCCTTTGCCAGCAACCGAATCAATTTCTAGTTTACCATTCATAAAAGCAACACGGTTTTTTATATTTCGCAAACCCATTCCTTCTCTTTTTTCAGCATATTCAGCATTAAATCCTATTCCGTTGTCTTCTACCGTGATGTAATAAACATCTTTGTTTTGCGAGCAGGAAACTAAAATCTGCGAAGCTTTGGCATATTTCAAAGCATTATTCAAAAGCTCTTGAATAATTCTAAAAATCGTCACTTTAAAATGTTGTGGCACCGTCGCTTTTTTAATTAAATATTGCAGTTCAATTACTGTTTCTGAAGTCGAATGTGAAGCACATAAATCTTTTAAGGCATGTTCTAAACCCAGTTTCATCAAACTTTCGGGCATTAGATTTTGAGAAATATTACGAAGCTCTTTTATAGAATCGTTAAGCATTTTATTAATATTAGCACTACTCTCTTTGTCTTTACTATCGGCAAGATTCAAATGCATTTTTAAACCAGAAAGCATACTGCCGAGTCCGTCGTGTAAATCTCTGGCAATTCTTTTTCTTTCTATTTCTTCTCCTTGAATTAAAGCATTTGAAATCGATAATTTCTTTTCATTTTCGAGTACATCGAGTTCTTGCTGGTGATTGACCTCTTTTTGAAAACTTAATTTTTTCTGATAATTATTCCAAATCCACAAAAACAAGACAGTTAAAAACAACAAGAACGAAAGCACAGCAAAAAGCATCGAATTCAATCGGTTGTTATTTCCTTGTAAAACTGCTTTTTCATTTTCTGACTGGAGTATATTAATTTTTCGTTCGCTTTCTGCTTTTTTATACTTTGCCTCGAGTTCTACGATCTCACTTCTTAATTTGGCATCGTTAAGACTGTCGTTTATAACATTGTACTTATTTGAGTAATAATAGGCCTTTGAAAACTCTTTTGTAGCATTGTAAACCTTAGACAATTCTTTATAATAGTTCTTTTTATCTACAATAAAAGGCGTTTTCTGGATCAAATATTCTAAATTACTTTTTGCCTTATCGTAGTTTTTTAATTTAAAAAGCACTTCATATTCGGCAAATTTTAATCTGTTGACAGCAATAGCGTTATGGTGATTTTCTGCAGATTTTATTCCTTTCTCAAAACTTACTAAAGCTTCAGGATGTTTGTTTTGTTTGGCATAATAAATTCCTTCCGAATAAAAATAGGAATCATTTAAGTTGGATTGCGGATATTTTTTTAAAGTCGAATACGCTTTGTCTAAAATTTCCTTAGCATCGTAAAAATGTTTGAGTTCTATTAAATTCTCTGCATTTATGATATAGGTTTCCATTTTGGATTCTGCTAATGTTGCCGAATTTTTAGTGGTATTTTCTATGTATCGCTGTGCTTGTCCGAGATATTCTGCCGCTTTTTTGCGTTCGTTATTATTCATAAAAATAATGGCAACTGCTTTATTCAAGGCGCTTATCAACTCAAAATCGCCGCTTTTTTTCGCAATCGGAATAGCCTCATTTACCAGCAATTTCATGTAGGCGTTTTCATTATTTTTTCGTTGCTGCATAATTCCGTAATTCTGAAGAATCACGGCACGGAGTTTATAAGCTTCTTTATTGCGGTATTTTTTAAGTTTTGTATTGGCCTCCATCAAAGCTTTTTCAAAACCTTCCAAATCGCCTTTTTCAATAAAACTATAAGCATTATAAAAAACAGCAGCATCTACTAAATAGGGAAACTTAGTTTTTAACCGATTGGCTTGTTCGAGATATTCTTTGGAACTTTTTGCATCCTGCGCCATCAAAAATAGTTTTGATAACCTGAAACTATTTAAACTTTTGACACTATCCGATTTTGTGTTTTTTGTGATTTTGACAATACTGTCAATATATACCGTATCATCATCTAAAGATAGAATTACCTGTGAATTTGAAATTGCAGAGAACAGCAAAAAAAATAGTAAGACGTGGATTTTATTCATAAATGTGGGGCATTTACTCAAAGTTATTAAAGCTGAATGACTTTCGGAACAAAATCGTGTGCTTTTACCTGAAATCAGGTAATAAAAAATACATTTTATCAGGTATTGTTACCGGAATTATTAGCTTCTAACTTTGTTTATATAAGATTTGAAATATAAATAATTAAAGAAAATTACACATGAAAACACAATTGAAACAAATAATGTTAGCACTAACTCTTGTATTTACTTTTGCTTCTTGCAGCAGCGATGACGACGATAAAGTATCTGGAACTAAATCAAGAGATGTTAGATACGAAATAACTGGAAATTATACAGGTACTCTTTCTACTTCTTACTTTGAAAAAGGAGGAAATATATTGAATGAAGATATCACTAAACTTCCTTGGACTAAAGAATTTACAGCAGAGGCAAAATCTATGGGTGCATCTTTAAGTGCTAGTGGATATGGTGGTACTGCTGGACAGACACTTACTGGAAAAATTTATGTTGGTGGAAAACTGGAAAATGAGTTAACTGCAACAGCAACAAATGATGGTATAATTGTACTATCGCTTACACCATATGTTTTTCCTCTATAATAAATAAAGTTTAGAATTTAGATTTTTTGTTATTGGTAAAAGAAAAAGCTTCGTAGGGGACATACGAAGCTTTTCTTTTTTTAAGACTTTAATTGATGATTAACTTCTTCAAATTTTTCAATCAATCCATTTATTTTTTCCTGCTGTTTTTTAATTTGTTTCGGACGAAGAAAAAACCAATTGAAAAGCATCCACAGCAAAGTTATTCCATATGTTAAACTCGCTCCTAAAACGCTCATTCTGCTGGCGTACTCATACATATACAAACAAATTCCTATGGTTAGAAATACAAAGTAAAAAGTCATCATTTTGGTTTGCAGAAACTGTTGTTTCTTTTTAATCAAAATTAGTTTTTGCAAATATTCCTGATTGGTTTGTGTAGAATCTATCTCTTTGTATTTTACCAATAATTTATTGTGTGAAAACATATAAATTACCATTGCCAGAATCGTAACGACAATTCCGATCTTCGTCGAAATAAATTGCGGCTGGTAATACATCCAAATAAATAGTATAAACACACTGGTTGCAAAAAGCAAGATATTGCTAATCCACAAGCTTCTTAAAGAGCCTTTTTTAAATTTCGCCACTCGCGACAGCAAATCAGTGATATCGGGCTGATTTACGGATTGCTTTTTCCATAAATCTTTAAAATCTATATTGTTATCGTTGTCCATTTTCTTTAAATTTTTGAGTCAGTTTTTCTTTTATTCTGTGAATTTTCACTCGCACATTGGCATCAGAAAGACCAACAATTATTGCTATTTCAGACTGCTTTACATCTTCTAATTCCAACGAAATAATAATACGTTCTGTTTCGGGAAGTTCGGCGATACATTGGTACAAAAACTGAATTTGTGGTTCTATTGAAGTTTGTTTTTCTTCTGAAAGATGAATTGGCAGTTCTGATTTTAGAAAACGTTTTTGTTTTTCAATTTGCCTTAAACAATTATTGGAAGCAATTCTGAAAATCCAAGTTCCAATAGCCGATTCGTTTCTAAACGTTTCGAGTTTTTGCCAGACAACGATAAAAGTTTCCTGAGCCAAATCCTGCGCAGCATCATAATCGTTTACAAAACCCATGCAAAGCCTGAAAACTCGATCCCAATATAATTTGTAGATTTCTTCGAATTCCATTTTACGCTTTTATAAAATTGTTTAGCTGCTTCAAATACCAAGCTGTGTCATCGTACATGATAAAATGCAGACCTGTATTAGCATATTTAAAATTGGCTGTTTTCAAATTTTTATATTGTTCGTCGATTGCGGGTTTTAAATTTATAAAATAAGATTCTAATAAAATTAAGGACGGACATTTTATCTTCGAGATTCTTTCTCTTAAATCGGTATTATAAAAATCACAATACATTTGACCAAAAGTAGTTCGGTCTGATTTTACGCTCCAGTCTACCACAATTTCTAGTTTTGAAGCATCTGCTAAAAGTCTCGGCATAGTTTGTTTCTGCATGTCATAAAACTGTTTTTCATCCATCGCCGTCATTTGATTTACCATTGCAACACAATCGTTATTTTCTTTTGATTTAAACGAAGGATCACTCAAAGCCGCCAAACACGGAAGCGCATCCACAACTACAATTTTACCTATTAATTCTGGATAATCTGCAGCAATTGCAAGCGCGAGTCCGCCACCCATACTATGACCAATTACAATTGGCTTTTCGATTTTATTTTCTTTGATATAATTGGCAATTCCAGTTTTCCAATTTTCGAATGATGGATTTGGCTGCGGTTGTACGCCTGCAAAACCTGCCATTGTTAATGTATAACAAGGGTATTCTTTTTCGAAATCGGCTTTGGTTTCCTTCCAAACTTCTCCAGAAGATGCAAATCCGGGAATAAATATAATTGACTGTTTTCCTTTTCCAGTTTTTACAACTTCAAACGGATATGATTTCGTCTGCGCAAAAACATTTAGACATAACGCCGAGAATAGGAATGCGATAATTAAGATGATATACTTTTTCATTTTTAATAGTTTTAAATTGTTAATTAAATCGGATCCGTGCTTTTGATACGACAACTATTAAAATGTTACAATGGTTTTTAAAATTTCAATGAAAAAATTCGAAATCCTCTCGAATCCTCGGGATTTACGGGTTGTTTTTAACCGCAATGTACGCGAAGGTTTACGCAAAGAGCGCAAGGTTTTTGCTCGCAAAGATGCAAGGTCGCAAGTTATTCGTCTTAGTTTTGTCATCCTGAGGAACGAAGGATCGCACAAGTAGGTCTACAAAGATTGGTAATTTTGATTACGGAGTTTCTAGTGTGATCCTTCGTTCCTCAGGATGACAAACTGAATGTTGTAACTTCTCTAAAATAACATTCTCCCTTTATGTCAGTCTGAGCGAAGTCGAAGACCACGCAAGTAACTCTACAAAGATTAGCGATTTTGATTGCGGGTCTTCGACTTCGCTCAGACAGACAAACGGTAGATTTACAAAATTTTTCGCCACGAATTTCACTAATTACGCGAATTTAATTTGTGGGAATTATTGTAATTCGTGGCAAAGAACAACACACAAAAAACCAATAGCAATAACAATAGGACGCAAAATTTCCCCTCAATCTTGTCATCCTGACGGAGGAAGGATCTTCGTAAGTAGCTCTACAAAGATTGGCGATTTAGATTGCGGAGTTTCTAGTGTGATCCTTCGTTCCTCAGGATGACAAACTGAATGTTGTAACTTCTCGAAAATAACATTCTCACTTTTTGTCAGTCTGAGCGAAGTCGAAGACCACGAAAGTAACTCTACAAAGATTGGCGATTTTGATTGCGGGTCTTCGACTTCGCTCAGACTGAAAAAACGAGACAAAAAAAATCCAAATTCCAACAAGAATTGGAATTTGGAATTTTAAAAATTGGAATTTTAAAATATTAACCTACCAAGTTAATTATTTTTCCAGGAACAATAATCACTTTATTTGGCGTTTTGCCGTCTAATTGTTTTTGAGTTCTTTCGTCTTTCATAATGATTTCTTCGATTTGTTCTTTGGTTAAATCCAAAGGCAATTCGATTGTGAAACGCATTTTTCCGTTGAAAGAAACTGGATATTCCTTATTGGTTTCAATTAAATGTTTTTCGTCAAAAATTGGGAACGCAACATCAGAAATTGAAGTTGTGTGTCCTAATTGCGACCATAATTCTTCTGCGATATGCGGTGCGTAAGGCGAAACCAAAATGGCTAACGGTTCTAAAATTGCACGTGAATGACAATTTTGAGAAGACAATTCGTTTACACAAATCATAAACTGAGAAACCGAAGTATTGAAAGAGAAATTCTCGATATCTTCTGCTACTTTTTTGATTGTTTTATGCAACGATTTTAAGTTGTCTTTTGTTGGTTCGTCGTTGTTTACGATTAAGCCATTATCATCAAAATACAATCTCCATAATTTTTTAAGGAAACCAAAAACTCCTGAAATTCCAGCAGTATTCCAAGGTTTAGCCTGCTCTAACGGACCTAAAAACATTTCGTATAAACGTAATGTATCAGCACCGTATTCATCACAAATATCATCTGGAGTTACAACATTGTATTTCGATTTTGACATTTTTTCGACTTCGCGTCCTACAATGTATTTTCCATTATCATCTAAAACAAATTCAGCGTTAGCATAATCTTCTCTCCAAGCTTTGAATTTTTCAACATCTAATTCATCAGAAGAATTAACCATTGAAACATCAGCGTGAATTGGCTGCACTTTTTGATCTCCGATTTTATTTTTAGAAACAAAACTATTCGTTCCTTCAATTCTGTAAACAAAAGCACTAGTCCCCAAAATCATTCCCTGATTAATCAGTTTTTTGAATGGCTCTTCTGTTGGAGCAAAACCTTTGTCTTTTAAAAATTTATTCCAGAAACGAGAATATAGTAAGTGACCCGTTGCGTGTTCGCTTCCTCCTATATATAAATCAACACTTTCCCAGTAAGCTAGAGCTTCTTTGCTTGCAAATTCATTTTCATTATGTGCATCCATATAACGCATCCAATACCATGAACTCCCCGCCCAACCTGGCATTGTGTTTAATTCTAAAGGAAAAATCGACACATTGTCAATCAACTGTGTACTAACTACTGTATTCTGAACACTGTCCCAAGCCCAAACTGCAGCGTTTCCTAATGGTGGCAATCCGTCTTCAGTTGGTAAATATTTCTCTACTTCTGGCAGAATAATTGGCAAGTGCTGCTCATCAATCATTTTAGGCAATCCATTCACATAATAAACTGGAAATGGCTCACCCCAATAACGCTGACGAGAGAAAACAGCATCACGCAAACGGTAATTGGTTTTTCCAGTTCCCTGACCAATTTCTTCCAGTTTTTCGATTGCTTTTTTAGTTCCCTCTTTATAATTTAATCCGTTTAAGAAATCAGAATTTGCGATTACAACGTTGTCTTTTGATCCGTAAGCGGCTTCAGAAATATCAACATTTGCGAAGATATTTTTGATTTCAGGCATTCCTTCAGTTCCTTTAAAGAAATTAGCAAAAGCATAATCTCTTTCGTCACCACAAGGAACCGCCATAACTGCTCCTGTTCCGTAACCTGCCAAAACATAATCTCCAATCCAAACTGGAATTGGCTCTTTTGTGAAAGGATGTTCTGCATAAGCTCCTGTAAATACACCAGAAATGGTTTTTACATCGGCCATACGCTCACGCTCCGAACGTTTTGAGGTTTTTTCGATATACGCTTCAACCGCTGCTTTTTGTTCTGGAGTTGTAATTTTAGCCACCAAATCGTGTTCTGGCGCCAAAGTCATAAATGTTACTCCGAAAATTGTATCAGGTCTTGTCGTAAATACATCAATCACTTCATCGTGATTTTTCACATTAAAAGTAACCATTGCCCCAACCGATTTTCCAATCCAGTTTCTTTGAGATTCTTTAATTGACTCACTCCAATCGATATCATTTAGACCTTGAAGCAAGCGTTCGGCATAAGCAGAAATTCGCATACTCCATTGTGTCATTTTTTTTCTTATAACAGGAAATCCTCCACGCTCAGAAACTCCGTTTACAATTTCATCATTTGCCAAAACAGTTCCCAATCCAGGACACCAGTTTACTTCTGTTTCTGCCAAATACGTCAATCGGTATTGCAACAAGATTTTTTCTTTTTGGTCTTCAGAATACGAATTCCATTCGTCAGCAGTAAAAATTACTACATTATCATCGCAAACTGCTTCAACCAGAGCATTTCCGCTTTCTTCAAAAACAACTACAAGCTCTGAAATATCAAATGCTTTTCCCTGTTTTTTACAGTACCATGAATTGAACAATTGAATAAAAATCCACTGTGTATGTTTGTAATAATCAGGATTTGAAGTACGCACTTCACGCGCCCAGTCAAATGAGAATCCGATTTTATCTAATTGTTTTCTGTAACCCGCAATTTGCTTTCCTTCTTTATCTACTCCACCGTCAATATTTACACGAGTTGTGTCTTCTGGACGCTGTCCTGTTTGAATTGCATATTGTTCTGCTGGCAATCCAAAACTGTCATACCCCATTGGGTGCAAAACATTGAAACCTTGATGTCTTTTGAAACGAGAATACACATCTGAAGCTATATACCCCAGCGGATGCCCCACGTGTAATCCTGCTCCTGACGGATAAGGAAACATATCGAGAACATAATGCTTCGGCTTTTCAGAGTTGTTTTTTGCTGCAAAAGTTTGATTTTCTGCCCAATATTTTTGCCATTTGGCGTCAATTTCGTTTGGATTGTATTTCATTTCTAAGTGACTAAGATTCTAAGTTACTAAGGTTCTAAGGCTTTTCACTATATTAATTATGCCGCAAATTTACATTTATTGTAGATTGTACCAAAGCTATTTCTCTGACAAACAAATAATTTTACTTTTTACGTATTCTAAGTTAAGTAAAAACACTTATTTACATTGAAAAATGAATTAAGAAATTTGCTCAGAAAGAAGCTTGACAAACTAAAGTTTTAAAAATTAACTTTGAAGATTTAAACGCAAAGTTCGCGAAGATTTACGCAAAGAAACGCAAAGTTTTTATTATTTTTAATTTAAGCTAGCTTTAAAAGTTCGCAAAGCTTTATCTACAAAACAAGCTTTACGAACTTAATATTTAGATATCGCTTACACTTCGCAAAAAGAAACTTAACGTACTTTGCGTTAAAATTCGCAAGCTCCCTCTAAACACCGAGCTTTGCGAACTTAATATTTAGATATAGCTTACACCCCGCAAAAAGAAACTTTGCGTACTTTGCGTTAAAAATTCGCAAAGCTTTATCTACAAACTAAGCTTTGCGAACTTAATATTTAGATATCGCTTACACTCAGCAAAAAGAAACTTAGCGTACTCTGCGTTAAAATTCGCAAGCTCTATCTAAACGCCAAGATTACTGAATTTTTGTTTTTAGCCACAGATTAAATAATTCACACATATCAAAAATCATTTTTAATCTTTTAATCTATGGCTATTCCTTTTTTTACATCTGACATTTTACAACAATTCAACTTTTATTTCATATCAAATTGTACATTTATACTATAAAAGTTCGTTAATAACTTTAAATAAAGAAATTCTTTATTATTTTTACGACATAATTTAAGCAGACTATGAGTTCTAACTTTGATAAATTTCAAAAGCGCAGGTTAATTTCCTCTTATTTTTCGGTAGTTTTAAGTGTATTCTTGGTATTATTCCTTTTGGGAGTGCTAGGATTATTCATCATTAATTCTAAAAAACTGGCAGATGATTTTAAAGAAAAAATCGCCATGACAGTTTTCTTTAAAAATGAAGCTAATGATAGCATTATCAAAGCATTTAACACAGAACTTAAGAGAGCACCTTTTGCACGATCTTTTGTTTATGTAACTAAAGAGAAAGCGGCAAAAGAACATACCGATATTATCGGAGAAGATTTCTTGACCTTTTTAGGAGAAAATCCGTTATTGAACTCTTACGATATTCACTTAAAAGCTGATTATGTAGAAAGAGACAGTATCGTTAAAATCGAAAGTAACTTTCGTAAAAACGCTATGATTTCTGATATCGTTTACGACAAACAATTGGTAAATCTTGTAAACGACAACATCAGAAAGGTCAGTATGTGGATTTTAATCATCAGTGCTTTCTTGACCATAATTGCGGTATTATTAATCAATAGTTCACTTCGTCTATCGATACATTCTAATCGTTTTATTATTAAAACCATGCAGATGGTGGGCGCAACAAAAGCATTTATTCGTAAACCATTTGTTATGCGAAGTGTAAAATTAGGAATGCTTGGTGCTGGTTTAGCAATTATTGCTCTAATCGCTCTTTTGATATATGTCGAAACTAATTTTCCTGGTTTAGGAATTTTAGAAGATAAAGTTTTAATCGCAATGGTTCTTGCAGCCGTTTTCGGTTTAGGTGTTTTAATTACTTGGGTAAGCACGCATTTTGCAACACAACGTTTCTTGAATTTAAGAACTGACGATCTTTATTAAGTTTAGAATTCAGATTTTAGATTTTAGATTAAAAAAGCCTTCGACTTCGCTCAGGCAGACAAAAGATAAAACGACCTTGCTTTGTTAAGGATTAAGGACAACAAAAAAATAAAATGAAAAACAACATCAATAACGAACAGCCGCAAGTAAAACAGGAATTCCTTTTTGACGGAATCAATTATAAAATCTTATTAATTGGTATTGCTGTAATTGCTTTAGGATTTATTCTAATGGCAGGCGGAGGAAGTAAAGATCCGAATATTTTTAACGAAGAAATTTTTAATTTTAGACGTATTCGTTTAGCACCTACAACTGTTTTAATCGGTTTCGGAATCACGATTTATTCTATATTCAAAAAATCAAAATAATTAGGTTTAAAGATTTCGGAATACTGAGCAAAGCGAAGAGAATCTGAAATCTAAAATCTAAAATCATAAATTATAAATGAACACACTACAAGCTATTGTTCTTGCTATTATTGAAGGAATTACAGAATTTTTGCCTGTTTCTTCTACAGGTCACATGATTATCGCCTCTTCTTTTTTCGGAATTGCTCACGATGATTTTACGAAACTTTTTACCATTGTAATTCAGCTTGGCGCAATACTTTCTGTTGTCATTTTATATTTCAAACGTTTCTTTCAAACTTTAGATTTCTATTTTAAACTTTTAGTTGCTTTTATTCCTGCAGTAGTTTTAGGATTACTTCTAAGCGATTTTATTGATGGTTTATTAGAAAACCCAGTTACTGTTGCAGTTTCACTTTTAATTGGTGGAATTATTTTATTGAAAGTTGACGAATGGTTCAACAATCCAAATACAGCTGAAACTTCTCAAGAAATTAGTTATTTACAAGCCTTTAAAATTGGATTATTTCAATGTCTTGCCATGATTCCTGGAGTTTCTAGAAGTGGTGCAAGTATCGTTGGAGGTATGTCTCAAAAATTATCAAGAACTACAGCTGCAGAATTTTCATTTTTCTTAGCCGTTCCAACCATGTTGGGCGCAACTGCAAAAAAATGCTACGATTATTATAAAGCTGGATTTGAATTGTCTCACGATCAAATAAATCTTTTAGTTATTGGAAATGTTGTTGCCTTTATTGTAGCACTTCTAGCTATTAAAACTTTCATCGGATTTTTGACAAAAAACGGATTTAAAGTTTTTGGTTATTACCGAATTATTGCCGGAATCATTTTATTATTGATCCACTTTTTCATTCACCCGCTTACCATTATATAATGACACCTGAAGAATATTTAGACGGACAAGTTTTATTGATTGACAAACCTTTAAAATGGAGTTCGTTTCAAGCTGTCAATAAATTAAAATACCTTTTGATTAATAAAGTTGGACTTCCAAAAAAGTTCAAAATTGGTCACGCAGGAACTTTAGATCCTTTAGCAACTGGACTTTTATTAATCTGCACAGGAAAATTCACCAAAAGAATTTCTGAACTTCAAGGTCAGGCAAAAGAATATACGGGAACTTTTTACATAGGTGCCACTACTCCATCTTATGATTTAGAAACCGAAATCGATCAGACTTTCCCAATTGAACATATTGATGAAGCTGTGATTCATGAAACGGTAAAACAATTTTTAGGCGAAATTGACCAAAAACCACCTATTTTTTCTGCGATTAAAAAAGACGGCGTTCGTTTGTACGAGCATGCGCGTGCAGGAGAAACTGTAGAAATTGCAAGTAGAAAAACTACTATTCACGAATTTGAAATTACTCGAATCGCATTGCCAGAAATAGATTTTAGAGTCGTTTGTTCTAAAGGAACTTATATTCGCTCTCTAGCTTTTGATTTTGGAAAAGCAATGAATTCTGGATCGCATTTAACCGTTTTACGCCGAACAAAAATTGGTGACTACGATGTTAAAAATGCGATTGATATTACTTTGTTTGAAGAAAGTTTAAAATAAAAAAAGCACATTATATAAAAACATAATGTGCCAGCTCGTGAGCAAATAGTACAGTTATTCCATACTCGCTTCTTCTGAGTTAATAGTGAGGCACATTTTTCCCTCCAAATAAAAATTGAGAAAAGAAATCATAAAACCTTTCAAATAACTTTTTCATAATAGTGTAGTTTTTAATTGTTAATATTAAATAGACACCAATAAAAGAGTAAATCAGAAAGTTATAATAGAAGTGGGTTTCCATTTACTAAGATACAAATTTCGAAGTAGAATAGATACACTTTAAGATAATTTTATCAACCAAATTATTTGTTTATCAATACATTAAACAAAATCATAGGCGATTATATTTAATGTTTTCCATGATATCCAGCAATTCTTCCTGTACAGAAAGTCCTTTGTCGGCCAAATACCATAATTGCAAGTCGGTTTTTATTTTTTCATCAATTGGGCCAACTTCTCTTTTATGTTTTGCCATTAATTCTGAAGCTCCTTTTGGTCTTGGTCCCCAATCGGCACGAACAATTCCGGCTTCTTTACAAATAACAATAACTTTGGGAATTGCTCTTCCTCCGTTTGTCAAATAGTGACTCATTAAATCCTCATTTTCATCGCGAAGTGCTATTCTAAGATCAACTTTTTTATTAGAAGCATGAGCCATTTTATCTAAAACAGGAAGAATCTGCGCTGCATCTCCGCACCAGCCTTCAGATAAAACCAGCCAGATATAATGATTGTTTAAGTTTTGAAGTTTTTCAGCAACATTATCAGAAATTTTTATTGTCTTTTCGAGCCTGTTCATTCTCGCTTCATTCAATTTTGAATAATTAGTCAAGCTTTCTGACTGCTCATTCCCTGTTGATTTTCCATCGGTCAATAAATCGGTTACTAATTTTCTGTATTCAGCATATGAATGACTATTAAACAATGCTTTGGCTACGATGCTTTTCATATTTTATTTATTTTTAGGAGAGATAAAAATACAAAATTTGAAAAGATGATGATAATGACATTTGTCACATTATAATAGTCTATTTTAATTACAAGCTTTTTTTAACGCAAAGAACGCTAAGGTATTTTTATTTGGAGCGCAAGCAAGATCTAAATATTAAGTTCGCAAAGCTTTGTAAAG
>NZ_CAMLIX010000118.1 GCF_946479975.1 uncultured Flavobacterium sp.
TTTTCTCTTTTCTCTTTTCTCTTTTCTCTTTTCTCTTTTCTCTTTTCTCTTTTCTTCTTTTATCTCAATTAAAACTGATCTATTGAAACCCTGGTCATAATAGGATAATGATCTGAATTTTCGAAATCAGAAAAACTTTCAAACTGTTTCACTTTCATTTTACTATCGGTAAAAATATAATCAATTCTGGCGGGATAATATTTAAATTTATAAGTTGCTCCAAAACCTTCTCCTGCTTCTTCAAAAGCGTCTTTCAGTTTTCCTTTTATACTTCTATAAATATAAGAAAACGCACTATTATTCATATCTCCACAAATAATAATTGGATATTGACATTTTTTGATGTGTTCTTTGAAGATTTCAGCCTGCTCTTGCTGCTGCTTGAAACTTTTACTTATTCGAGCATAAATACGTTGTGATTTCTGCTGATTTACATTGTCAATATCATCAGAAATCTCACTAACATCTGGAGAGATTTTAATAGACTGCAAGTGCATATTGTAAACGCGAATAATATCTTTTCCACGCTTAATATCAGCATAAACTACATTATTATCAGACCTCGGGAAAATGATATTACCTTCGCTAATAATAGGAAACTTAGAAAAAATAGCCTGTCCAGTTTTTATCTTTATACCATCTATAAAAATATAACGGTGCGGATATACCTTTAAATCTAAATGAGCTGAATTAGAATACTCTTGAATGCACAAAATATCAGGATCTTTTTCATCGATAAAAGATTTAATATTTTCTGGTATATCATCGCGATCCAGCCATTTAAAAACATTAAAAAGACGAACATTATAACTCATTATAGAAAAGTCTTTTTCGTCTTGAACGTATTCTTTAGCAGAAAATTTATAAAACTTAGTGATAAACGTAATTCCGATAAGCAAAACCAAACCAGACAAAATAAGGCGTTTTTTAAATTGAATTGCCCAATAAACAAAGAAGAACCCGTTTGCGAAAAAAAAGGCCGGCATAAACAAAGTTAGCACCGATAAAAGTGGAAAACTTTTAGGTGCTAAAAAAGGGAGAATATAGATGCTAAATGTAAACACAGTCAGCACTATATTCAAAAAGAACATTATTTTATTAAACCAAGAAAGGTTTTTCATATTTGTCTCCTACAAGTTTATTTTCCAGCTTTAAATAAAAACTCTTTTTCTTCTTTGGTCAAACAATCATATCCAGACTGACTGATCTTGTCTAAAATTTCATCAATCTGCTGCTGCGTTTTGTCTTTTGTGACAATTCTTGATATCGGTTTTTCTGTAGGTTTTTTGTAATTTTTATGAACTTTTGTAAATGGGGTCGTTGGAGATTTTCTAAAAAGATTTGTAAAGAAATCTAATGTTTTAGAAACACCAGTACTTAAATCAGTACCGTTTTGCAGTAATTTAATATAAATAAAGCCAAAGAAAGCACCTGCAAGATGCGAAATATGTCCGCCCATATTTCCTAGACGAAACTGCATTAAATCTAAAATTAAAATGACAGCTGTAATATGCCAAAGTTTTACATTTCCAAATAGAAACAAACGAACATTCATTAACGGAGAATAAGTCGTTGCAGCGACTAAAATTGCCATTATAGCTGCAGATGCTCCAACTATTGAAGCGGCAGTTCCTAAAACATAAAAACTCAAGGCAAAAATAATTCCAGCAAAAATGGCACTTAGAATATACAATCCTAAATATTGTTTTTGAGTAAAATAGGTCAAGAATAAGGAGCTTGCAAAATTAAGCACCATCATATTGAACAACAGATGAAAAAATCCGTCATGAAAAAAAGCATACGTTAGAAAAGTCCAAGGTTTGAACATGAAAACCTGAGGATCTGAAGATAAGGCAATCCAGCTTGGGAAATCAAATTGGCCAACTGAATATTGATAGAAAAAAACCAATGAAACAATAAAACATGCGATATTCCAATAAATAACACGCATAGCAATACCGCCCAATCTATATTGCAATTTCAAATCGTCTAAAATATTCATAGAAGCTTCTTTAGTTTTAGAATTTAAACTTAAAGTTAGAAATTAATTCCAACGATTGTTATTAAACTGATTTTTTTTCCAGTACCACATAATCATAAATCCAAAAAATGCACCTCCAATATGGGCGTAATGAGCAATTCCTGAATCTATTCCCATCAATGAATTTCCAAAAATTCCAAAAAAACCATCAAATAAAAGCATATAAACTGGCACAAAATATTTTGCCTTAACCGGAATTGGAATAAACATAATACCTAATTCTGCATTTGGAAACATAAATGCAAACGCAACCAACAATCCATAAATCGCACCTGATGCACCAACGACCGCTCCAAAGTAAGCATCAAAGAAATGTTTAAGCTGTGATGGTGTCAAAAGATCATTCCATCTAGTATCAATTTTTCCCTGATTAACAATTTGTAAAATTTGAGTTTTATTAAATCCATTTGCTGTTAAAACACTCATTGTATCTTGATAAAAATAGTAATTAACTGCAAAATTTATCAAAGCTGCTCCTAAACCACAGGAAATATAAAAGAACAAAAATTTCTTTCCTCCCCAAAAATGTTCTAATGTTGATCCGAAAGAATATAACGCAAACATATTAAATGCTATATGCGCAAATCCTCCATGCATAAACATATGTGTTATGGGTTGCCAAACTTTAAATTCTGGATTTTCAGGAAAAAACAATGCCAAAAAATGCTCAGAAGCGGGCACTAACTGCGAACCAATAAAAAATATAATATTAATTATTAATAATTGTTTTACTACAGGAGTTATTTTCATCATATGGCAAACTTTTTATCTATATCTTCCACACGCATCGTTATGAAAGTTGGTTTTTGAAAAGGCGAAATATTCGGATCTTTACAGGCAAACAATCCGTTTACCAAATTATCTTGTTCTTTTTCGGTTAAATAAGATCCTGTTTTAACCGCCAAACTTTTTGCCATCGACTTGGCAATCGTATCGTTTTGACTATAACTATTTGCTGGAATTCCGTCCTGCAAATCACTCAATAATTGCTCGATTACCAGCGAAACTTCACTTTCTGTAATATTTACAGGAATTCCAGAAATCACAATATGATCTGTTTTTGCTTGATCAAAAACAAAACCTGTAGTTTCTAGAGAAGGTTTTAGTTCTTCTACTAATTTCATTTCAGATGCCGAATAAAATAAATCTAACGGAAAAAGCAATTGCTGGCTTGCCGCTTGATTAACCGTCATATTCAGCAGAAATTGTTCGTACAAAATACGCTGATGTGCACGCTGCTGATCTACAATAATCATTCCCGACTTAATTGGCGAAACGATGTATTTTTTATGAATTTGATACGTTTTTTTTGTCGCCTGTTCCACCTCATCATCATTAAATAAAGAAGAAGTTACTTCTTCATTTTCAAATGTAAACGGAGAACTTTCTATCGTTTCTGGGTTTTCTACATCCAAACCAACATATAAACTTTCCCAGCTTGCTGTTGGTTCCACACGTTTTGAATAACCTGAGTAAGACGATCCTGAAGACGACGAAGACGATCCCGAATTGTAGCTAGAACCTGAACTGTAACCAGCCCCAGAACTTGCTTTACTATAATGCTGATTGGTTTTATCATCTGTAAACGGATTAAAAGTTCCATCTACTTGGATCGTTGGCGTCTCTGCCTCCACATCTTTATAATGATACGGCGTATCTAAATTTGAATCTCGATCAAAATCTAGAACCGGCGCAACATTAAACTGACCTAAACTATGCTTGATTGACGCTCTTAAAATAGCATACAATGCTTGTTCATCATCAAATTTAATTTCTGTTTTGGTCGGATGAATATTGATATCGATAGTATTTGGCGGTACTTGAAGATACAAGAAATAACTTGGCTGGCATCCATCTTTTAACAATCCGTCGTAAGCCGACATTACCGCATGATGCAGATAACCGCTTTTAATAAAACGATCGTTTACAAAAAAGAACTGCTCTCCTCTATTTTTCTTTGCAAATTCGGGTTTACACACAAATCCTTGAATACTTATAATATCTGTTTCTTCGTTTACGGGCACCAATTTTTCATTGGTTTTACCAGACATAATTCCCACAATTCTCTGGCGGTAACCCGCTGCAGGAAGATTGTACATTTCACTTCCGTTATGATAAAAACTAAAATGAATATTTGGATGCGCCAATGCCACACGCTGGAATTCATCCATTACATGACGAAATTCGACTGTATCTGATTTTAAGAAATTACGACGGGCTGGAATATTAAAAAACAAGTTTTTAACCGAAAATGATGTGCCTTTTGGTAAAACTGCAACTTCTTGCGAAACAAATTTACTTCCTTCAATTACAATGTGCGTTCCAAGTTCGTCTTGATCTTGTTTGGTTTTCATTTCCATGTGCGCAATCGCGGCGATAGAAGCCAAAGCTTCTCCACGAAAACCTTTTGTTCCAAGTGCAAACAAATCTTCAGCGTGGCGAATTTTTGAAGTGGCATGACGAGCAAAACACAAACGTGCATCTGTAACGGTCATTCCAACACCGTTATCGATAACCTGCACTAGTGATTTACCAGCATCTTTTATAATCAATTTAATGTCAGTTGCTTTTGCATCAACAGCATTTTCTAACAATTCTTTTACAACTGAGGCGGGTCTTTGAACCACTTCTCCAGCAGCAATTTGGTTAGCAACGTGATCAGGAAGCAATTGAATAATACTCGACATTAAGCAAAAATAGTTTTAAAGTTTATATTGGTTTTTATAACCAAGAAATACAAATTTAGTAAATTTTGATGGGCTTTCAGAATAACACTAATCATAAAAAAAACAAAAAACCTATACTATTGTGACACAGTATAGGTTTAAATATTTTTAAAACAAAAGTGTTTTATTCGTTTTCGATTTTTCTTGGAGAATCTTCGATTTGAAGTGCGCCCGAAGCCAATAATGGCTGATTGTAAGCATGTGCTATAGAAGCCTGCTGACGAATATATGCCATTTTAATTGCTGCAATTGCTGCTTCTGTTCCTTTATTTCCGTGGACACCGCCACTTCTATCAATAGATTGCTGCATATTATTATCTGTTAAGACACAGAAAATAACTGGAATATCAGTTTGAACATTCAAATCTTTAATTCCTTGTGTAACACCTTCGCAGACAAAATCAAAATGCTTTGTTTGCCCTTGAATAACGCATCCAATTACGATAACAGCATCTACATTTTGAGTTTGAAGCATTTTTTTTGCCCCATAAATCAACTCAAAACTTCCGGGAACATTCCAACGGATAATTTGCTGCGCAGGAACATCACAATCAATTAAAGCCTCAAAAGCTCCGTTGTAAAGTCCTTCTGTAATAGTATCATTCCATTCAGAAACAACAATCCCAAATCGAAAGTCTTTCGCATTTGGGATTGTGTTTTTATCGTATTCTGATAGATTTTTATTTTCAGTAGCCATCTGTATATTTTAGATATTAGATTTAATATATTTTTAGATTGCTAAATTACGAATCTAAAATCTAAAATCTTAACTCTGCAATAATATTTATTGTGCTAATCCAATCAAAGCGTCAACAAGCGCTGCTTCTGGAGCACTATCGTAATTGTCTTTGATGTCATTAAAATATTTTAACGCATCTTCTTTTTGTCCTAAAGCTAAAGCAGTTTTTCCAGCTTTTAGCAAGAAACGAGGCGTAGTAAAATCGTTTTTGTTAGACTCAGCAGCTTTAACATAGAAAGATAAAGCTTCTTTTTGGTTGTTTTTTTGAGAATAAGCATCTCCTGTAGCACCTTTAGCTAAAGCGCTTAAGATTACGTCTTCAGATTTAAAGTCACCTAAATATTTAATTGCCTCATCAAATTTACCAGTATTTAAGTAAGCCATACCAGCGTAGTAGTTCGCTAAATTACCAGCATCTGTTCCAGAATATTCGTCAGCGATTTTAATAAATCCGAATTTACCTTCTGAACCGTTTAATGATAATTTGAACAATGAATCGCTAGAAACACCATTCACAGCTTTTTCAAAGTTTTGCTGTGCAACAAACATTTCGTTTGCAGCTTCATCTTGTTTTGGTGTTACGATGAATTTTTGGTAAGCCAAATATCCAATTGTAGCAATAGCAATACCAGCAACTAAACCAATAATGATTTTTTGATTTTTAGCCACCCAATCCTCAGTTTTTGAAGCTGTCTCATCTAATTTTGAGAAAACACCAGCTGTTGTGCTGTCTTTTTCGTCAATAACTACTTGTTGTTCTTCTGTAACCTCTTTAACTTCCTTCTCTTTTGGTGTCTTATATCCTCTTTTATTGTAAGTTGCCATTTAAAAATTATTTAGTGAACGGCAAAAATAAAATTTTTCTTGAAACTGAGGTAAAAAAATTCAATTTTATCACTATTTTAAAAGAAATATTTTTATTATTCGCTTGTCCTTTCGCGGAAGCGTTAAAATAAATGGGCTGAGAATCGCTCTAAAGTCAATTATATCGATAATTTTCGGTAATTTGCAGCTCTCAATTCCGATTAAATCTTTTAGAGCTAAAAATATACTTTTAGCCGTAGATTTTACAGATTTATACCGATTAGAAAACTAAAGTAAAATCTTTTTAATCATTTGAATCTGTGGCAGAAAAAAATGCCAAGAATTGGTTATTTATCTTTCACAGCGTATTCTAAAAAATGCATTTAAACAAAATTTCTTTATTCAATTATAAAAACTTTTCTGAAGCAAGTTTTGATTTTGACATCAAAATCAATTGTTTCGTGGGAAAAAATGGCATCGGAAAAACCAATGTTCTGGATGCTATTTATCATTTGGCTTACGGAAAAAGTTATTTTAATCCACTAGCTGTTCAAAATATTAAACATGGCGAAGAGTTTTTTGTGATTGATGCCGAACTGGAAAAGAACGAAAGAACAGAACAAATTGTCTGCAGTTTAAAAAAAGGACAGAAAAAGGTTTTGAAACGAAACGGAAAAGCTTATGACAAATTCTCTGATCATATTGGTTTTATTCCGCTTGTAATTATTTCGCCTGCCGATAGAGATTTAATTGTGGAAGGAAGCGAAACCCGCCGTAAATTTATGGATAGTGTGATTTCGCAATTAGACTCTACTTATCTGCATCAGCTTATTCAATATCAAAAAGTAATTGTGCAGCGAAATGCGCTTTTGAAGTATTTCGCACTCAATCGCACTTTTGACAACGATACCTTATCTATATATAATGAGCAGTTAAATGAATTTGGGAAGTCGATTTTTGAGAAGAGAAAAACTTTTCTAGAAGAATTTATACCTATATTTAATAGACATCATCAAGCAATAACAGGATCTGAAGAAAGCGTGCAATTGGTTTATGAAAGTCATTTGTTCGAAAAAGATTTGCTGACGCTTTTACAGGAAAACATCAATAAGGACCGCGTTTTGCATTATACAACCGTCGGCGTTCATAAAGATGATTTGTCATTTGAAATTGATTCGCATCCGATAAAAAAATTCGGTTCACAAGGCCAGCAGAAATCATTTTTGATTGCTTTAAAACTGGCTCAATTTGAATTCTTAAAAAAACAAAGCGGCGTAAAACCTATTCTTTTGTTCGATGATATTTTTGACAAATTGGACGAAACCCGAGTTGCCAAAATTGTAGAAATGGTAAACAGCGAAACCTTTGGACAGCTTTTTATTTCTGACACACATCCTGAAAGAACCGAAGCGATTGTAAAATCGACACATCAGAGTTATAAAATATTTAATTTATAGTTTTTTTATTTCACCACAAATTGCGCAATTTTCACAAATTTATTTTTAGCATTTTTAACTTTGACAAAGTTTGAAACTTTGTCAAAGTTGACGAGGTGTCAATTAAAAAATTTGTGAAAATTCGTGTAATTTGTGGTAAACTTATTTTTAAGAAATCAGTAAATTAGCAAAAAACAATAACTGCAATAAAACAACAAAAAGATTATGCTCACGAAAGAATCATTGCAATTTTTAGACGATTTAAAAAAGAACAACAATAGAGACTGGTTTCAGGAAAACAAAAAACGATACGAGGTTTTCAAAAAAGATTATCATCAATTGGTAAGTGATTTTTTGGATGCCATGAAACCGCTTGATCCTTCTTTAGAATTTTTAGAAGTTAAAAACTGCACTTTTAGAATCAATCGTGACATTCGTTTTTCTAAAGATAAATCTCCTTACAAAGCACATTTGGGCGTTTGGCTTTCTGCTGGAGCAAAAGGTGCAAATCGTTCTGGCTATTATGTTCATATTGAAAAAGGTGCCAGTTTTATTGCTGGCGGATTTTATTCTCCCGACGCAGATGATTTAAAGAAAGTCCGTAAAGAAATTGCATTTTTCTATGATGATTTACAAGAAATTTTAAACGATAAAAGCTTCAAAAAAGAGTTTGGAAGCTTAGATGTCAACGAGAGTAATTCACTAAAAAGCATGCCTCGCGGTTACGAAAAAGACCATCCTGCAATTGAGTTCTTAAAATTAAAAAGCTATACAGCAACTCAGAAAATTGATATTTCGGAAGTAACTCAAAAAGACTTCGTAAAAAAAATAAGTCAGAAACTAATCGCTCTAAAACCATTGAATCATTTTATCAATCGCGCTTTAGAAACCGAAGAATTTTAAAAAGAAAGTTGCCACGAATTTCACGAATTAGCACGAATTAATTAGTGTAAATTGGTGAAATTTGTGGCAAAAAAATATACCTGAATGAAAAGAAAAATACTTTTTCTTGGAGAATCTTACCGTGCCGACGCCATTACTTGGATGAAAGGCTTGAAAGAATTTGGCGATTTTGAAATTATCACTTGGGAACTTCAAACGCCAAACAATCAAAGATTCAAACGTATTTTAGAGTATTTCTTTGCTCCTACTGCTATTCGGAAAATCATTAAAAAAGAAAAACCAGACATGGTGATTGCCGAAAGAACGACCAGCTACGGTTTTCTTGCTGCATTATCTGGATCTAAAACTATCGCCATCGCACAGCAAGGCCGAACAGATTTATGGCCAGAAGGATCTGTTTTATATCCGTTTAAAAAAATCATTCAGAAATATGCTTTTAAGAAGGCGCATTTAATTCATGCTTGGGGACCGGTTATGGCAATTCACATGAAAGCATCTGGAGTTGACATGAATAAAGTTTTGGCTCTTCCAAAAGGAATCGACTTGTCGCTTTTTACACCTTCAACTAATCATTCAAATAAAATTGAAGCCATTGTAACGCGCTCGCTGCAGCCGGAATATCGTCACGATTCTATTTTAAGAGCATTCGGAATTTTAAACCAAAAAGGAATTGATTTTTCGTTGACAATTGTTGGTGACGGAACAAGATTGCAGGATTTGAAAGATTTAGCTACAGCACTTCAAATCGAAAATAAAGTGGTTTTTACAGGAAGAATTCCGAATACAGAGCTTCCAAAATTATTACAGCAATCGAATATTTACATCAGCATGCCAATTACCGAAGGTGTTTCTGCTTCTTTATTTGAAGCAATGGCTTGCAACTGCTTTCCTGTAGTTTCTGATATTCCTGGAAATCAAAGCTGGATTACACATCGCCAAAATGGTCAATTAATCACAATTGATGACATTGAAATGTTAGCAAACGAATTGATTTGGTCTTTTGAAAATTCCGAATTACGAAATGAGGCAATTATTCGAAATAGAAAATTTGTGGAGGAAAATGCGAATTACGATATAAATATGAAGATTATTTCGGAGAAATATCATGAATTGCTAAACTTGTGAAATTAACAGTTTCAGCTTTAACCTTTCGGATAAGCCAGAGAAACCTTTTTATTATAAGAGTCATACACTACAAAATAAAAATCCTCTTTTTCACGCAATAGATAGACATTTCCATAACTTTCATTTTTAGAAGAAACGATTTTATAGTTAGATAAATTAACCTGTTTATTTCTGTCTTCACAATCTTTAACAATTCCTTCAGGTTCATTTTGATTTGTAGTATTCCATACGTAATCATATAATTTCCATTCCGCACCAAAAGAACTTAGCATTTGAGCATACAACATTTTATCTTTATCCTCCTGTAAATTTCCATTACTCGGAATCAATTGAATTGCATTTTCTCCTTCTTTATAAATATAAAAAACACCTAAATCCCTAATTAATTCTTTCTTGTTTATTTTTTTCATTCCACACAAAAGACCAACAGAACGAACATTTTCCACAATCATGCGTAAATGGTCATTATCAATTAATGTGTAAGTTCCTGAGGCAGAAACAAAGCAGTCATTAAGACATTGCATTGTTTGAGCAGATGAAAATGTACCATCTAAATTAAAAGTCACACTATAACCATTATTCGGTTCCTTTTCTTTTACCAAAGAATATGTTGTCAGATCTGTATATCCAATTATATTCTTTGCTATCCATTTTCCTTCGATGGTATTTTGTGCAAGAAGTACACTTGGAAAAAGAATCAGAAACAACATTATGATTTGCTTTTTTAAACGCAGTACTTTGTCTATTGTGACAATCATAATTATTTCATTTTTAGCATTATTAAATCTTTGGAAATCAATTTAAAAACCATCAAATATAAAATTTATTTTTTAATCTCTATTTATAATTTCAAACAGAAAATTAAGACCGTAACTTTTATTAAACGGAAGCGACATATTCAATAAACGGTTTAATTTAATCTGAAAAATCATGAATAATAGAAGAGATTGGCTCAAAAAAGTAAGTTTAGGCGCAGTAGGATTAGGCTTTTGCCAATTTGAGGTATTTGCAAAAACTCCGTCAGAAAATTTCATAATTTCTGATGTAGAGAAATCACCTATTTTATTGCGATCGAATGAAAATCCGTATGGCCCCTCTCCTTTGGCGCGTACTGCTATGCAGAAAAGCATCAACAATAGCAATCGATACGGATGGGATCTTTCGGGCGAGTTAATTTCGCTTATTGCTAAAAAGAACAATGTTTCAGATGGCAACATTCTTCTCGGCGCCGGCTCAACTGAGATTTTGGATTTAGTTCTTCAATATACTGCATTACAAAAAGGCAATTTCGTTTTAGCCGAAACGACTTTTAATTATTGGACTTTTCCGTCTGAAAAATTGGGAATTAAGAAAATCACCGTTCCATTAACTTCAGACAAAAAACATGATTTAACAGCAATGTTAAACGCAATTGATTCTGAGACCAAAATGGTTTACATCTGTAATCCTAATAATCCAACAGGAACAATTTGCGAAAGAGATCAATTGGTTTCTTTTATAAAAGAAGCTTCTAAAAAAGTTATTGTTTTTGTTGACGAAGCCTATCTCGATTTCACAAAAGAAGAATCGTTGAGTAATCTGGCAATGGAAAATAAAAATTTAATTGTAACCAAAACTTTTTCAAAAATGTACGGTTTGGCTGGCGCGCGTATTGGTTATGCAGTGGCATCTTCTTCAACAATTGACGAATTGAGTGCTTTAAAATCTTCTCCTAATTTATCTGTCAGCGTAGTTTCAACTGTTGCAGCGATCGCTTCTTTAAAAGATGAAAAATTTATCAGTGAAGTCCAATCATTAAATGAACAAGTAAAAAAATATACTATAGAACAGCTTACAAAGCTCCATTTAACCTGTATTCCTTCTCATGCGAATTTCATTTATTTTTCATTAGATAATTACAAAAAAGATTTCTTTAAACAATTGGAAAATCACAATATAGAAGGAACTAAAATTTATGAAGAAAACGGAAAATGGACGAGAATTACAATTGGTACAATGAAAGAAATGCAGCAATTTATTGAGGCAATAAAATAAAATTTTGGAAAAAGTCTTTTTAGAGAAAATCTACTCAAACAAATTATAATCGTTACTTTTGATCTCAGAATTTTTCCGAAGTTTCGGAACTTAAAAAGCCTTTTATTTATGGAAATCCAATCCAATTTTTCTTTAAAAAAACACAATACTTTTGGCATTGAAGCAAGTGCTAAACAATTTGTTGCCGTTCATTCTATTGCTGAATTGAAAACAGTTTTACAACAAAATAAAAATGAGAAAAAATTTATTTTGGGAGGTGGCAGCAATATGCTTTTAACAAAAGACATTGACGCTTTGGTAATTCATATTGATTTAAAAGGAAAGAAAATCATAAAAGAAGATGAAGATTTTGTCTGGGTTGAAAGTCAGGCCGGCGAAACTTGGCACGATTTCGTTCTTTATACAATTGACAATAATTTTGGCGGATTAGAAAATATGTCTTTGATTCCTGGAAATGTTGGCACAACTCCAGTTCAGAATATTGGCGCTTACGGAACCGAAATAAAAGACACTTTCGTTTCTTGCGAAGCGATGAATATTGAAACTCAGGAAATGAAAACTTTCAACAATGCTGAATGTAATTTTGGCTACCGCGAAAGTATTTTCAAACATGAAGTAAAAGACCAATATATTATTACGTCGGTTGTTTTTAAACTGACGAAACGCAATCATAAAATCAATACTTCTTATGGAGATATTTTGGCAGAATTGGCAAAAAACAACATTGCAGAACCAACACTAAAAGATGTCAGCAATGCCGTTATTGCGATTAGACAAAGTAAATTACCTGATCCTAAAGAATTAGGAAACAGCGGCAGTTTCTTCAAAAACCCGATTTTATTGAAATCTGATTTCGAAAAAATTCACCAGAAATTCCCAGAAATGAAATTTTATGAAGTTTCTGAAACCGAAGTAAAAGTTCCTGCGGGATGGCTAATTGAACAAGCAGGTTTTAAAGGAAAACGTTTTGGAGATGCGGGAGTTCATAAAAATCAAGCTTTAGTTTTAGTGAATTACGGAAACGCCACTGGACAGGAAATTTTAGCGGTTTCAAAAGAAGTTCAGAAAACAGTTTTTGAAACATTCGGCATTCATATTGAAGCAGAAGTGAATGTGATTTAAAACACAAATTTCACTAATTAGCACAAATTTAATTCGTGGAAATTTGTGAAATTCGTGGCAAAAAAAGAGTAAAATGTATACACCAGATTTATACAAAAACGAAAATCAGGAAGAAATCAGAGCATTTCTGAAAGAAAACAGTTTTGGAATTCTGATTAATCAAACTAATGGAAAATTATGTGCAACACATATTCCGATAGAACTTGAAATCAATGCTGAAGGAAAAGAGATTTTGCAGGGACATATTTCAAAACTGAATCCGCAGGCAGACGGTTTTAGAGAAAATGATCAGGTTTTGGCAGTTTTTACAGGACCTCACAGTTATATTTCTTCTTCTTGGTACGATCACGAAAATGTTCCGACTTGGAATTATATAGCCGTACACGTTTACGGAAGAATCAAAATTGTTGATTATGATACTTCTGTAGAGCAATTGAAAAAATTGGTGGATAAATATGAAGTAAATTCAGAAAATCCTGTTCGAGTTGAAGATTTATCAGCCAAAACAATGCGTGAAGCAAGAGGAATTTTTGGTTTTGAAATCGAAATTGACGAAATTCAGGCTACAAAAAAACTATCTCAAAGCCGTGACGACCACAATTATAACACTATAATAACCGAATTGGAAAAGACTAAAAACACTCAGTCTATTGCTGTTGCAAAAGAAATGTCAAAATGCCGAAAGTAAATCGGCTTTAGCTATTGAATTTAGCGAATTCATAATTACATTTGCAGTCGCAGAACGTGAAATTAATAGAACGAAATAAATCAGATGCTTATATACATATTTTACTTTTTTATTGCTATTGTTGTTGTTCAACTATCTTATTATCTCGGAGTTTTTGGCAAGTTTGCTTTTGGTAAACCACAACATATTACGCCTAAAAATCTTCCGATTTCTGTAATTGTTTGCGCAAAAAATGAAGAAGAGAATGTAAAAAAATACATTCCGCTTTTGGCACAGCAAAATTATCCTGATTTTGAGATTGTCTTAATTGACGACGCATCAAGCGATGAAACTCTTGAAGTTTTTGAAGAATTTGAAAAAGAATTCTCTAATATCCGTTTGGTAAAAGTGGAAAATAATGAAGCTTTTTGGGGAAATAAAAAATACGCCTTAACGCTTGGAATTAAAGCTGCGAAGAAAGATTATTTATTATTTACAGATGCCGATTGTTATCCAACTTCTACAGATTGGATTACTGCAATGTCTTCAAATTTCACTTTAAACAAAACAATTGTTTTAGGATACGGCGGTTACGAAAAAGTAGAGCGTTCATTTTTAAATAAAATTATTCGCTTTGAAACAGTTTTAACTGCTCTTCAATATTTTTCATGGGCAAAAGCAGGATCACCTTATATGGGTGTGGGACGAAATTTAGCGTATAAAAAAGAAGAGTTTTTTAATGTAAATGGTTTTATCGACCATATACAGGTTCGTTCTGGCGATGATGATTTATTTATCAATCAAGCGGCAAACAAAACAAACACCACTATTTCTTACACGCCTGAAAGCTTCACCTATTCTAAACCTAAAAAAACGTATAGAGAATGGTTTACACAAAAGAGAAGACATATTTCTACTGCAGAACACTATAAGTTTTTTGATAAAATGCAATTAGGATTATTTTTCCTTTCACAATTATTTTTCTTTTTATTAGTTATAGTGTTGCTTGCATTTCAATTTCAATGGATTGCAGTATTGGCAATTTTAGCAACTCGTTACACCGTTGTTTGGACCGTAATTGGATGTTCGGCAGGAAAACTAAAAGAAAATGACCTAAAAATATGGTTTCCGGTTGTTGAGATAGCGCTTATATTAACGCAAATTAATATCTTTATAACTAATATCTTTTCAAAACCGGTATATTGGAAATAAATTCTAAAATAGAAAAAGCAAAAAAAGGCGATCAGATCGCCTTTACTTTTTTATTAGATCATTATTGGAATGAGGTGTACGCTTTTATGCTCAAACGAACAGAAAACGAAACCACCGCAGAAGATATTACAATAGAAACTTTTTCAAAAGCGTTTGACAAAATCGCTTCTTACAATCCTGAATTTCAATTCAATACCTGGCTTATTGCCATTGCAAAAAATGTCTATATAGATTTACTTCGTAAAAAGAAAACCAATCTTTTTATTGAAATCACAGACAACGAAGACCAGCAGGCTTACAACATAGCCGACCCTACTCCATCTGCAGAAGATGCATTAATTAAAGAACAGAATCTTTCTCGTCTGCTCTTGTGCATCAAAGAACTCAAACCGCACTACCAAGAAGTAATTCAACTTCGTTATTTTCAAGAAATGTCTTATCAGGAAATTGCCGTTAAGATCGACGAACCTTTAAGCAGTGTAAAAGTTAAGCTTTTGCGTGCAAAAAAATTATTAGCAGAAATTATCGAACGTAATAGATAATTTATTATCTTTAAACAAAGAATACTATACTATTCGTATTTTTATTCTTAAAAAATCAATATTATCACATACTAAAACTACAATTTTACCATTGTAGCCAACCTAAACCTTTTCTGCGTATGATTTAAAGTTACTTAACCTTAAAACCCAAAACTATGTCTAAATTAAGCATTTATGAAAACAAATGGACTGATCTTGTTTTCGAAAACAGAAACAAAGAGTATGGAGCGTATCAATTACGCCAAGAAAACCCTAGAACTACGGTTAATGCACTCTTTATGGGTTTATTGTTAATAACTGCTCTGGGAAGCATACCTGTGTTGATTAGTAAATTTAAGCCTCAAACTGTTGATCCAGTAACGGAGATTCCTCCTTATGACGATGAACATGTAGTAACACCTTACAA
>NZ_CAMLIX010000119.1 GCF_946479975.1 uncultured Flavobacterium sp.
TTCCATTCATTATTCTTTAAAAGCCACAGATGAGTAAATTTAGCAAAGCTTCCGGGTTCTTCCTTTTTATCAGCCGAAGTTTCATAAAAACGATGCGTTCCCATTTGTATGGCGCCGTATAAAATTCCGTTTTTGTATAAAGGATAAATTTCAGTACTTCCGTCAATTAATTCTCGGCGATAATTGTATTTTCTGGTCGGAGAACAAATACCGCTTACAAATGTTTTTAGAAATCTCGCTTTATCAGAAATACTGTCTTTGTCATGATAAAACTCAAAATCTTCGGTGTATAACTTTTCAAATTGGGTAATGTCGCAGGTATTAAACCCGACATTAAATAATAGACTGTCTTTCGACATTATGGTTTTATACAAAACAGAACTTTTTTCTTCCTGAGAAAAAGTAAATTGTATTTGAAGGAGAAATATTCCAACTAAAAATATTTTTAATTGAAAATAAGATAGATTGATTTTCATTTTAAGATTGATTGATGATTAATGATTTTGCAAGAATACTACAATCAATATGATCAAAATTGTACAAAAGCGAAATTTTATCTTTTTTGAGAAAGAAAATACAAATCAGGATTGAACATTTTGGGAGTCGTTTTGGTAACGTCCTTAAACTTTTTTATAAAATGAGATTGATCAAAATATTTGTTATAGAGTGCAATTTCGGTCAGAGTCATTTTCTGTAAATCGGAATTTACCATTTGATCCACCGATTTTCTGAATTTCAAAATCTGAATGTATTTTTTAATTGTTAGTCCGGTTGCTGTTTTAAATTTAATTTGAAGTAATCTTTGAGAAGAATTCAATAATTTTCCAATTTCAGAAACCGAAATTTCATCTTCTTTAAGCCGTATAATTTCACATATTCTTTCAATTACATTTTGATTTGAATTCGCTAAACGCTCAAAATATATATCAATTGTATGTAATAATGTTTGAATATCAGATTGAATATCAATTTCAAAAGGCAATTCATTACATTCAATTTTTAAAATCGAGTCCATAAAATTACTCAAATCATATTTTGGAAATAGCGAAAGTGTCCAGGCATGAAATTGAACTATCGTAACTTTTGTTTTGGGTTGAATGTTTACCAAAACTTTATTTGTCATTTGCGAACAGAAATAAATTCCTTCGCTCATTTCATATTTAGTTTTACTCGTATGTACTGCAATCGAATTACCATTTACGATCGCAAGATTGAAACAACCGTTTGGTAAAACAAGTTTATTTTCGATCAGGCTTTCGCCGAAGCTATTATCCAGGCACCAAATCTTATTGACAAATCGTTCTGATTTTTTGCTGACGTAATGTTCTGAATAAAGTTTCATTTTTATTATTTATCAATATTTTAAAGGAAACTAAATTAAGATTTTCATTTAGATTTTAGCTCAAAATAATCTCTTTTAGTTTTCTCCCATTCCTCCAAAATAATGCTAAAGTAAACGTCATCTTTACTTTTACCATCAGAATCAATATAATTATTTCTAAAAATCCCTTCTCTAACAGCGCCAAGTTTTTCAATCGCTTTTTGAGATCTTATATTTTCAAGGTCAGCACTAAATTGTATTCTTCTAAACTGAATTTTTTCAAAACCAAAATTCAGCAATTCAAATTTACAAGCTTTATTTAGACCAGTTCCCTGAAAAGCTTTCCCGTACCAAGTCCAGCCGATTTCGCATTTCTGACTTGCATGATTTAAATAACCGTAACGTGTACTCCCTGCAACTTTGTTGGTAATTTTGTCAATAATTAAAAAAGGATAACAAATACCTTCGGCTTTTTGTTTTAAAGTGTTTTGGATATAGCTTTCGAAATCCTGATCGTTTCGAACGTACATTCCCATATATTTCCAGATTTCATCGTCAAAGATGATTTCTTTAAGTTCGACATTTCTTTCGTTTTCAAACGGAATTAAAAGAACTCTTTCATTTTCTAAAGTAATATCGGTTTTAAAAATTTCGCTATCATTAATAATAATTTTATAATTTATTTAAATTCTGAAGCGAAGGTAATTGTTTGATTTTTGTAAACAAATCAGTATTTATAACAATTTGTTATAATTTTAGAAAAGAAATATAACACCTAAACCCTTGTATTGGTACAAATAATCTATTTATTTTAAGTGTTGTCTCTATTTATTACTTATTTTTACGACTCATATATTAGATTTTCTTTGATGCAAACTTCATTAAAAATTGCAGTCGTTGGTTCTGGACTTGTAGGATCGCTGCTGGCAATTTATCTTAAAAAAGCTGGTCACACTGTTCATGTTTATGATCGCAGTCCAGATATTCGAAAAATAAATTTCTCTGGACGTTCCATTAACTTGGCAATGTCCAATCGTGGTTGGAAAGCATTAGATGCAGTTGGCGTAGGTAATGCGGTTCGAGAGATCGCAATTCCGATGGACAAACGTGCCATACATTTGGTTGATAAATTAAACTTTCAGAATTACGGTCAAGAAGGTGAATCTATTTATTCCATTTCAAGAGGAAAACTAAACCGAAAAATGATTGATCTGGCCGAAGAAGCTGGAGCAGAATTTCATTTTGAACAAAAAGTTTGGGACGTAACTTTGAATGATGCAACGCTTCATATTGGTGAAAGTGAAAGAGGCGAGTGGGAGGAACGAAAATTTGATATGGTTTTTGGCGCCGATGGTGCTTTTTCGAGAATCCGACACAGAATGCAGCGCCAGAGTATGTTTAATTATTCCCAGGAATTTTTAAATATGGGATATAAAGAACTTAATATTCCGGCAAATCCTGATGGAACTCATAAATTAGATAAAAACTCTTTTCATATTTGGCCAAGAGGAGAATATATGCTGATTGCACTTCCCAATTTAGATGGAAGTTTTACCTGCACTTTATTTATGCCTTTTGAAGGAGAAAATTCTTTTGAATCGCTTAAAGATCGTAAAATGGTAGAAGATTTCTTTGAGAAAAATTTCCCAGATTCGATTGAAGTAATTCCAGAATTGGCAAATGATTTCTTTAAAAATCCAACCAGTACTTTGGTAACAATGAAGTGTTTTCCTTGGACTTTTGAAAATAAAATTGCTTTGATTGGAGATGCCTGCCACGCCATTGTGCCATTTTACGGACAAGGAATGAATGCTGGTTTTGAAGATATCACGGTTTTAAATGAAATGATTGAAAAATACGGCGACGATTGGAAAAAGATTTTCGCAGAATATCAAATTTCACGTAAACCAAATGCAGATGCTATTGCAGAACTTTCGTACCGAAATTTCTTAGAAATGAGTACCAAAACAGCAGATGAAAAGTTTTTATTGCAGAAGAAAATAGAAAAAGATTTCTCAGATAAACATCCAGACAAATGGATTCCGCTTTACAGTCGTGTAACTTTTAGTGATCGTCCGTATGCTGAGGCCTTAGCAATTGGAGATTATAAAAACGGAATAATGGAAGAGATTTTAAAACTCGAGAATATTGAAAATATCTGGAATACTCCAGAAGTTGAAAATAAGATTTTAAGATTACTAGAAAAGGCTTAAATTTTTTAAACCATATAAGTGATGTAAGTAAATGTAATTTCTTCGCTTTTTAATTTTAGTGAATTTATCAAAAATACAAACCCGACAGGTTTTTAAAACCTGTCGGGTTTACTATTTGCACAAAGTTTTATATTTACTTATATCACTTATATGGTTGAATATTTTTTTATTTCTTAAATATTTTAGTCAAAACCCCAAAAACACCTCTTATAAATGAAGCGCTTGTTACGACTTTCAGAACAGATTTTGTAACCACTTCTGTCGTAGTTGGTTCTGATTTTGAAGATTTAGATGGCGCTTTTTCTTCGTGTTGAGCTGCTGCTTGATTTGCGTCGGCTATTTTTTTGTTTAGAATTTCAAAAGCACTTTCGCGGTCAATTTCTTCAGCGTATTTCTTTACTAGTTTCGATTTGTTGTTTACTTCATCAATTTCAGAAGCAGCTAAAATATCCATTCGGCTTTGTGGTGCGCGCATCATTGTTGCAACCAGCGGAGTAGGAATACCTTTTTCGTTAAGTGCCGTAACCAATGCTTCTCCAATTCCTAAACTCGTTAGCAATTCGTCTGTTTTGTAATATTGCGAAGTAGGGTAATTATCGGCTGTTTTTTTAATTGCCTGGCGATCATTTGCAGTAAAAGCTCTAAGCGCATGCTGAATTTTTAATCCTAATTGTGCCAAAACGCCGCTAGGAACATCCATAGGGTTTTGCGTTACAAAATAAACCCCAACACCTTTAGAACGAATCAGTTTTACAATCGTTTCAATTTGTTCTAATAATGCTTTACTGGCTTCATTAAAAATTAAGTGAGCTTCATCAATAAAAATCACTAATTCTGGTTGTTCCGCATCACCTTTCTCAGGCATTTTCTGGTAAATTTCAGCCAAAAGACTTAACATAAAAGTAGAGAATAATTTTGGTTTATCCTGAATATCCGTCAAGCGGATGATGTTTACGTAACCTTTTCCGTTTTCATCAATTCGCATCAAATCATCTGTTTCAAAAGATAATTCGCCAAAAAATAAATCACCGCCTTGTTGTTCCAATTCAATGATTTTTCTAAGAATAGTTCCAGTAGTTGCAGTAGAGATTTTACCATAACTTGCCGCAATTTCTTCCTTACCTTCTTCAGTAATATAATTGATTACTTTTTTGATGTCTTTTAAATCTAATAAAGGCATGTGATTGTCATCGCAATATTTAAAAATAACAGCAACAACTCCCGCTTGAGTATCGTTAAGATCCAAAATTCGAGAAAATAAAACCGGCCCAAATTCAGAAACAGTAGCGCGTAGGCGAACTCCGTTTTGTTTAGACAAAGACATTAGTTCAACAGGAAATGCAGCAACATTATAAGGAATATTTATTTTAGCATGTCTTTCTGTTATAAAGCCTTCTTCTTTTCCTTCTTTTGCAATACCGCTAAAATCTCCTTTTATGTCCATCATTAAAACAGGAATTCTAGCGTTCGAAAGCTGCTCCGAAAATACCTGAATTGTTTTGGTTTTTCCTGTACCTGTTGCACCGGCAATTAATCCGTGACGATTTAACGTTTTTAGCGGAATCTTAACGTGCGCTTCTGCAACTGGTTCACCGTCAAGCATTGCGCCTCCTAAGATGATGCTGTCGCCTTTAGAAAAATAACCAGTATTTATATCTGCAATAAAATTGTCTTTTTTATTCATTTTTTTATTCGTAATTTAGTTGGTTATATGAGTATTGCTATGTTTTTGAGCATATTTTATATTGTTTTTTTAGTAAGAAAAAGCTTTTTTTGATTGAAAAATTAATAAAAAAAAAATTCGCAGCTTTTTAAGAAGATATCAAAGGAATCTTTGAATATTTACTAAAACGTTGTAATTTTTCTAATTATCGTGCTGTTTTTTGTTTTATCTAAAAAATGACGCCAGCAAATTAATGAGATATTTTTTAAATTGAAGTTAAATTTCGGTCAATTAAATTAAAAAAAGTTTTTTTATTTAAACTAAACGTATAAATTTGCTCCTCTACAAGTTAAATATAACTAAAAAATAAAAATTATTTAAAACTATTAAAATTAAAAAAAATGGCAAACGTTAAAGTTAAAAAAGAAAGCACTTCAAATGGGGGAGGAATGATTACAGGAATCATTATTGTTGCGTGTATCTTAGTAGGGGTGTTTATCTGGAAAGTAATCATGGGGGATTCTGCTAACTTCGAAGGAGGTAATCCAGAAACAGGACATCCAATCAATACATTAGGACAAGTATATAAAGGAGGTTTTATCGTACCAGTATTATTAGGTATGTTTTTAATGGTTGTTGTTTTTTCTATCGAAAGATTTATTGTTATCGGTAAAGCTGCAGGAAAATCTAACCTAGATGCATTTATGAAAAATGTACAAGGAAGTATTAAAGAAGGAAACATCGAAGCTGCTATCGCTTCATGTGACAAACAACAAGGTTCAGTTGCAAACGCAATTAAATCTGCTTTGGTAAAATACCAAGATGTTAAAAAAGAAGGATTCAACAGCGAAGAAGCTTCAGAAGTAATCCACAAAGAAATCGAAGAGGCAACTTCATTAGAAATGCCAATGTTAGAGAAAAACATGACTATTATCTCAACTTTAGTATCTTTAGGTACATTAGGAGGATTATTAGGAACTGTATCTGGTATGATTAAAGCGTTTGGTGCATTAGCTTCTGCTGGTACTCCTGACCAAGCTGCTCTTGCAACAGGTATTTCTGAGGCACTTATCAACACTGCAACAGGTATCTCTACTTCTATCTTAGCAATTGTTTCTTACAACTTCTTTACTGCTAAAATTGACGATTTAACTTACTCTATCGATGAGGCTGGTACTACTATCGTGAATACTTACAGAAAATTCAGAGGAAGTTTAAGACAATAATTAATTTTTGATATTTATATCAAAAAAATAAAATAAAAGATAATGGCTAAAATAAAAATGAAAAAAAAGTCGACATCGACAGACATGACTGCGATGTGTGATGTTGCATTCCTTTTGCTAACGTTCTTTATTTTGACCGCTACTGCTAAAGTGCCTGAGGCACTACCTGTAGACATGCCTTCTTCTGTTGCTCAAACTAAATTGCCAGATTCAGATTTGGCTATTATTACAATAGGAAAAGGAAAAGTGTTTTTTGACATCAAAGGAAGAGAAGTTCGTAAAAGAACTCTTGAAGGAATGGGTGCAAAATATGGTATTGAATTTTCAGAAGAAGATAAAACCAAATTTGCTCTTATGGACGATTTTGGTGTGCCAATTACAGGTCTAAAGCAAATCATAGATATGAAAGCGGCGGACAGAACCAAAGCAGAACAACCTGGAATTCCTTTGGATTCATTAGATAATCAATTGAAAGAATGGCTTCTAATTTCTAGAAGAGCTACAATTGATTTAGATGACAAAGAATTGCAGATTGCGATTAAAGGAGATGCTAAAGAAGAATATCCAAAAATTAAAAAAATTATGGATATCTTACAAGATCAGAAAATCAATTCTTTTAACTTGGTAACAGGTAAAAGAGGGAGAGACTTTTAATTAAAAAATATACACTAAATGGCTGAATTAAATACTGGCGACGGCGGTGGTGGTAAAGGTGGTAAAGTAAGAAGTAAAAAGCAGAATTCAAAAGTCGATTTAACGGCAATGGTGGATTTGGCATTCTTATTGATCACATTCTTTATGTTAACTACTTCGTTGTCAAAACCTCAATCCATGGATTTGTCATTGCCGGATAAGAGTCCAGAAGATAAACCAGTAGATGATACTAAGGTAGACGAGAATCGTACCATGACAGTAATGTTAGGTGGTGATAATAAATTGGTTTACTATATGGGATTACTTGCTACTCCTAAAGTAGCACCTAAAGATGTCGCTTATGGTAAAGACGGGATTCGTAGAGAATTGCTAAAAGAAAAGAAAAATGTTTTAGCTTATTCTGCTGCTAAAGGGAAACCTGGTCAAGGAATTATCGTGATCATTAAACCAACTAAGAAATCAAATTACCGTAATTTGGTTGATATCTTAGATGAGATGGCAATTTCAGGAGTAGATACTTATGCTATCGTTCCTGAGTTTTCACCAGAGGAAACGAAATTAATAGATAAAAAAGTAGAATAATCTTTTTTATCAAATTAAAAATCAAGAGATATGAAATTAGATATTATAAAAAATCAATGGCTTGATATCGTATTCGAAGGACGTAATAAGATATATGGAGCATATGAGCTAAGAAAATCGAACGGCAAAACAACTGTGAAAGCACTTGTTATCGGTTCACTTATTTTCAGCTTTGCAGTTGCTGCGCCTCTTATTGCAAGTCTCTTACCAGATTCTCAAGAAGAAGAGGTAAACAACGATATTAAGATTGCAACGGTAAAATTACCTCCAAAGAAAAAAGAGGAAATTAAACCAAATCAACCGCCACCACCGCCACCGCCACCAAAAGTGGATCAGGTTAAATTCGTAAAACCTGTGGTTGCAAAGGCTGAAGAAGTTACTGAAGATCCACCAAAAATTGTGGATTTAAAGGACAAAAAAGTTGGTGCTGAAACTATCAAAGGAGATCCAGATGCAGTTTTAACTGTTGATGAGCCAGTTGGTAAAGGGCCAGTATCAGAGGTTGTACAAGAAGATAACACTGTATATAACACAGCAGGTATCGAAGTAAAACCAGATTTTCCAGGAGGTATTGAAAAATTCTACAAATTCGTAGGAAACAATTACAAAACTCCAGAAGAAGAAGGTCTAAAAGGTAAAGTTTACGTTACGTTTGTAGTTGAAAAAGACGGTTCATTAACCGACATTAAAGTTTTAAGGGATATCGGTTACGGTACAGGAGCAGAAGCAATTCGTGTTCTTAAAAAATGTCCAAAATGGACTCCTGGCGAGCAAAATGGTAAAAAAGTAAGGGTATTATACTCTCTACCTATTACTATTCAATCTGCAGAATAATGTTAAAAGATATACTTAATAATATTCAGAAGAAATCGCTCAAAGAGCGATTTCTTCTTGTTTTAGGAATACTGTTTTTTTTAATTTATCTTGTACTCGGTTTAATGATTATGTTTTGGAAAAAGCTGCCGCTTGATATGGAGTGGAAATATAGATATGCTTTTGGCGGATTATTAATTGTTTATTCGGGAATAAGATTTTTAAGATTAATTAATTCAAAAGAACAATAAATTATGTTGAAATATAGTAAGGCTTTAGGATTGATAATTTTTGTCTTTTTGTTTGCCATGTGCAACCAAAAAAACAAGAGTGAAGCTGAAAAAGAAACCATATTAAAAGGATCTATCGATGTTGCAGTTGACGAAACAGTAAAACAGATCGTAGATGATCAAGTGGCTGTTTTTGAAGGGACTTACTATGAAGCAAAAGTTAACGTTAAACCAAAGTCAGAAGCAGAGGTAATTAACGATTTGTTGAATCAAAAAGCTAAAGTTGCAATAACAACCAGAGATTTAACTGAAGAGGAGAAAACACGCTTTGAAAAAAGCAAAATTAATCCTCGTGTAACGCCTTTTGCTCATGATGCTATTGCATTTATTTCAAGTAAGAGCAATAATGATACTCTTATTGCGTTGAAAACAGTAGTTGATTTTCTTCAAGGTAAGCCTGATTCTAAAATTAAAGGGTTAGTTTTTGATAATCCTAATTCTAGCACAGTTCGTTATATGAAGGACTTAGCGAAGATAAAAGAGGTGCCTAAATCTGGAGTTTTCTCTTTTAAGACTAATAATGAAGTCATCAAATTTGTTTCTGAAAATGAAGGAATGATTGGTGTTATTGGTGTCAACTGGTTTTATCAGCCAACTCCGGATATGACAGATATTGTTAAGAAAATAAATGTTTTATGCGTAAAAGGGTTGAACAGTAATGAATATTACAGTCCTACTCAAAACGATTTAGAAATAGAAAAATATCCTCTGGCACGTGATTTGTATATTATTAATTGTCAAGGTTACTCAGGGCTTGGAATGGGGTTTGCTTCATTCGTAGCTGGAGACATTGGTCAGAGAATCGTTTTAAAATCAGGACTTTTACCATATAGAACTCCTGGTCGTAAGCTTAAAATTAGAAATGAAATTATAAAAGATAAAGAATAAATTAATTACGATAAAGATGAATAAATTTAAAATTTTTAGTCTTGCTTTAATTGCCTCGGCGGCCGGAGCAAATGCGCAAGACATCAACGAAGCAAAAAAAGCAATTGATGCAGAACAGTTTGATAAGGCAAAAACTATCCTAAAATCAATTATTAAATCTAAACCATCAGACGGTGAAGCAAATTTTGTTTTAGGTAACGTTTATTTAAATCAATCTGTAGTAGATTCTGCAAAAATCTATTATAATAATGGATTACAGGCTTCAGATAAGAAAAACTTAAGCTACATTGGTTTAGGTCAATTAGATTTAGATGCTAAAAATACAGCAGCAGCCCAAGCTAATTTTGCTTTGGCAACTAAAGATATTAGAAAGAAAGATGTAAATGAATTTATTTATATCGCGAGAGCATATATGAATTCTGATAATCCTGATTATAAAAGTGCTGTTGATGTTTTAAAACGTGCTTTACTAGTAGATCCTCAAAATGCTCAAGCTCTTTTAGCGATTGGTGATGCATATTACGGATCAAACAATCAAAATGATGCTTACAAATCATACCGTGATGCATTTGCTGCCGATAATACTTTATTAAGAGCAAAAATGCAACTTGGTGTTTTATTAAAAGGAGCTAAATCGTATGATGAAGCAATAAAATCATTCAACGAAGTAATCGCATTAAATGCTAATTACGGACCAGTTTACAGAGAGCTTGCTGAAACGTATTACAAATGGGCAAGAAATAAACCTTCTACTGCTAAAGTAAACCTGCAAAATGCAATTACAAATTATGAGAAGTATTTGAGTTTAACTGATTACTCAATGGATTCTAAAATGCGTCATGCAGATTTCTTGATCTTGGTAAAAGATTACAAACAACTGGAAACTGTTGCAAACAAAATGATTGCTGAGGATAAAGTTAATCCAAGAATCTACAGATATTTAGGATATGCTGCTTATGAAAACGGAAACGTTGATGTAGCTATTAAATCTATTGAAGATTTTATTAAATCACCAAACAATAAAGTAATTGGTAGAGATTACTACTACTTAGGATTAGCAAAAATTAAAAAAGGAACAGCTGCTGATGGTACAATTGATCAAGCTGCTTTTGATGCAGGTTTAGCTGATATCAAAAAAGCAATTGAATTAGAGCCTTTAGTTGTTGAAGAATTTGCAGATTTTGGAAAAGAATTGTTTGGTAAAAAACAATATAAGCAAGCGGCATCAATTTTTGAGCTTGGTGCAAACAACAAAGAATCTAAAAATTATTTAGATGATGCTGTATATTATGGAATTTCTGTTTACTACGGTAATGCTGGTAAACCTGTTGAAAGCCGTGATAAAGCTGCTTTAGAAAATGCAAATGCTACTTTTGATAAAGTTCTTGAAGCATCTCCATCGTATGACGAAGCTTACTTATACAAAGGAAGAATCAACAGTGCATTGGATAAAGATGATATGATCATTAAAAATTATGAAGAGTATGTTGCTAAAATGACTGCTAAAGGAGCAGAAGAATTAGCAAAACCTGCAACAGCTAAAAAAATCATTGAGTCTTACAACGCAATTGGTGCTGCTTATGCAAACACAGATAAAGCAAAAGCTCTTGAATATTTCAATAAAACTTTAGCTTTAGACCCAGCAAATTCATACGCTGCGCAATCTGTTAAAGCGCTGAAATAATTTAGATTTTTTACAATATATAGAAAACCGATAGTTCAAAAAACTATCGGTTTTTTTGTTCCGTATATTATTGACTATCTTTGCAGTCTTAAAATAATATAATGTTACCAAAAGAAATACAATTAGAAGTAAATAAAGGAGCTATGCTGCCTTTGATGGAAGAATTTTATACCATTCAAGGAGAAGGTTCGCATACAGGCAGAGCTGCTTATTTTATTAGAATTGGAGGGTGTGATGTCGGATGTCATTGGTGTGATGTAAAAGAAAGTTGGAATGCAGAAATTCATCCGCCAACGAGTATTGATTTGATTGTAGAAAATGCTGCAAAATATGCTGATACAGTTGTTGTAACGGGTGGAGAACCTCTATCTTGGGATATGACACTTTTGACTGCTAAATTAAAAGCGAAAAATTTAAAAGTACATATTGAAACTTCAGGTGCATTTGATTTGTCAGGAACTTGGGACTGGATTTGTCTTTCTCCTAAAAAAAATAAACTGCCAACTAAAACAGTTTATGATAATGCGCATGAGTTAAAAGTAATTATTTACAATAAGCATGATTTCATTTTTGCCGAAGAGCAGGCAGAATTAGTTAATGATAATGCTATTTTGTTTCTTCAGCCAGAATGGAGTAAGAAAGAAGAAATGACTCCTCTTATTGTTGATTACGTTATGAATAATCCGAAATGGAGAGTTTCATTGCAAACACATAAATATTTGAATATTCCTTAAAACAAAAAATCTCTTCCACCGAAGAGATTTTTTTGTTATTGCCAGTTTTTATATTTTTTGAGCATGGTAATATGTGCCAAATGATGATTTCCATGCCAAGCATACATTCCTATAATTTTATTGAGTTTGTTTTCCGAATTATCTGCAGGATGAACAAACGTCTTTTCCAAATCAGATTCTGATAAATTTTTCATTATATATGCCAATCTAAAATGAAGTCCTTTCAATAGATCGAGTGTCGGCTGAATCGGCATGGTTAAATTATCATGGAATTCCGACCAAAGAACTTCATCATAAGCTTTAATTACTGGGTTATTTTCAGTCAAAGCCCATTTAATTCTAATGTAGCAGTTCATATGGCTTTCTGCACAATGATGAATAACTTGTCGAACAGTCCATCCGTCAGGACGATAAGGCGTGTCTAATTGTTCGTCACTTAAATGAACGGTTTCTTTTGCTAGTTTTTCTGGCAGTGTTTCAATTTCTTTAATCTTTTCTGCAAGATATTTCGCTGTGTAATGTTCTGGAGCTGTAAATTTTCCAATAGGGTATTTAAGTTTTTCTAAATCTAATTCGTTCATAGTTCTTCAATCGTTTGTTTTAAATAGAAAGTTTAGCTAAATAATCATAATGATCGCCTTCAATTATAAGTTCACATTTTAATCCATTTGCAATTGCTGCATTTTGAAGCGTATTGTAATCTAGATAAAGCCAGTCAAAAGCCTCTTCTTTTTCATTTTTATAACTAATGTTAAAGGTAAGTTCACCGTAATAATCATTTTCAGACGGAATCCATTTGCCTCCATCTTCATCTTCATCAAACATATAAATGATATCAGAACTGTCAATCAAAATTTGTCCTCCAGGATTTAAAAGTGATTTTAATTTGGCTAAATACGTATTGCAGTTTTTCAATTTGCCAAAAATTCCAGTTCCGTTCATTAAAAGTAAGATAGTATCAAATTTTTCTCCCTCAAAATTAAGAATGTTTTCAACTATTGTATTTTTAACTCCGCGTAAAAGACAGGTTTCAATCGCTTTCTCAGAAATATCAATTGCTGTTACGTCTAAATTTCTTTCGTTTTGTAATGACAAAGCATGACTTCCGGCTCCACATCCTACATCTAAAATTTTTCCTTTTGCTAATTGAAGCGCTTTCTGCTCGATTTTAGGCATTTCATTGTAAGTGCGAAAAAGATATTCTACACTCATTTCATCTTCTTCAGATATTGAAGTTTCGGTAATAATATCCTCAGGAGAATTATTGGTGTGGAAATCAAATATTGCTTTTCCAAAAAGATCTTTCATTGTTTTAGTTCAAAGTTTAAGGTTTCAAGTTTAAAGTTGCTTAATTTTGCAGATCAACTTTAAATTTTAAACTTGAAACAGATTTTAAATAACCTAAGTAAGTTAGCCAAAGATAAGCATATCGAGAATAAAAAGTATTTCGATAAGCTTAAAAAGAAACAGCCTAAGAATTTAGATTACATTATGCAGGATTTACATAATGCAGAATTTAAAAGAACAGATTGTTTAAAATGCGCCAATTGCTGTAAAACGACTGGGCCATTATTTACGCTGGCTGATATAGAACGAATTTCAAAACATTTTAGACAAAAGCCACAACAATTCATTGAGCAGCATTTGAGAATAGATGAAGATAAAGATTATGTTTTAAAAAGCGTTCCCTGCACATTTTTGGATAATGAAAATTATTGTATGATTTATGATGTACGTCCAAAAGCTTGTCGCGAATTTCCGCATACAGATCGAAATAAGTTTCAGCAGATTTCCAATTTAACATTAAAGAATGTTGAAATTTGTCCCGCTGCGTTCAATATAGTTGAAGAGATGAAAAAGAAACTTCCATTATAAAAAGGTTTAATGTTTTAGGAGCATTTTGCATTTTTAAAATGTACTTTTGATAAGAAATAAAAACAAAAGAAATACGCCTAATTTGAACTTAGAATATTTTATAGCAAAAAGACTCATTACTGCAAAAGATAACAAAAGCAGTATTTCCGCGCCTATTGTAAAAATTGCTATTTCGGCAATTGCCATAGGAATCATAATGATGATTGTTTCTGTTGCAACGGGAATTGGACTTCAGAAAAAAATACGTGATAAAGTTTCTGCATTTAATGGACAGATTATAATTTCCAATTACGATAATAATAATTCTGAAGTTACTTTAATTCCAATTTCCAAAAAACAAGATTTTTATCCCAATTTTAAGTCAGTTCCAGAAGTGAGCCATATTCAGGCCGTCGCGACGAAAGCAGGAATTATTCGAACCGAAAATGCATTTGAAGGAATAATTTTTAAAGGAGTAGGGTCAGATTATGATTGGAATAATATTAGTGAATATATAGTAGAAGGCAAAATGCCAGATTTCAAGAAAACATTAAATGAAGATGTTGTTATTTCTAAGTTTCTGGCGGATCGATTAAATTTAAAAGTCGGAGATCACTTTAATACATTTTTTGTAAAAGAAGAACAAGGAAAACTTCCTAACAGCCGTCGATTTAAAATTGCAGCTATATTCAATTCAGGATTTCAAGATTTTGACGCGACATATATTATCGGCGATATTCGTCATATTCAAAAAATTAATAAATGGAGTCAGGATCAAATAGGGGCATTCGAAGTTTTTGTAAAAGATTTTAGTGAAATTAAAAACGTTGGAAATCAGATTTACGATCAGACATCATCTAATCTTGATACAAAAACGATTATTGAAAAATACAGTTATATTTTTGACTGGCTTCAATTGTTTGATTTCAATATCGTCATAATCTTAGCAATTATGATTCTCGTTGCCACAATTAATATGATTGTCGCGCTATTAGTTCTCATTCTAGAAAGAACTCAAATGATTGGTATTTTAAAATCCATGGGATCCAATAACTGGTCAGTCCGAAAAATATTTTTGTATAATGCTTTCTATTTAATCATTCGAGGATTGTTTTGGGGAAATCTAATCGGAATTTCAATTTTATTAATGCAGCAGCAATTCGGAATAGTCCAGCTAAATCCCGAAAATTACTATGTAAACCAAGCGCCAGTTTATTTAAATTGGATTTACATTCTTTTGTTAAATCTGCTTACAGTCACAATTTGTTTTATAGTGTTGCTAATACCATCCTATATAATAACCAAAATATCTCCAGTAAAAGCCATTCGTTTCGATTAACGAATTAGCAAATCCAGAATCATCATCAACCCGACAGTTTTCCAAAACATGCCGGGTTTGTTTTTTATACATATATAAGTGAGTATAGAATGATACATATATAAGAAGAGCAAGTTTTTGTCTGGCTGAGCGGAGTCGAAGCCTTTTTTACGTTACAGATTGGAATCTGGGATTTAAAAATTGAATATTGTTTTTAATGAGGAGCTTTTTCCCGCTGTTCCTTCCAATCTTTTCGGGCCGAACCCCGGCCCAAAAAGGATTTTCCCTCCCATCGGGGCTGGAAAGCCGGTTTTCACAAGGCCTTTTCGGGAAAAACCGAATTCCATCAGCCATAATTAAGGACAAAAATGAGGTTCAGAAGCAGAAATTAACGTAAAAGCAGGAAGCGGAACAAGCCTAAAAACAGCAGATCGATATGTAAAACAGGAAAAACCCTACGCAGCAGAAGAAAAAATGAAATTGTAAAGAATA
>NZ_CAMLIX010000120.1 GCF_946479975.1 uncultured Flavobacterium sp.
ATCTGACCATCAGTAATCGAAATTACGTTTGTTGGGATATATGCAGAAACGTCACCAGCTTGAGTTTCGATAATTGGCAAAGCAGTCAATGAACCACCACCTTTTACGATAGACTTAATAGAATCTGGTAAATCGTTCATGTTTTTAGCGATACCATCATCAGCGATTACTTTACAAGCGCGCTCTAATAAACGAGAGTGTAAGTAGAAAACGTCTCCAGGGTAAGCCTCACGTCCCGGTGGTCTTCTTAATAAAAGAGAAACCTCACGGTAAGCAACAGCTTGTTTAGATAAGTCATCATAAACAATTAACGCTGGACGACCAGAATCTCTAAAGTATTCTCCAATTGCAGCACCAGCGAATGGAGCATAAACTTGCATTGGAGCTGGATCAGAAGCATTTGCAGCAACAATAACTGTATAAGCCATTGCTCCTTTTTCTTCTAACATTTTAGCGATTCCTGCTACAGTTGAAGCTTTTTGTCCAATTGCAACATATATACAGAATACAGGTTTTCCTGCATCGTAAAATTCTTTTTGATTTAAGATTGTATCGATACAAACAGTTGATTTACCTGTTTGACGGTCACCAATTACAAGCTCACGTTGTCCACGACCAACTGGGATCATAGCATCAACCGCTTTAATACCTGTTTGTAATGGCTCAGTTACTGGCTGACGGAAGATAACACCAGGTGCTTTTCTTTCCAAAGGCATTTCGTATAAGTCTCCACCAATTGGTCCTTTTCCATCAATTGGAAAACCAAGAGTATTAACAACACGTCCTACCATTTGCTCACCTACTTTAAGAGAAGCAATACGTTGAGTTCTTTTTGCAGTAGATCCTTCTTTAAGTCCAGTTGATGGTCCTAAAAGTACAACCCCAACATTATCCTCTTCAAGATTCAATACGATACCTTCCATACCGTTGTCAAATTCTACTAACTCACCATATTGTACATTAGATAGCCCGTAAACACGAGCAATACCGTCTCCAACTTGAAGTATCGTTCCTACTTCCTCTAGCGTAGCACCAGATTCAAAACCTTCTACTTGCTTTCTTAATATTGCTGAAATTTCAGCAGGTTTGATTTCCGCCATCTTAATTTATAATTTAGACACTTTTTGTGTTATAAAAACTAATTACTTAACTCTCTTTTTAATACTTGTAATCTGTTTGCAACAGAAGCGTTGTATTGCTTGTCACCTATTCTCAAAATAAATCCACCAATAATTGAAGGATCTACTATATTTTCAATTGTAATTTTTTTATCTGATAAAGTTGCAATTTTTGCTAAAACTTTAGCTTCTAAAGCTTCATCCATCGCAATTGCAGTTGTAACTTTTGCTACTTCAACACCGTTGCTTTCATCAAATAATTTATTGTATTCTAAAGCAATTGCATCTAGAATTTCAAATCTTTTGTTTTCAAATAATAAATGAAATAAACCTTTAGTTACTCCATTTGCATCAGCGAAAACTTCTAAAAGAGCACTTTCTTTAACTTCAACTTTTGTTGTTGGGTTTTCAATAAATGTACTCAATTCTGAATTGGTCTCAATTGCATTTGCAATTGATTTCATATCGTTATTTACAGCTTCGGCAACACCTTTAGAGTTTGCTAAGTCTAGAATTGCTTTTGCATAACGAATTGCTGCTCTTGTACTTGCCATAATCTTAGTTTAACTTTACGTCACCTAACATTTTCTCAACTAATTTAGTTTGAGATTCTTTGTTAGATAATTCTTCTTTCAATAATTTTTCAGCAATACTCAATGATAAAGTCGAAACCTGAGCTTTAACTTCAGCCATTGCAGCATTTTTTTCGCTTTGGATAGCAGCTTTTGCCTGCTCAATCATTTTTTGACCAGCTTCTTGCGCTTCGTTTTTAGAATCAGCAATCATTTTCTCTTTCATTTCACGAGCTTCTTTCAACATCGCGTCACGTTCTGCACGAGCTTCATTCAAAATTCTTTGATTATCAGCTTGTAAATTTTCCATTTCTCTTTTTGCGTTTTCAGCAGAAAGCAATGCATTTTTAATACCTTCTTCTCTTGCAGTGATAGACTCCATGATTGGTTTCCAAGCAAATTTTACTAAAAGTAAAATTAATACTAACAAGATTAAAGCTTGCCAAAAGAATAAACCGAATGAAAAATCGTTAATTAACTTATCCATTTTATATAACTATATTAAATATTTAATTTCTTTTTTTAAAGTAACAACACCTTTAACCAACCGTTAAAGATGTTGTTATTTTTTTCTTTATTATTTTCCTAAGATTAAAGCAGCAAATGCTAAACCTTCTAATAAAGCAGCGATAATAATCATCGCAGTTTGGATTTTACCAGCAGCTTCTGGCTGACGAGCAATAGCGTCCATAGCAGATCCACCGATTTTACCTAAACCTAAACCTGCACCGATTACTACTAAACCAGCACCTACTAAAGTTGGAATTGTTCCCATAAGTATTTATATATATAAAATTAAACTTCTAATTAAATAATTGCATTTTCTTCGTGATGTCCGTGATCATCATGGTGGTGATCCTGAACTGCCATACCAATAAACAATGATGATAACATTGTGAAGATAAACGCTTGTAAAAATGCAACTAAAACTTCAATAACAGAGATAAACAATGTCAATCCTAATGAGATTGGCAAATCTGCTGCTAAATTTTTACCCACAAAAATCATTGCGATCAAACTCATAATTACTACGTGACCTGCAGTAATGTTTGCGTACAAACGAATTAATAATGCGAATGGTTTTGTTAGTGTTCCTAAAATTTCAATTGGAGCTAAAATAATTTTCATTGGAACTGGTACTCCTGGCATCCAGAAGATGTGTCCCCAATAATCTTTGTTTGCACTGAATTGAGTAATTATGAAAGTAAATGCTGCTAAACAAACTGTGATAGCAATATTTCCTGTAACGTTAATTCCTAGTGGAGTCATTCCTAATAAATTCAATAACCAAACAAAGAAAAATACAGTTAATAAGTAACCCATATATTTACGGTACTTTTTCTCTCCAATATTTGGAACAGCAATTTCGTCTCTGATGAAAATAATAAGTGGTTCTAAAACTCTACCAAATCCAGTTGGGATTGGTCCTTTTTTGTATGATTTAGCTAAACCAGTAAACATTAAAAATAATAATACTGAAACAAAAAGCATTGAAACAACATTTTTTGTAATAGAAAAATCTAAAGGTTTTTCGTTTTCTGGATGTCCGTGCTCATTAAAGTTAATTGTTCCGGCTGCATCTGTTTTGTAAATTTTACCGTGAACTAATTTGTAGAAGTTTCCGTCAACTTCTGCAACTGCTTCACCGTGGTGTAATTTTGAAGAAGAGAAAATTTTCAATCCTCCGTCAATTAATATAACTGGTAATGAAAAACCATAGCTTTTGTGTTCTTTCTCATCTTGAAAGAAAACAAAATCGTGAGAATCTTGTAAATGATGATCAATAAAAGCATCCACCTTTGCTTTAGGGTCAAGAGCAGCGTGCTCTCCTTCCTCTGGAGCGTTATGTGAAATTACTTTCTCTTCGTGAGCTGTTTCGGTTTGCACATGCGTAGAGTCATTCTCTGAGTTTGCAAAACCCATAATTGGTAGAGAAGCTACAAAAGCGGCAAGAATAAAGCTGAGTGGTTTGTTTGAAATCACCATATCGTGGAAAATCTTATTTTTTTACGTTTCTAAAATTTGGTGCAAAGGTACATTTTTTATTAATATTCAAAAGGATATGAAAAATTATTTTTAAACCTTGTTTTAAAGAATTGTTATTTTAACGCTTTTCATTTAATAATCGGGCAGTTAAAAGTGTCTCAAATAACAAAAACAACATAAATGTTATAAAAAAACTAATTTTCTCCTCAATAGTTTCTCCCGTTTTGTTTTTTAAGATTGGCTGAAGAACTAAATAGGCTAATAACATTTGTGTAAAAGTTCCGAATAAAAATGCCATACCCACGATTTCAAAATTCTTCTTTTTTACTAGTAATAATATAAGGTATAATGAAGCAGAAATTCCGAAGAAAAATAAATACAGTATTTCTAAACTATAATGGAAGTTTTGAATATTGATTTCGAAAAAAAAGAAAATTACTTTATGTAGAATGTATGTTAATAATGTAAAACAAAATAAATAAAGTACTGGTTTGTAATTTTTTGAAAGCATTTGAGATAATTTTGGTGCAAAGATGCAACTTTATCTACAAACTACTTTGTTTTATTAATTTCGTTTACCTGTCGAATTACATTATATAATGCAAGTCCAACACCAAGAAGTACAAAAATAGTATTGTAATAAAATTTAGGATTTGGATGATTTTCATCAAGCCAGGTTCCAAAATAGGAAAACAGAAAAATAATTACTCCCATTTGAAAGGGAATATTAATAAATGCCAGCCACTTATTTCTTCTGTTTTTATTCGGCTCCTTTTCCATCTTCTAACATAATTACTTGATTAGAATTTGAAAGCATTGTACAGGTTGCTGTAAAATCTGCACCTGGTTCTATCGAAAGTTTTCCTACTGCTACTTCTCCATGAATTTGTGCAGTAGATTTGATATTAAGAATTTCTAAGACTTTTATTTTACCATGAAATAATCCTTCTATATCAGCATTATTACAGACAATTTCTCCCTTAATAGACCCTTTCGCTCCTATTACAATTTTTCCTTCCGAAGTAAAATTTCCTATCAATTCTCCGTCTAATCTAAAATCAGTTTTTGAGACTATATCTCCAACAATTGATGTTCCTTCTACTATTCGGTTCGTTTTTCCAAATTGTTCTGTTCCGTTTTTTTTTACTTTATCAAACATGGCGGTTAAGTTTTAAGGGGCTTTTGGGGTATATGCCTCTAGATTTTTTTTAATCTGTACTATTTTATAATTATCCGTTGATATAATTATTGACGGATCTGCAATTTTATATTTTTTATCGTCTCTGAAAACGCCAGCAATATCTTTGGCATAAGATTCAGACTTTAATCCATGGATAACTACAAAACTGTCGGTTTTATTATATTTATCGATAGATGTAGTTAATCTTTCGTAATTTTCAACTAACAAAAATACTCTGATTGCTTCTTTAATTTTTTCGATCGATTTTGTATCATTTGTAGCAACTCGATATAAAATTTTCCAGCTTTTGTTATCAACATCTGTAAAGGCTAATTTTTCTAAAACCAGAACTTGTTTCTCTAGAAGTTCTCTCGCATTTTTACCTTCTTCACTATTTGGGTAATTATCTGCTACATTTTCTAAACCTTTTTTATAGGCTTCTAAACCATTTACTTTTCCTAAAGTATTGGCTTTTAATAATTCATATTTCGAAACAATCTCATCTCCAGAATATTGATTAATTAAATTATCAATATTGGCTAAAACTTCGTCAAATTTTTCCTCTTCAAAAAGTTTAAACCATTTTTTATATTCGGTATCTGGACTCGAATTAGAATCGTCTGACTTATTGTTTAAAATCTGAGCATATCTCGAAGCAGGATATTTAGATGAAATCTCTGCTTTGATAGTTTCTGCTTTTTGTGGATCTGTAATTTGATAAATTTTATACAAATTATACATCGAAGGCAATACTAATTTTTCTTCGGGATTGTTTCGTAATAATTGCTCCAGTTTATCGCTGGCCAATTTATATTCTTTAAACTTCTCCTTATATATAAGTCCTAATTGATAGTAAGAAAAATTGCGTTCTTTACCAATACTATCCATCGCTGCTTCTGATGTTGGAAGTTGTTTGGTATAAAATGCAACAGTATATTTTTCTGCAACAACAGTGTCTTTTACTGCATTTGCAATTTCTTTAGTCGCAATAGTATCATTCATTGCGGCATCATTTGCAGATTTTATTCCGGCCAATCGCCAGTTTCCTCCCAAAGTTCTACTACCCCACATTTTTCTGAACTGTAGTTTTCCATAAGCAACAGTTGTTGGGTTATAGAAATAAAATGTACTTGCCACATCGCTGGTCATATTTGAAGGCATCCCGAGACCTGCTCCCTGCGGTTCTGATGGATTACCCAAAGAATTTGGATTAACAACCCCGTTTCCAGGAATTTCAGCTCGAGAATTTAAATCGATATTGGCTAATCGTTCTTTCTCTTTTTCTTCTAAGATACGTTTGGCTTCATCTTTCTTTTTAAGCTCTGCAATGTAATTTTCAAAATAAATCTTCTTTTCAGAAGCTGGCAGATTATATACCTTTATAATACTATCATTACGTTTTGCAACTGCTTCGTATTTTATAACGTTATCTAGATTTTTTCTGTTTTTTTCTATAAAAGCATATTCTCTGGTTTTTGGATCCAGTTTTACAAGCGTGCTATCATAGTATTTGGCTGCCATTGTATAATCTGTATCTTTAAAATACATGTTTCCAATGTTTCGGTATGCCGAAGCCATTAAATATGGATCTTTAGATTTTCTGCCTAATGATTTATTATAAAATTTTAAAGCATTTTTCTGATCTTTCTTTTTATCATAATACGATCCCATTTCGTAAAAAAGAAAATCATAATAAGGACGGTTTTCACGATCGGTCACCAGTTTGTTGAATGTTTTTAAAAAGATCGTATCATTATCTTTTCCGTATTCAAACAACTGTGCTTTTTTCGCGTAAGCGTGCATCATATATTTACGATCGGCTTTTCTATTCAAATCAATTACCTGATCATAAAAATAATTTGCGCTGTCCCGTTTTTCTTGTTCCTGATACATTTGACCTAGAATAAAACGGTATCTCGCACGCTCTTCATTCTTTTTGGTAAATTGTTCTGCAATTCTTAGTTTGGCAACGGCGCTATCTTTTTGCTCTAAATTTAAAAAAGCTTCTGCCAAAAGTGCGTTTGCATCTGCAAAAGTCTGTTTGTCTAGATCTGTATTTTTAAGCAGCAGCTTAATATTTTTCAACGCAATTGCATCGTTCCCTAAACGCATATTGGTTTTTTCGCGCCAGATTTTAGCAATATAAATATTATTACTATTTGGATATTTATACAAAATGTAATTGAAGGCTTCAACAGCTGGAATAAAACGCTGATCGTAATATCTTGCTTTACCCAGCATTAAGTAAGCATCATCTATCTGCCAGTTCTTTTCTCTACCTCCAATATTCATGGAGTGTTTCTGAATGGCTTTTGTGGCTTTCGTTTCTGCTAGTTCAAAATCAGCATTTTTAGCTTTTGCTGCTTCAGAAAAATTTTCATCAAACTGCATCTTTTCAATAGGAAGTATTTTCCAAAAATTATCTTCATTATTGGCACGTATAGAGTGCAGTCCTTTTTCTAAGCCAATTCCTCCATTGTACAAAATATTGTATTTTGTACCAACAGAGTGAGACGTTCTGGACAAAAGAGTATTTTTTTTGGTAGAACAAGCTATCAAAAAGAATAGGAAAACGAAAGTAAAACTATATTTAAGAGTATTCTTTTTCAATAGAAAAGAGTTTAAAACAGATAACTACTAAAAATCAGTTTTAGTATATTGACATGTAAAAATACGCTTTTTTTATAATTTAGTAATTTAAACTGCAAAAAACAATTCTAGTTCTTGCAACGTCTCTTTTGATGTTTTGATATCTTTTACAATCTCTCCTTTATTGAGTGCCACAATACGGTCGCAAACTTCAACGGTGTGCTGCAAATCATGGCTTGATACTAGAACGGTTACGTTAGGATTATCTGCCAGATCTTTAATAATTTTTTTAAGTCTGCTAACCGTTGTAGGATCTAGATTGGCAAATGGTTCGTCTAAAATTACAACTTCTGGGTTTCCTATAAGTGTAGCAATGATTCCAACTTTTTTCTGATTTCCTTTTGATAAATCTCTCAGGTACTTTTTATTCTTTAAAATTTCTCCGTTAAAAAATTCTTCATGCTGTGCCAGCAAAGCATCGACATCTGCTTTGTTCTGATTTCGAAGATCGCCGATAAAATAAAAATATTCTTCTGGTGTTAAATACCCAATAAGGAAACTTTCATCTAAAAATGAACCTGTAAAAGATTTCCAGTTTTCGCTTGTATTAACCTGAATATCATTGTTTAATACGTTTCCTTTTGTAGGCTGAATCAAATCTAAAAGCAGACTGAAAAATGTTGTTTTTCCTGCTCCATTGTTTCCTACTAAACCGAAACTTTGTCCTTTTGGAATTTCAAGATTTTCGATATTTAAAACGGTAGTTTCGTTATATTTTTTTGTAAGTTGATTTACTTGTATCATGTAATTTTAGATTTTAGTCCCAAAGCTTTGGGATTGATTTTATAGATTTTCAAACCAGCACATTCTCTGGCTATCATTTTAATTTTTTTGTTTGTAAGCGCTTATTGTGCTGTACTTCTCGATTTTGTATCTTTTTTCGATTAATGAAAACACTTTTTCTTTAAAAATAAATCCGAGAACTCCTGCTCCGGCAATTAAACTTAATGCTATTGTTTTGTCTCCAAAATGCAATCCTAGCCAATACAATAATAAAGGAAGAAATATTTTTGGTAAAGACAGCAACATCGAATTTACATTAAACGCTTTTTTATCTCCAAAAGCTCCGCCTGCAACGCTTAAATCAATTGGCGTTTTGGTAAATGCACCACCTAAAAGAACCAGATGCGAATTGACACCAATGTTATAAATCGCTCCAACAACAATAGTGAGATAAACTTCCCATCCAAAGAAAAGATAGAATGAAGCCAAAATTGTTGAAATCAAAGTTGCAATTACAATCAGCCACCATTTTGAGGTAATGTAAACACGATAAGGAACATTCTGAGTCATCATTAATTGATAATAGGAACTGTCCCAGCTTGGTACAAATTGTCCAAAAACAAAAAGAAATCCGCCAGAAACAAATATTGCTCCAAAAATCTGCATTACAGGTTTTTCATAAACGTCAATGCCTCCAGAAAAAAATAGTAATCCGTAAAATAAAAAGATCGCACTCATAAAAATAGTCGTTTTAGATCTTTTGTTTCTTCTAATAAGTTTAATGTCGTTTTTAAGAAATGTTCCTAAAGTACCAAATTGGTTCAGCCAAGAAAGATTTTCTGTTGTAGCAATGTCATGTTTTACCGAAAGTCCTGCATCTAGATATAAATTCTTTTTAAAATAGTTAAAAGTGAATGCATAGATTCCCGCCAAAGCTAAAATGGGAATTAAGAATAAGCCGTCGATATCATAAAGACCCTGAAAAAATGGTGTTGTAAATAAGGTAACATCAAATATTTTGTAATATTGAGCGCCCGCTAAAGACAATATCACTACTGTAAAAACAGCAAATAAGCGATCGATATTACTAAGAATGATATTCAAAAAATTATTGATGTAAATAAGCGACATAATTCCTAAATGCCAGAAAATAACTTCTACAACATTATAGCCGTTCAAAATCAGTACAACCGAAAACGGAATGAAAAATAGGGCGTGCACCCAATTGAAAAAAGATAAAACTGTTTTGCCTAAAGAAAAGTGAACAATCGTTGGTTTATTAAACGGCAGAACCAGCAAAGGTTTAATATTTAAAACCGGAATCGCCTGGAGTAACAACTTGACTAATAGATCTAAAAGAACATAATAAATTAAAAATCGATTGACCGTTACTAATGGCTCTAATTTCATTTCTTTAAGAAGGTAAAAGGCTCCAACTCCCATTGCAATAAAAATTAAAGAGAAATAGATCATAAAAAATCCAATTATAATTTTCATTGCAAGGTTTTTACCAAAAGATGCAGATCTAATGAACGCCTTCCATTCTAGGTAAATAAACTTCTTAATCATGGTTTTTGTTTTTAGTATTTGTGTAGTCAGATACCAAATGTAGGAAAACGTTACAAAAAAAGTTAAAAAAAATAATTTAGTGCTAAAATTTTAATAGCTGTTTGTTATTTTTGCATAAAAATTAGATCATGCCATCATTCTTAAAATTAATAATTAAAGAGGTAAAACGAGAAACTGCAGATGCGGTTTCGATACTTTTTAATGTTCCTGAAGAACTAAAACCAGATTATAAATTTATAGCTGGTCAATATATAAATCTAAAACTTACACTTGATAATCAAGAAATTAGACGTGCTTATTCTATTTGTTCTGCACCAGACAGCGGTGAATTAAGAATTGCAGTTAAAGCGGTAAAAAACGGTCTGTTTTCTCAGTTTGCCAATACCAAATTAAAAGCAGGAGATGTTCTAGAAGTAGGTCAGCCGGAAGGTATTTTTACTTTTGAACCAGATGCAGAAAGACAACGAAACTATGCTGCGTTTGTTGCAGGAAGCGGCATTACACCAGTTCTTTCTATTATAAAATCGGTTTTAAAAAATGAGCCAAAAAGTTCATTTGTATTGGTTTACGGAAATAAAACTCCTGAAAACACTATTTTTCATCAAGAACTTCACGATTTACAATTGCAATACGTAGGCAGATTTTTTGTGCATTATGTATTCAGCCAGGCAAAAGCAGAAAATGCTTTATTTGGAAGAATTGAAAAATCGGCTGTGAATTTTGTTTTAAACAACAAACACAAAGAGTTACAGTTTGATAAATTTTTCTTGTGCGGACCAGAAGAAATGATCAATACAGTTTCTGATGTTTTGAAAGAGAAAAATGTAAAAGAATCTGCTATTAAGTTTGAGCTTTTTACTTCTTCGGTTGAAGAAAACGTGATTCAAGGTTCTCAAGAAGGTCATACAAAAATTACGATTTTAGTTGATGATGAAGAGACTACATTTGAAATGTCTAAAAAACAGACCATTCTTGACGCTGCTCTAAAACAAGGCGTTGACGCTCCCTATTCTTGCCAAGGCGGTATCTGCAGCAGCTGTTTAGGACGTGTGACAACTGGAACTGCAGAAATGACGAAAAACTCTATTCTGACAGATAGCGAAATTGCTGAAGGTTTAATTTTAACCTGCCAAGCACATCCAACTTCTGAAACTATTTATGTTGATTACGACGACGTATAATAATTAGAAATTCTAAAATATAAAATTCCAACCTTATCCCGAAGCTACGGATAAAGTTGGAATTTTTTTTGCGCTTCTTTCTTTTTTCAATTTAAAGCCAATTTCGATATTATAAAAACAGACTAATAAATTTTGAGGATTTTTTAAAAAATGTACCGAAATTTTATTAAATTAGTAGTGTAGTTAAGACTGACATTTTCCTTCATCTTAAAGATAGATTTTGTGAGTCTTCATTAATGTCGATACATCTTTAAACATTAAATATTATGGCAACGCATCATTATCTACGCCTGACTTTTATCCTACTTTTTGTAGTAACCGCTCTTTTTTGTGTCTATTTTATAATTAAAAAAAAGAAAAAAGCGCCCAAACTTCTTTCCAAAGAAAAGTATAATTCTTCAATGACTGGGGGAATGAAAGAAATAGCAGTTACGGATAGTTTTTTTAATATCTGGCCTTATGTAAGCGAATTAAAAGCAGCTAAAATTTTATCTAAAAAAATTAAAGAATCTGATTTGGTCCATAAAGTTTACAGAAATTCAACAGAGGATTTTGAACACATTTTACTTGCTACAGAAAAAGAAAATCATTTTGTTGAAGTTGTAGTTGACAAAAACAAAAAGAAAGTACTGGGATATCTTCTTCTAAATTTATAAGAAATAGATCATCACATTTATCAATTCTTAGTTGGAAAAATACTTGCTAAAAATGTAAAAAAAATATGATATTTGTCAAAGTTTAAAATTTGACAAGAATGAAATCAATTCGAGAAATATTTAGAAATAATCAATCGCTTTTGGAAGAACCAGAAGTTGTAAAACTTGTTGATTATTGTTCAGAATTGCAGGATGAAATTGTAGAACTCAAATTTCAAAAAACTGATAATAAAGAACTTGCAATGCTTGATATGATCAAGGAAGTTATAAAAGGTTGTCAAGCCTTAGAAAAAGAACAAATGGAACACGAACGATTTGGTTACGATGCTCCAGATTATCAAGCTACAATTTCAAATCTTAAAAATTATATTTTCAGCAGATGTCGTGATGAGAAGATTTGGCTGTAGTTAAATTCCAAATATTTAAATTCCAATAAAAAAAATCCAAATTCCAATTTTATCCCGAGACTTCGGGAGAAATTTGGATTTTTTAGTTTTATAAAATCTTTGTCAAAGTTTAAAACTTTGACAAAGAAGAATGTAGTTTTTCAACTTTGGAATTTGGAATTTGATTTAAATATTGGAATTTATTTTAGAAATTACATCTTCTGGAGAAATACTTCTCATCGCATCTTCATAACCTTCAACCATTTTATTTCCATAAACCGAAGTTGGCAGTTTTGGATATTGATTTCTATCAGGAACCAAAGCGTTTTCTAAATTCTGGTTGAATGGTAAAAATCCGGCGTAAGGATGTGTCGCTCCAAAAAGAGAAACCACTTTTACACCCAGCATTGCTGCAATATGTGCATTTCCAGAATCCATAGAAAGCATCACATCAAGATTGCTGATTAATTGTAATTCCTGCTGCAATTTAATTTTTCCAGCCATATTAATTACATTTTCAAATGGCTGAGAAAGCGATTCTAAAATTTCGATTTCCTTCTTTCCTCCACCAAAAAGTAAAATTTTATGTGTTGAATTTTCAGCTAATTTTGCAATTACTTCTTTCATCAAATCTAAAGGATAAACCTTAGAATCGTATTGGGCAAAAGGCGCAATTCCAATTAATTTTGAATTTTCATTTCCGATAATTTCAACAATTTCAGTACTTAAAACTGCTTTTTCAGGAAATTCTGGATTCGATAAATCTAAAGGAAAACCAAGTTCTTCGAACACTTCTGCGTGTCTTTCGAACATTGTTGGTAATTGTTTAAAAACCTTATTTTCTGCTCTTGTCAATTCTTTTTTTCCTTCTCTTCCTTTATCAACGGTTGCTCTTTTTTTTCCGCTTAAAGCGAAAAGTAAACTCACAACTTTAGATCTTAAAACATTATGAAGATCTGCAAAAGCGTCAATTTTTAGTCTTTTTACATCTTTATATAATCGCAAAAGTCCTGGAAATCCTTTGTGTCTTTCTTTTTCATCAAAAGCAAAAAACTCCAAATTGGGAATCCCGTCAAAAAAAGGTTTAAAAAATGGACGCGAAATAACAGTCAATTTCACTGTTGGATATTGTTTTACAAAAGCCCGTAAAACAGGAACCGTCATGGCGACATCTCCCATTGCGGATAGTCTCATGACGGCTATGTGTTTGATTTTATTGGACAAGTCTGTCAAATTATTTTTTGTTTTGATACAAAACTGGGTTTAATTCATCGTCGTTGTACATTTTCATTTGTTTGTACACTTTCATGAATTTATCGCCATTTTCGATATCTGTCAATAATTCTTCAATTGCTGTAGATAAATCTGTTCTTTGCTCTAAAAGTACATTTAATTTCTCCTGACATTTATCTCTGTGTTCTTGAGAAGCTTCTACACGAGTTGCTTCTTCATGCATATGATAAATTTTTAAAGCCAAAATTGATAATCTGTCAAATGCCCAGGCTGGACTTTCAGAATTAATTTTTGCTCCATCTTTTACTTTAATGTCGCTGTATTTCTGTAAAAAATATCCGTCGATATATTCCACCATATCAGTACGTTCCTGATTTGATGCATCGATTCTTCTTTTTAAAGTTAAAGCTGCAACTGGATCAATTTGCGGATCACGAATAATATCTTCAAAGTGCCATTGAACGGTATCGATCCAATTTTTAAGATATAATAAATGCTCAAACTTATCTTTTGGATAAGGATTATTGATCGGCTGATCAACATTATCAAATTGATGATAATCTTTGATGCTTTGCTCGAAAACAGAATATGCTAATTTTGAAAACATGTATTTATTTTTTTAGAGTTACAAAGATACTTTTTATACTTTTATGCTACGAAAAAAAGCATTTATTTTTCGATTTCTAATCTTTATCCGTTAATAAATTAATATTTCATCATGAAAATTCATTATATATCTGAAAATAACAGCGTTTTAAATCATTTCCTTGGACAAATTAGAAACATAAATGTCCAAAATGACAGTATGCGTTTTCGCAGAAATATTGAACGTATTGGAGAAATTATGGCGTATGAATTGAGTAAAAATTTACCTTACAAAGAGGTTGAAATTCAGACTCCGCTTGGCATCAAGAAAACAACTCAAATTGATACCGATTTGGTTTTATGTCCTATTCTTAGAGCTGGTTTGCCTCTTCATAATGGTTTTTTGAATTATTTTGATCACGCCGAAAACAGCTTTGTTTCGGCTTGCAGACATCATCCAAATAATGATGACGAATTTGAAATTTTAGTTGAGTATCAAGCAATTTCGAACCTAAATAACAAAACCGTTCTGCTTCTAGATCCGATGTTAGCAACTGGACAATCTATCGTTGCTGTTCATAAAAAACTAATTGAAAATGCTGCTCCAACAGAATTTCATATTGTAGTTGTTATTGCCGCACCAGAAGGAATTGCTCATTTAGAAGAAAACCTTCCAGAAAACTGTCATTTATGGGTTGCTTCTTTAGACGAAAAATTAAATGAGAAAAACTACATTATTCCTGGTCTTGGAGATGCCGGCGATCTTGCGTACGGAAGTAAATTATAATTGAGAGAAAAAAGTAAATAAACTACACACAATCAAAACATAATAAACAATCTCGTTATTCAATTTTTGTTGCATATATTCTACATGACTAGTTGCCATAATAGCTAAAGGTGCAATACTAAACAGCAATAAGTCATTGCTTTTGTTTGGTGAAATAATAAAAACCAATGCAGCAATAAAAAAGTACGCAACAATTTTTTTATAAGAAGAATGTAAGATCTGCGGTCTATTTGATAATGTCATTAACATTGACGTTACAAAAAATAAGGCCACGGCGGTGTAAATTGAAAGTGCTCCGTTTTCGTAATTATTTTTGAAATAATCAACTCTAAAATCCATTACAGCTCTTTCTTGAAAAAAAGTTACAACATTTATATTAAAAATTAAAGCGATCATGTAGAATAATATGGCTACTGCTAAAAGAGCTATAAAAGGCAAAACCCAGTTTCTATAATCTCTTGAAACGTGAAAAACGATCGAGATATAGACCAATATTATAAAGAGAATACTCCAAAATTGAAATAAAGAAGCTACAAATACCCAAAATGCAGCATCAAATATTTTTTCTTTTGAGGCTTTAAGCGATTGTAATGAAATTAATCTTCGAAGTGCCAGCAATATAAAAAAGTTGGCATAAATAACATTTGGATTGTTAAATAAGGTTGGAAAAAACAATACGAACAACAAATAGAAAAATATCGCGTAACCGTTGTCTTTACTGAGTCCGTTCTTTTTTACAATAAAATTAATCATAAAAAAAGAAGCCAAAATAAAGCATAACAAACTCACTTTTTGGAAAGCCAAAAAATAAGAAGTAACCCATGATGGGTCTTTAATTTGGAACATAAAAAAGAAAACCAGTATCAAAATTACAACCA
>NZ_CAMLIX010000121.1 GCF_946479975.1 uncultured Flavobacterium sp.
AATAATTCTTTTCTGCGATTGGGTCGTCAAATTTTACAAAAATATAACCTGTAGTATCGGTTTCTTTTTTCTTGATATATTCGGCACTTTTTAATTGTACCGATTTCGGAATTGAAGTCACAGCTTCGATTACGCGATTTAAATATTCTACTTTCAGCGTATATTGTTTTCCTGCTTCTCCTTTTAAGGTTGAACCAAAATACACGAAAGGCGGTAATCTGTTTTTATCGTTTTTCACTCTTAAAACTTCAAAATTCTGACCATCTGAAATGGTGATTTTCGCAGAACGAATAACGTGATTCAAAACATTTGTAGAATCCACAACATCTGTCACGGGAATACTGCTCGACAATAAAACATTGGCAAAATCGCCTTCTTCAATCCAGCCTTCGACCACTATTTTTGATTCTGTGCTTTTTTGTTCGCTGAAATTATCATTGGAACAGCTTACCATTAATAATCCTAAAAGAAATAATAGATATTTTTTCATACTTCTTAAAATTTAAACCTCCAACTTATCGAAGGAAGAATTCGATACAACACTTTTTTTTCCTGTTTTACCACCACTTTGTCTTTATCTTTATTAACTTCAACATCTAATATCACATAAATCGGATTTTCTATATTGAATGTATTGTAAATAGAAAAATTTAAAGCGCTTTCTTTCTTAGCTGTTTTTATAAAATAATAATTCGCAGAAACGTCTGTTCTAATATAATTTGGCATTTGTGCATTGTTATAACCCGAATATTCTTTTACAGGATTATTATTGATAAAATACCACGAAGTCGGCATTGTAAATCGGTTTCCTGAACCGAATATTTGTGTTATGCCAAAATTCCATTTTGCGTTTAAATCGTACATTCCAACTACCGAAAGATTGTGGCGTCTGTCGTATTTTGCAAAATAAGTTTTTCCGTTATTCAATTCTTCAAAATTTCGATCGGCCCAGCTTAAGGTATAACTCAGCCAACCCGTAAATTTTCCGTTGCTTTTTTTGAGCATCATTTCAAATCCGTACGCTTTGCCTTCTCCAACATACAAATCATTTTTCAAAGTTGTAATTTCATTAAACTGAGTAATTCCGTATGGATATTCTAAAAGATTTTTCATCGAACGATAAAATCCTCCGAAAGAAGAAGAAAAATTTCTGGTAATCTTTTGATTGGAACCAACAGCAAATTCATTAGACGACTGCGGTTTTATTCCGTCTGAACTTGCAATCCAAAAATCAGTAGGAATTCCAACGCTCGAAGTGGTTATTAAACTTAAATATTGGTATTGTTTATTGTAAGATGCATAAAATGAATAGTTTTCATTTGACGCATAATTCAGAACCACCCGAGGCTGAAAATGCAGATACGAATCGGCTCCAGAAGTATAATAATTTATTCTAAGTCCTAAATCTGCAGTTACATTTTTAAATAATTTAGGATTGGCGCTAACAAAAACCGCAGCTTCATTTGCTTCAATTTTTCTTTGAGAGTAATTATCGGCCGTTGTCAAGTTTTCTACATTTACTTTTTGAGGCTGTAGATCGTGATAAACATATTGTAATCCTGACTCAAACGGAATGTTTTTAATTGAAAATTTAACTGAATTTGTAAATCCAAAATCTTTTACATACGAAGAAACTCCAAACTCAATTGTTGCCTGCTCCATATTTAACTCATTCGAATATTGACTAAAATAAACCGAATTTGCCATACTCACTTTTGGCGAAAGCACTGTATTTACAGCTGGCGAAACGGTAAAATTGCTCCATTTTAAATTGGTCTTTAATGCCAAATTTCCATCTTTTATTTTCAGTTCATCTCCACTCACAAAAGCATTTAAAGAGAATAAATTGTTTTTAGAAATTTGAGATAAGAAAGTAAAATTTGCATCAGAAAAACCATATTTCATATTCTGCACATCATTATTAGAACCTGATTTCAATAATGGTCCCATAACTTCGTCGATATAGGTTTTTCGTCCAGAGATATAAAAACCCGTTTTATCATTTAAAGGAACTGCCAATGTCAATTGCGAAGCCAAAATTCCCGCATTTCCCTGAATTGAAAATTCTGACGGTAATTTTTTATTCGTATTTAAAAGTGTCGTCGAACTTAAACGCCCTCCATATTTGGGGTTTGAACTCGATTTATCAAATTCTACATCCTTAATATGATCTGCATTATAAAAAGGAAAGATTCCAAGTAAATGCGACATTCCATAAATTGGCGCTTCATTATATAAAATCGCATTGTGTCCAGGATCGCCTCCGCGAACATACAAATAACCGTTTGCGTCTCCAGAATTTTGAACTCCCGGCGTTAATTGCAAAAGTTTTATAACATCTGTCGTCCCTAAAAGTGTCGGAACATTATTCAATTCTTTTAAATTGAAAGAGAGTTTTCCTGCATCTAATGTTTTTATACCGCTTTTTTTATCATTTGAAATGATGACTTCTTTTAATTGAGAAACATCTTTTTCTAAAACAATTGAAATCGTGGTATCTTTTACAACCGTAAGATAGATTGTTTTCGGAGTAAAATCTAAATGATTGATTCTAATAATCAGATTTCCTGAAGGAATGTTTTCTGAAAAATTCCCTGAAGAATTGGTAACAGCTTGAAACTGTTTTTGGTTTATTTCTAAAGAAATGGCGGCGCCCGCCAAATTTTGGTTTTGAGTAGATTTTATATTTCCTGTTATCCTGACATCTGACTGAGCAAAAATGTTAGAAATACAAAATAAAAAAAAGAGAATGACAGATTTCGACACGTAATTTTAATAAGAAAAGTGCGAAAATAAACAATTATAACCCAATTACATCAGGTTATAATCGTTTAATTTTTAATCTTATTTCAATTTATTCAAATACATATTCACAACATTATCCAAACCTAGATAAAGTGCTTCTGAAATTAAAGCGTGCCCGATTGAAACTTCTAATAAACTAGGAATATTTTGTTTAAAAAACTGAATATTATCCAAACTTAAATCGTGTCCAGCATTAATTCCTAAACCTAATTCATTTGCCAATTCTGCAGCTTTTACATAAGAATCAATTCCGTTTTTGTTTCCTAAATCATATTGATGCGCAAAAGCTTCTGTATACAATTCGATTCTGTCTGTACCAGTTTCTTTTGCTCCTTCAATCATTTCTAAAATTGGATCAACAAAAATCGAAGTTCGTATTCCATTTCTTTGAAATTCCTGAATAACTTCTTTTAAATAATCTTGATTTTTAATTGTATCCCAGCCGGCAGAAGATGTTATGGCACCAATTGCATCTGGAACCAAGGTAACCTGATCTGGTTTGCATTCTAAAACCAAATCAATAAAATTATGCTGCGGATTTCCTTCAATATTATATTCTGTAGTAACAATTGCTTTTAAATCACGGGCATCTTGATAACGTATATGACGCTCATCTGGACGCGGATGAATTGTAATTCCTTGTCCTCCAAATCGCTGAATATCTGCAGCTACTTTTAATAAATCGGGAACGTTTCCGCCTCTTGCATTTCGAAGCGTTGCAATTTTATTGATATTTACACTTAACTTTGTCATATAAATAGATAATTAATTCTAGTAACACTATATTTGTTACGACAAAAATACAAAGTAAAACGCAGCAGTTTTCGGTATTTTTTGATTATTTTGCATCAAATATCTTCAATGATTTATGACAGAAATTACAAACTATATCACAAATGATTTCAGAGCGATTGATAGTCAGGAAACGATAGCATCGATTCAGGACTTTTTTATCGATGTAAATTTTTCTCATTTTCCTATCCTAGAAGATGGGATTTTTATTGGAAGCATCTCTTCTGATGATGTAGAAACATTTGACACAGATAAAAAAGCAATTGACTATAAATATACTTTAGAACGCTTTTTTGCCAGAAAATCGATGATCTGGCTTGATGTTCTAGAAGTTTTTTCTAAAAACCACACCAACACTATTCCCGTTCTTGACGAGAATAATATTTATGTAGGTTATTATGAAATGGAAGATATCATGAAATTTTTTCAGGAAACTCCATTTTTAAAAGAACCAGGCGCAATTATTATTGTTCAAAAAGGTCTTTTAGATTATTCTATGAGTGAGGTAACTCAAATTGTAGAAAGTAACAACGGACGCGTTTTAGGTTGTTTTGTGTCTGAAGCTGATCTAGAAAATGTTCAAATCACTGTAAAGATTGGTTTAGGAGCAATAAATGAAATTATCCAAACCTATAGAAGATATGGTTATGAAATAATTTCAGAACACCAAGAAGACAACTATATTAATAGTTTAAAAGAACGATCAGATTATTTAGATAAATATCTTAATATATAAGTTTTGAATGTGCCAATGAGAAAATTAGATAATTTTCGCATTTCACCAGTATCTAATTGACGCATTGACAAATTCTCTAATTTAACAAAGAATGAAAATAGCCATTTACGGACAGTATTATCAAAATAGCACAGAACCTATTATAAAAGACATTTTCAAGTTTTTCAATTCCAATAATGTAGAAATGGTAATTGAAGAAAATTTCTTGACAATGCTTTACGAAAAGCAGCTTATTAAAAAAGAATACAAAACTTTTTCTCCAAGTACTGCTTTAGATAATAGTTTTGAAATGCTAATTAGTATTGGAGGTGATGGAACTATTTTAAGAGCGGCGGCTTTTGTACGTAATTCTGGCGTACCTTTACTAGGTATAAATGCAGGAAGATTAGGTTTTCTTGCCAAAGTACAAAAAGAAAATATTGATATTTTGTTACAATATGTTATTGATCAAAATTACACCACTTCTGAACGTACTTTATTAGGATTAACTTCTGAGCCAAAAAATGAAGCTTTTGAAGAACTTAATTTTGCCATGAACGAAGTTACTGTGAGCAGAAAAGATACTACGTCTATGATCACTGTTGAAACTTATTTGAACAATGAATATTTAAATTCGTATTGGGCAGATGGATTAATTATCTCTACGCCAACTGGTTCTACAGGATATTCTTTAAGCTGCGGCGGACCAATATTGACTCCAGACGTAAAAAGCTTAGTAATTACCCCAATAGCACCACATAATTTAACAGCCAGACCACTTGTAATTCCTGATGATACTGAGATTACTTTACGAGTAACAGGAAGAGAAGACCAATATTTGGTTTCTTTAGATTCAAGAATTTCTTCAGTACGAAACGAATCTATTTTAAAGATTAAAAAAACAGACTATAAAATTAAAATGGTCGAAATTCCAGGTGAAACCTTTTTGAAAACCTTGAGAAACAAATTGCTCTGGGGAGAAGATAAAAGAAATTAATCCCTTTTCTAATTCCCAACTATACGATAATACCACATTTTCTCGTTCTGCATATAGTGAATCATCATTAAATGGCTCAAAATCATATTGTAAATTGAAAAAAAAGCACATTTAACCAAAGGAACTTTGATTCGTATTGATAATTATTATATTTGCACGCAATTTTGAATTAAATGAAGAAAATTTTTAATTTATTGTTATGTTTTTTCCCCTTTATTACACTACATGCTCAGATCAATGAGATTGGTGTATTTCTTGGCGGAAGTAACTTTGTTGGTGACGTGGGTAAAACAACCTATATCGCCCCAGAAAAACTAGCTTTTGGTGTTCTTTACAAATGGAATAGAAGTCCGAGACATTCTTGGCGTTTCTCTTATACTCAATCAAACGTTAGTGGGAATGATTACAAATCTGATGAATCAGGAAGAAACCAGAGAGGCTACCGTTTTGACAACGATGTTAAAGAGCTTTCTGCTGGACTAGAATTCAATTTTTTTGATTTTAATTTGCACGATGATCATCTAAAAATTACTCCTTATGTATTTTCTGGAGTTAATTTTTTTATCTTCGATAACTTATACAGATACTCTACAAGCCCAAATGTAATTTATTCTGAAAATTCAAGCTCATTTGCTATACCTTTTATATTAGGTATAAAATCGAACATAACGCCTCGTTTCGTTTTAGGACTTGAAGCAGGAGTGCGTTATACTTTTACAGACAATATCGACGGAAGCAACCCAAAAACAAGTAGTTCAACCATTACAAAATTTGGAAATTTAAATAATAATGACTGGTACGTTTTTTCAGGTGTTACTTTAACATATACCTTTGGAAAAAAACCTTGCTATTGCGCAGAATAAAATGAATTTAATAGAATCAATAGATCACACAAACTTACCAAAACACCTTGCCATTATTATGGACGGTAACGGACGCTGGGCCAAACAACAAGGCTTTCTTCGTGCGTTTGGACATGAAAACGGCACAAAGTCTGTAAAAGAAATAATCAAAACTTCGGCAAAGCTCGGAATTGAGTATTTAACGCTATATGCTTTTTCTACAGAAAACTGGAACCGCCCCAAACTTGAGGTTCAGGCATTGATGAAAATATTGATCAATTCATTAAAAAAAGAACTTGGTACGCTGCAAGAAAACAATATTCGCCTTAACGCAATTGGAAATCTTGACAAATTACCAAAAACAGCCCAAAAGGAACTTTTGGATGTTATGGAAAAGACAAAAGACAATTCTCGATTAACCCTAACTCTTGCTTTAAGCTATGGATCTAGAGAGGAGCTGGTAAATGCTGTAAAGGCAATTAGTGATAAAGTTAAAAATAATATAATTTCAATAGACACTATTGACGATTCAATTATAAATGAGCATCTTTACACGCAAAATTTACCAGACGTAGATTTATTAATCCGAACCAGTGGTGAACATAGAATAAGTAATTTTTTGCTGTGGCAGATCGCCTACGCAGAATTGTATTTTACTAATGTCCTATGGCCAGACTTTAAAGACCAAGATTTATATGAGGCTATTATTAGTTATCAAAAAAGAGAACGTAGATTTGGAAAGACCAGTGAACAAATTAAATAATTTTTTAGTGTTGCAAAAAAAAATACAAATAGCCCTTACCCTATTACTTTTGGGTAGTTTTTCACAAATTAAAGCACAAGAAAGAGTTCCTTTTGATCAGGGAAAAAAATATATTCTAGCCAAAGTCTCGGTAGTTGGTAAAATAAGCTTCAATGAACAAACCGTTGTAACCTTTTCTGGTTTGCAAAAAGGTCAGGAAATCACTGTTCCGGGAGAAGAAATTAGTAGTGCAATTAAAAAATTAGGTAAACTTGGTTTATTTGATGAAATTGCTTTCTATGTTAATAAGGTAGAAAATGACAGTATTTATCTAGATTTAGACATTATAGAACTTCCTAAACTTAATGAAGTTAAATTTGTTGGTATCAAAAAAGGTAAAGTCGAAGGATTAATTAAAGATAATAACCTGACTAAAAACAAAATAGTCAACGAAAACTTAATTACGACAACTAAAAATTATATTGAAAATAAATACAAAAAAGACGGTTTTTACAATACAAAAGTTATCATTACTACGACTCCTGATACTACAGCAGGAAACCACGTAAACATGCTTGTTAGAGTAGATAAAGGTGACAAGGTAAAAATCAGCAATATTGATTTTATTGGAAATAAGCAACTTACAAGCACTCAATTGCGCGCTGCAATGAAAGACACGAAACAGAAAAACTTTATTCGTGTTTTCAAATCTTCTAAATTTATTCCAGAAAAATACAAAACAGATTTAGAAAAAGTTATTGCAGCTTATAAAGAAAAAGGATATCGTGATGCACGTATCATTTACGATTCTGTTCAATACAACAAAAAGAAAAATACACTTGCCATTAAGATTAATGTCGAAGAAGGAAACAAATACTATTTTGGTAACATTAAATTCTTAGGAAATACTGTTTATTCTGATCACCTTTTAAGCCGTTATTTAGGTATTAAAAAGGGAGAAACCTATAATGGAGTTTTATTAGAAAAAAGAATCGCTGATAAATCTAAACCAGACGCTGAAGATATTACCAATTTATATCAAAACAACGGTTATTTATTCTCTAATATTAATGCTGTAGAGGTAAAAACTGTAAACGATACAATTGATTTTGAAATTAGAGTTACAGAAGGTCCAATTGCATACTTCAACAAAATTACTGTTGTTGGAAACGACAAAACAAATGACCACGTAATTTATCGTGAGTTAAGAACTAAACCAGGTGAAAAATATAGTAAAGAACAGCTGGTAAGAACAATTCGTGAGATTGGACAATTAGGTTTCTTTGATCCTGAAGCAATCGATCCAAAATTCAAAAATGTTGATGCTGGAGCAGGAACTGTAGATATTGAGTACAATGTTGTAGAAAAAGGATCTAGCCAGGTCGAACTTCAAGGAGGTTACGGTGGTGGAGGTTTCATTGGAACATTAGGACTTTCATTCAACAACTTCTCTGCAAGAAAGTTATTTGATAAAGAAGCATATAAACCTTTACCAATGGGAGATGGACAAAAAGTTGCTTTACGTTTACAAGGAAGTACATACTTCCAAACGTATAGTGTATCGTTCTCAGAACCGTGGTTTGGAGGAAAGAAACCAGTACAGTTTAGTTCATCAATTTCATACAGTAAGCAATTTCTTAACAATTATATTACTCGAACTGTTGATAGAGACAAAAGTTTTAATATTTTTACAGTACAAGTTGGTTTAGCAAAAAGATTAACTGTTCCTGATGATTACTTTGTACTTTCACAGTCAGTAAGTTATCAGCACTATGATTTAAATAACTACAACACAGGGTTATTTACCTTTGGTAATGGAGCATCAAGAAACTTAGCTTATACTATTGGAATTTCGAGAAGTAATAAAGGGGTTAACCCGATATTCCCAACTTATGGTTCTGAATTTAGTATTTCTGCAAAAGTTACCCCTCCTTACTCTTTGTTTAATGGTGTAAATTATGCAGATTTAGGAAATGAAGAAGCGTATAAATTAAAATCAACAACAAGTTACATTGATGCAAATCAATTAGTTGTAAGCCCTGGTGATTATCTAGACTCAAAAGGAAACAAAGTAAGTACTTATCAAGAAGCAGCAGCAGATCCTGCAAAAGTAGATCAGAAAAAATACAATTGGTTAGAATATTATAAAGTTAAATTTAAAGGAGATTGGTATACTAAAGTTTATGGAAAACTAGTATTAAGAACTCTGACAGAATTTGGTTTCTTAGGAGCTTATAATCAAGAAAGAGGTGTTATTCCGTTTGAACGTTTTTACTTAGGTGGAGATGGTATGGCAAACTACTCAATGGATGGTAGAGAGACTATTCAGTTAAGAGGTTACCCTAATAACTCTTTAACTCCTGTAAATAGCGCAGGAGATCCAATTGGAGCAACTATTTATAACAAATTCTCTATGGAGTTACGTTATCCAATTACATTAAAAGCATCAGCTTCTATTTATGCATTAACATTCTTAGAGGCAGGATCATCTTACCCAACGTTCAAGGATTACAATCCGTTTGACTTGAATCGTTCAGCTGGTGCCGGTCTACGTGTATTTATGCCTGCATTTGGATTACTTGGTATTGACTTTGGTTACGGATTTGATGCTCTTCCTGGACAAACAAAAGCAAATGGCTGGGAAACTCACTTTATTATTGGACAACAATTTTAAAGAAATTACGTTTGGTTAAAAATCATCAAATAAAGTTATGTTATGAGAAAACAATATTTATTTATATTTTTAGCCTTGATTGTAGCAAATACAAGTCAGGCACAAGGTAAGACGACTAGAATTGGCTACATCGACATGGAATACATTTTAGAAAATGTATCTGATTATAAAGAAGCTAAATCACAATTAGAGCAAAAAGCTCAAAAGTGGAAACAAGAAGTTGAGGCTAAGAAATTAAATATAAATGCGCTGAAGGAAAGCTTGAAAACAGAAAAAGCTTTACTTACAAAAGAATTAATTGAAGAGAGAGAAACTGAAATTAAGTTTCAAGAGCAGGAAATGATGGATTATCAGCAGAAACAATTTGGTTCTGATGGTAATTTAATGAGACAAAAAGCGGCATTAGCGAAGCCAATTCAGGATCAGGTTTTTACAGCAGTACAAGATATTGCAGAAGCTAAAAATTATGATTTTATTTTTGACAAGTCATCAGATTTAACAATGCTTTTTAGCAATAAAAGGTTTGATATCAGCGATCAGGTTTTAAGAGTTCTAAATCGTACTGAAAAAAGAGAGCAGTTGACAAAGAAACAACTGAAAGATCAGGAAGTGAAAGAAAATCTTGAAAATGCAATAGATGAAAATCCAGCAATGGCAGATCGTCAAAAAGTATTGGATGAAAAGAAAGCTGCACGAGAAAAACTTATGGAAGACAGAAGACTCGAGCAGGAAGCTAAGAAAAAAGAATACGACGATAGAAGAAAAGCAATTCAGGCAGAAAGAGAAGCTAAAAAAAATGGCACGGTTTCTGAAACAGCTAAACCAGCAACACAGACTCAAGCAACAGATGCTGTAAAAACAAACGCAACTGCTAAGCCTGCAACAACTGGGACAGAACAGACAACAACGACTGAGCCAGCAACAACAAAAGCTGAAGAAAGACAATTGCTTTATGAACAGCGTAAAAAAGAATTGGAAGAGAAGAGAAAGAAAATTTTAGAAGAAAGAGAAGCGGCTAAAAAAGCAAAAGAAGCCGAAACACAAAAAGCAAATACGACCAATAATTAATTAATATTTTTAAAAATGATGAAACAAATTAAAACTTTACTAATTGCTGCAATTCTTATTTTAGGAGCAAGTAACACAATGAATGCGCAAGCGAAGGTAGCCCATGTTGATGTAAGCGAGATCATGTCGAAAATGCCTGCTATGCTAGATGCTCAAAATCAACTGCAAAAATTAAGTGGAACATATGATGCTGAATACAAAAAGATGGTTGATGAATATCAAGTAAAAATCAAAAAGTATGAAACAGAAGCTGCTACAGTAACTGATGCTGTTAACGGTGAGCGTTCTAAAGAAGTTCAAGATATGCAAAAAAGAATTGTTGATTACAGAGACAATGCACAAAAAGAACTACAACAAAAAGAAAATGATATCGTAAAACCTTTAATGGAAAAAGTAAGAGCTTCTATCCAAAAAGTTGGAAAAGCTAAAGGTTTTCAATATGTGTTAGATGGATCTACTTTATTATTAGCTGATGGTCCAAACATCACTGCTGACGTTAAAAAAGATTTAGGATTCTAATAAATTCAAAGCTTAAAAAACTAACTGTTCAATTCTAAAAATTGAGCAGTTTTTTTTTACAAAAAATTAAAGCTGCTCTTTGAATTATTTTCTAGAATTGAATTAACTTAGACTGACAAATTTTATACAAAAAATAGTAATTTTGCTTTATGACAAACAATAATCCTATAGGCGTTTTTGATTCTGGTATTGGCGGTACTTCTATCTGGACTGCCATTCATGATCTTCTTCCAAATGAAAAAACCATTTATCTGGCCGACAGCAAAAATGCCCCTTATGGTCAGAAAACTAAAGAAGAAATTGTCGCATTGAGCAAAAAAAATGTCGAACTTTTACTTGAGAATAACTGCAAACTAATTGTGGTTGCCTGCAATACTGCTACCACAAATGCAATACGAGAATTGCGTGCAGATTATGACATTCCGTTTGTAGGAATTGAGCCTGCAATTAAGCCCGCTGCAAATAACTCGCAAACACAAGTTATTGGAATTCTTGCTACAAAAGGAACTCTAAATAGCGAGCTGTTTAACAAGACTGCCGAAATGTTTCAAAACACTAAAATAGTGGAGCAAGTGGGTTATGGTCTTGTACAACTTATTGAAGACGGAAATCTATATTCTCCAGAAATGACAAAGCTTTTAGAATCTTATCTAAAGCCAATGATAGAAGCAAATATTGATTATCTTGTTTTAGGATGCAGTCATTATCCGTATTTAATTCCTCAGATAAAAAAAATTCTCCCAGATCATATTAAAATAATTGATTCAGGAGAAGCTGTTGCACGTCAAACTAAAAACTTATTACAAGACAAAGTTGGTTTTTCGGATAGTGCTCAAAATGATCCGATTTTTTATGTCAATTCAGATCCAAAAGTTCTGGAATCTATATTAGATTATAAATATCCCGTAATCAAAAAAGATTTTTAATATTATTCAAACTTTCGCTTGACGAACCAAATTCCGTCCAACGATAAATTGAGCGAGATTTTATGATAGTTTTCTTTTATTAGGTCGTTGGCTATTCTTCCTTTCTGACCATAAGAATAGGAAACATTTAGAGATGAAAAAGTATTGTCTACCGGCAGGTTTAATCCGATTGAAATTGAAGCGTTGTTTACACGATGTGCATCAACTTCGAGATAACCAGTATCGTAACTTATTCCTGCGGCGTAGCCTACTCTATCCCAATATTTTCGTGCATTTTTTCTTGAACTGTACGTCAGCCCAAATGCAAAACGATCTTGGTTGACAAAATTTCCATATAAATCAGATTGCTTGGTGTTTTCCCATAAACTCCTTTCGTAATCTAAAGTTAAACCCAAATTATTTTTGAATCGTTTACTCAATCCAATTCCCATTTCCAAAGGCATATAATAATCATCCGTATCAGAAGAAGTTGCAGATTCGATAGTAGTTTCTACTCCATCAGCAATTGTTGCGACTGATTGTACTTTAGAGGCATTTATTTTTGACGGCACTTTGAATGTAGTTCCAATGGTAAAAGTCGAATCTATTTTAAATTGTGCTCCCAAAGTAGCTCGCACTCCGTTGTAATCTGTTTTTTTATTAATTGTTGTAATCGTATTTCCAATTACAAAAGAACGATCATCAATTGTATTTCCAAAAAGTAGTGTTGCCGTAGCTCCCAGCGTCAGTCTTTTTCCCATCCGATATCCATACGAAAAATCCAAACTATTTAATCCGCCCGATCCTTCAGCCGTCAGATAATAATATTCTTGACCGTCTAATACAGGCAGTTTTAGATTTGAAATTTTAAACGTCGAACTGGAATATGGACGAAGTGAAAGACTAAAAGCCGACTTTTTTGTTACTGGAAATGCAAATGCTAAATGTGAAAACTGAAAATTATTTCGGCTCTCTTTACGCGAACTTGTTTGATAGGTGGTTGAAATTGCTTTTCCTCCAATATCAAATAAAAAGTGATTTTGCTGCATGTATCCCAACGAAGCAGGATTTAAATTATTAATAAAACTATCTGACGGTAAAGCAATTCCTGACGAACCGATTGAAGAAAGATAACCAAAATCTGAATCGTACAAACTTCCTACACCGTATAAGGAATAAGGTGAACTTGAAATACTTTGAGAAAAAGAAGGCAGCGACATCAAAATGAAGTAGCTCCACAAAACAATTTTATTTTTCATTTAATAGGAGATATAATAAACTTTAATCTGGATTTTATTGTTCAAATGCTTTTGATCTCCTAAAACCAATCGATTTACAGAGTTAGAAATTCCTGGTAAAGTCAGTATGAGAGAAGATCTAGAATCGGATTGTTTCAGCATTTCTTTCTGAAGAAAATTTCCTATTGCAAAAGTATAGCCTACGTTTTCGTTAAACTCGTCACTTTTCTGGTTGAGATGGCCGTAAACCGCTCCTCCTGCAGAGTTTGATAAAGCACCGCTGATTCTATTTAAATTATCTCCAATATAAGCCCTTATTGAATCTGGCAAAGGATATTTTTCTGAATAGGAATTGTTGACAGGTTTCAAAAGTAATTGCGCGTCTACAATGGCTCCGTTTGCCGAAATATTTTTAAACTGTTTTATGTTTGGAAAGTCAATACGACACGCCATACCTGTTCCTGACTGAATAAGTCCTTGATTGTTGGTGAGCAGACTAGACAATTTACTGTTCGAAGGGGGAAGATTTTGCAGAATTGTTCCTGTTTTATCCAGCGAAATAGAATTAAACTGTTTTGAAACATCTAAAATAGAGAAATCTAATATGTTGGAGGCCGGCTCATTATCTGCTTGATATTTGGAATAGTACAACCGAACTTTACTTGTAGAGGTGTTAAATCCGATAATATTGGATGAAGTTGCATTTTCTGGAACCAAAACCATTCCTTTTAAATATTCTGTAAAGCTATCGAAATCTGTAACTTCCCTTTTTTTTATCTTTAAAAAAAGTGCTTCTCCAAACGCTTTGTTCATTTGAATATTTATCGAATCTTTTTCATTTGGTCTTGGTTTAAAAGATATTGTTCCAAGACTTTCAGAACTGTACGCTAAAGTTGAGTTGTTATAAAACTTATCATCGTCTTTGTTTGGCGCAACTTTTTGCGTTAATCTATGAATATTAAACGTTTGAACTCTCGTAGTATCTCCGTAATAATAATTATTATATTTAAGAATCATCGAAATCGAATCAAAAACATAGTTGGTAGATTCTGTATCTGATCCAGCACTATTTAAAGCGTAAGTATTTCCAGAAAGTTGAAAATAGCTGTCTGCTTTTACTTTTCCAAAAACGGGATCATCATAATTTCCAATTAAAATTCTACCACTGCTTGAAGTTGCAAGCGAATCAAAATTAATAGTAGACATTTCAACGGTAAGGGTATCAATCAAAACCACTTTATTTGTCACAGCCAGATAATCTGACCCAACAGTAAATTCTCCAGTATCTGTATCTGTACCGCATGAAAATAAGCTCAGTAAAAAAAGCAAGATCAATATAAACTTGTGCATAATTTATTTTTTGAACAAATATAAAATGCAAGCTTCCGCCCTACACTATAACATATACTACCTAGCGTTATTAAGCTACAAATGGTATAAAATCATCTACAATGCACTTTGCCGTCATAAAATTGATTTAAGCCTTAAAAACGCCGATTTGGTCTATCAAATAACGTCATACATATATCTTCTTTTTTTTAAGAATGCTGTCGGCTTACTTTTGAAATCAATAAGATAAATAATGATAGTACGGTTTTTAATTTGTTCTCTTTTTTCGCTTTCGTTTTTAAGTGGCAAAGCCCAGGAAAACTTTGCTGCTTACGCGAATATCAAAACAGAGTCTGCAAATAAGATAAATTTTAATGAAACTGATGTTGCTGTTTCTTATAAAAGGAATCTAGGAACGAAATACACAATAAAGAACACATTAGAATATTCTAATTTGAAAGTGAATTATGAATTGAATCCGTTAGATTTTTATCAAGGACAAGAAAAATTCAATCAGATTCAAAACAGATTTGAATTTTCGCACGCACTATCAGAAAAAACAAAATGGCAGTTTTCTATTATTCCGACAGCAAATTTTCAGCAGAATTTAGATTTATCTGACGTAGATATTTTAGGAAACATAACGATTAACCAGCAATTGAATTCAAAATTGAACCTTGTTATTGGAGCAGGAAGAACATCCATTTTTGGTACGCCAAAATTTACTCCAATCGCAGCTTTTGATTACAAATTTAGCGAAAAAGCTAATTTGAGAATTGGATTTCCTGAT
>NZ_CAMLIX010000122.1 GCF_946479975.1 uncultured Flavobacterium sp.
ACCGAGATCTACACTCTTTCCCTACACGACGCTCTTCCGATCTTCACGGCTTCTTCTAACTTCAGCTTTACCTACAACAGGAACGTTGTTTTCAGCGTGACAAGCGATAACGCAAGCTCCACATCCAGTACAAGCATTTAAGTCAATTGAAAGGTTAAAGTGATGACCAGTTGAACGATCAAAAGATTCCCAAAGATCTACAGTAGTAGCCTCTACTTCTTGGTGATCTAAAGATACCATTGGTTTTTCATTCCAATGTTCTGCATCTTCAGTATTAAATATTTTTAAAGAAGTTTCTTTAATGATATCTCCTCTACCCATCAAAGTTTTTTGACCTTGAACACAAGCAAACTCATGTTCTCCACCAGCTTTGGCAATAGAGACAGATTGAACACCATTGAAACCTTTATATAAAGCGTAAGCATTTAAACCTACCTGCATTTCTTCTTTAAGAGATGCTTTACGTCCGTAACCAAGAGCCAAACCTACTGTTCCAACTGCTTGACCAGGCTGAACGATAACTGGAACATTTTCCAATTTTAATCCGTCTGCCGTAGTAATAGTAGCATAACTACCATTTAAACCACCATTAGCAACAATTTCATTTGATAAACCAAGTTTTTTAGCATCAGCATTTGAAACTGTAACATAGTTATCCCAAGAAACTCTTGTAATAGGATCCGGAAGCTCTTGCAACCATGGGTTATTTGCATGTTGTCCATCTCCTAATCCTGTTTTAGTATACAATACTAACTCAAAATTACCAGCAGCTTTAGATTTTGTTAGAGCATTTGCAGCAGAAGCAGCATCAATAGCTCCTCCAGATAATGAAGTAGAACCTAAAACAGCTACACCATCATGTAATACTTTGTTCCAAGAAGATCCTGCTGTAACTACACCAGAATTTGCTTTTAAATAATCGTAAAAAGTACCAGCTGTACCATTTAATGATAATAAAACGTCTTGAAATTGTTTTGTATTAAAGATTGGTCTGATTGTTGGCTGTGTTAAACTGTAAGTTCCACTTGTAATCTCAACATCACCCCAAGATTCTAAATAATGAGGAGCCGGAGCAGCAACATTTACAATCGATGCAGTTTCATCATCTTTTAATGAAAAAGCAACCGATGTTTTAACCTTTTTCAATCCAGATACGAAAGCAGCAGAATCAGCTAATGTATAAACTGGATTAACTCCACTCATAATTAAAGTATGAACACTTCCTGCATTCAAATCTTTAATTAACTGAGAAACAACAGCATTAGAACCTTTTCTAATTTGTCTTGCTCCAGCAGTACTAAAAGCTTCACTAGCCAATGCTTGATTGATAGCTAAAACTAATAATTGAGCATTTTTATCTTCAATTCCAGATACTAAAACTCCTTTTGAAGCAGCAGCTTTAAGCTGTTGTGCAGCTTTTACTACTTCGGCTTTAACATTTGCATCTAAAGCTACAGGAACAGAAGCACCCGCAATAATATTATAAATTTGAACTAAAGCTTGTTTCTGAACAGCTGTAGTCATTGGAACACGCTTATCAGCAGCAGCTCCAGATAAAGTCATGTTAGACTCAAACTGAAAGTGACGAGACATTTTTCCGTTTTGCGGAATACGTCCTTTTGCATATCCAGAATCATATCCACCACCTTGCCAGTCTCCTAAGAAATCAGCACCAACAGATACAATTAAAGAAGCTTTTGAGAAATCGTAATCAACTAAAGCTCTTTGACCGTATACAGATTCGAAAGCATCTAAAGCTTCAGATGAAGAAACTGCATCATATACAACATGCTTAGCATTTGGATTTTTAGCAATAAACTCACCTATTAATTTCTCAGTAGATGGACTTGCTAAAGTATTAGTTAACAATACAACCTGACCTCCTTTAGCTTTTGCATCAGCTAAACTTGATTTGATTTTTAAATCAACTGCAGACCATGTAGAATCTTTACCATCTACTTTTGGCTCTTTTAAACGAGCGCTATCATACAGTCCTAAGATAGAAGCGTGAATTCTAGCATTCGCAGAAAATTTAGCTCCTTCAATTTTATTGTTTTCAATTTTAATTGGACGACCCTCACGAGTTTTAACCAAAAGATTTGCAAAATCGAAACCATCAAAAACAGTTGTTGCATAATAATCTGCAACACCAGGAATGATTTGCTCTGGTTGTAATACATAAGGGATAGACTTGTGAACAGGACCTTCGCAGGCAGCCAAAGTAACAGCTGCAGTACTAAATCCTACGTACTTTAAAAAGTCACGACGTGAAGTTCCAGATGTAGATAAAGCATCAGCATTACCTAAAAACTCATCGGTAGGAATTTCTTCAACAAACTCGTTATTTCTAAGCGCCTCAACAATAGAGCTATTTTCTAGCTCTTCAACACTTTTCCAGTATTTTTTGTTTGATGACATTGTATATATATATTAAAATCTTAATAAATCGATTAATAGTGGCATTTACCGCATTCTAAACCTCCCATTTGCGCTGCAGTTAATTTCTCTACACCGTATTTTTTAGAAAGTTCAGCATGAATCTTATCATAGTAAGCATTACCTTCCATTTTAACATCAGTTTTTCTATGGCAATCAATACACCATCCCATTGTTAATTTAGAGTACTGCTTCATGATTTCGAATTCTTGTACTGGACCGTGACAAGTTTGACATTCAATTCCAGCAACAGAAACGTGTTGCGAGTGATTGAAGTAAACAAAATCAGGAAGATTATGAATACGAACCCATTTTACAGGTTGTGTTTTTCCAGTATAAGCCTGTTTAGTCTTATCCCATCCAACAGCATCATATAATTTTTGAATTTGCGCATCGTAGAATGCCTTGCTGTACTCAGGAGTAGCAGTTGTTTCAGCAACCTCAGAAATATTTTTATGACAGTTCATACAAACATTTAATGAAGGAATACCAGCTGTTTTACTTACACGAGAAGCAGAGTGGCAATATTTACAATTGATTTCATTATCACCAGCGTGAATTTTATGAGAGTAGTGAATTGGCTGTATTGGCTCATAATTCTGATCTACACCTACTTGCATTAAGTAACCATATACAAAATAACCACTTGCCAAAAGCAAAAAGACAGAAGTCACTAAAACCAAAAATTGATTTTTAACGAAAGCTTTCCAAATTGGAGTTCTAGCCTCTCTTGGAGCAACTACAATACCATTTTTGTCTGCAACTTTAGTCAATACTTTGTTCACCATGAACAACATCACAACTAAAATAGCCATTACTAGAGCAAGAGCCCCTAAAATAATATTGTTTGAAATTCCGCCCCCTTCAACATTTGTACCAGGAGGAGTTGCAGCCCCCTGACCTGGAGCAGGCTCAGTTTTTACTTCAGAAGTATAAGCTATAATATTATCAATATCAGCTTCAGCTAACTGAGGAAAAGAAGTCATTACTGCTTTATTATTTTCCTCGAAAAGTTTAACAGCAACAGGATCACCTGACTTAATCATGTCAGAACTGTTATGCACCCACTTGTAAATCCAAGCCATATCATGCTTACCAGCAACGCCTCTTAAAGCAGGACCAGTTGATTTAGCATCTAATTTGTGACATGCAGCGCAATTTGCATTAAAAAGTTCCTTCCCTTTTACTGGATCACCGCCTCCCGCAGCTGGAGCAGCAGCGGCAGCTTCAGGCGCCGCCGGAGCAGCAGCATCTTGAGCAAATGAAGTTAGGGAGAAAATTAACGTCAGCGATAAGCCAAACAGCAATTTTCTTGAGATCGAATTATGGTTACCCACCTTTTTCATATAGTATAAATAATTGTCTACTAATTTTGGTATGATTTTTTCTGTATTAAACTCAGTAAAATCTATACCCTACTTTTAAAACTTGCACAAAAATACGACTTATGAACTATTCTCAAAACCTTAAAATACCCTTAAATATCAATTTATATCAATTCTAAATAATATTAAAATTTTACACTCAAACTTTAAATAGTATTTTTGCATAAAAAACATCACATTATGAGAATTTTAACTCCTTCTAAAAGCCTTTTATTAACAATTGCAACGATTGCATTTGCACACAATATTAACGCACAAGACCAAAATTTAACATTGAATCAAGATCCTAAATTCGAGCAATTGTTAAACGAGAAGCGTAAAATTAACACGTCAATAAATACAAACGACACTTACAGAATCCAAATCTTTAGTGGTAAAAGCGATGAAGCAAAAAAAACACTTTCGGATTTTAAAAGAGAAAATCCAAGTATTGACGGAACTATAATCTTCAGCACACCCAACTATAAAGTAATCGTAGGTAATTTTAAAACAAGAATTGAAGCAGAAAGAAATTTAGACGAAATTAAAAACAGGTATAAAAGTGTTTTCCTTCTAAAACCTGGAAAATAAAACTTAAAACAAAAACAAAAAAAGCGAGATGTTATCTCGCTTTTTTTGTTTTTTCAACCCATATACAACTCATTTAAGAGCAAATCTTTAAAACTTTCCTTTCAGTTCACAACCTTAATTCCACTCGCCAGAAAACGTATTTCTTCCTTTGGAGCTGTTATCGCTGCTATTTCTGCTTTCGATTTTTTAGCATCTTTCGCATAGTGCTTTAATTCCTCTACAGAGGTAATTTTTCTCTCAGCAACGCCTTGTAAAACTACATTTTTACCCTTAGCTGCGGTAGGAACAAAAAAAGCATAATCTTTCATTTTTACAAAAAAAGAAGAACCATCTTCTGTTTTAACACTCACCCAACATCCTTTTTTGGGACAAACTCCTGTAACCTCACCTTTAACAAGAATGTTTTCTAACTTACTATTCGTTTTTAAATTATCTTCCAATTTAGCTACTGAAATTGCGTCATTTATCGCATCGTTAGAAATAGGAGCACCATAATAATCCCCTACCAATGCATTCCCCGGAGGTGGCGCTGGTTTTTCAACATCTTCTTGTGAAAAACATAAAGATGAAAAGCTTAAAAACAAAACTGCTGTATATACTCCTAATTTCATATCCTAGTATTTTAATTCAATCAAATGTAAGATTAATAATTGAGACTCAAAGCAACAAAATCAAACTACGGAACTCCAAAAAAAAAGTCCCAAACTTTCGTTGGGACTTTTAAAAATATATGTTTGAATTTTATTTCAATTTCTTTTTAATTGCTACTTCATGGTAAGCTTCAATAACATCACTGATTTCGATATCATTAAATCCTTTTATTTGGATACCACAATCATAACCTTTAGACACTTCTTTAACATCATCTTTGAAACGTTTTAAAGCAACTAATTCTCCTGTATGAACTACAACTCCATCTCTAATAACTCTAATTCTAGAACTTCTTAAGATTTTACCATCTGTCACCATACATCCAGCGATTGATCCAACTTTAGAAATTTTGAAAATCTCACGAATTTCAGCATTTCCTAAAATTTCTTCTTTCATCTCTGGCGCTAACATTCCTTCCATCGCATCTTTCAAATCATCGATAGCTGCATAGATAATAGAATAGTAACGGATATCGATTTCTTCTTTATCTGCAAGTTGTCTAGCATTACCTGCTGGACGAACATTAAATCCGATAATAATTGCATCTGATGCAGAAGCCAAGTTAACGTCGGTTTCTGTAATTGCACCAACTCCTTTATGAATGATATTAATCTGAACTTCTTCAGTAGAAAGTTTAGAGAACGAATCAGAAAGTGCCTCTACAGATCCATCAACGTCTCCTTTAAGGATTACGTTTAATTCTTTAAACTGACCAAGAGCAATACGACGACCAATTTCATCTAATGTAATATGTCTTTGTGTACGAACTGACTGCTCACGCATTAATTGAGAACGTTTAGATGCAATTTGTTTTGCTTCTTTTTCATCTTCAAAAACATTGAATTTATCACCTGCAGTTGCCGCACCATCCAAACCTAAAACAGATACTGGAGTTGAAGGACCAGCTGTCAATACAGAATGCCCTCTTTCATCATGCATCGCTTTAATTTTTCCATGATGCTTTCCAGCCAACATATAATCTCCAATTTTCAGAGTTCCATGTTGAACTAAAATTGTAGAAACATACCCTTTTCCTTTATCAAGGAAAGCCTCAACAACAGTTCCTTGAGCTGCTTTATTTGGATTTGCTTTTAAATCTAAAATCTCAGCTTCTAATAAAACTTTTTCTAATAATTCTTTTACACCTGTTCCAACTTTTGCAGAAATATCATGTGACTGAATTTTTCCACCCCAATCTTCAACAAGTAAATTCATACCAGCCAAACGTTCTTTGATTTTTTCAACATTTGCGTTTGGTTTATCAATTTTATTGATAGCAAATATAATTGGTACTCCAGCAGCTTGTGCGTGAGATATTGCTTCTTTTGTTTGAGGCATGATATCATCATCCGCAGCTACTACGATAATAGCAATATCTGTAACCTGAGCTCCACGTGCACGCATCGCGGTAAACGCCTCGTGACCCGGAGTATCTAAGAATGCAATTTTTTGTCCGTTATCTAAAGTTACTCCATATGCTCCAATGTGCTGTGTAATACCTCCAGACTCACCAGCGATAACATTTTCTTTACGAATATAATCCAGTAAAGATGTTTTACCGTGGTCAACGTGACCCATTACTGTAACAATTGGTGCTCTAGTAACTAAATCTTCTTCTCTATCTTCAACTACAGTAATAGCTTCTTCGATATCAACTGTAATAAATTCAACTTCATAACCAAACTCATCGGCTACGATTGTAAGAGTTTCAGCATCTAGACGCTGGTTCATGGTAACCATGATACCAAGAGACATACAAGTTCCAATTACTTTAGTAATCGGCACATCCATCATGATTGCAATTTCACCTACAGTAACAAATTCAGTAACCTTAATAGTTTTACTTCCTTCGTCAAGTGCTCTTTGCTCATCATCAGATTTCTGACGGTGCGTCTCTCTTTTATCTCTTCTATATTTAGCCGCTTTAGATTTCCCTCCTTTACCTTGAAGTTTTTCAAGAGTTTCTCTAATTTGGTTTTTTACTTCTTCTTCTGTTGGCTCAACTTTAGCTACAATTGCAGGACGGTTTCCTTTTACAAAACCAGGTCTTTGACTTCTGTTAGCATTAAATCCTCCACCACCGTTAGTGTTTGGAGTAATTTTATTAGGATTAGGCGTTCCAGGCGCATTACCTGTAGCAGGTTTTGGCGCGCCAGGCGTACTTGGCTTAGGAGCAATTCTTTTACGCTTATTTTTGTTTGCGTTATTATTATTGCCAACCCCAGGAGTACCCGGTTTTTGAGCCGCTTTAGGATCTTCTTTCTTTTTCTTAGGCTTATTAAATTGAGATAAATCAATTGTTTGCCCCGTAAGAGTAGTTCCTGAAAGCTTTTGATATTGAGTTGTAATTGTCTCCTCTGAAGTTGCAGGATCAGTAGACACAATAGGCTCCTGTGCAACTTTAGAAGATTCTGCTTTAACTTCTTTTTTCTCAGTAATAACTGGTTCTTCCTTTTTTGTTTCAGAAACCGGCTGTGCTACAACTGGCTCCGTTTTAACAGTTTCATTCTGAACAGGTTTTTCTGTCTGCACTGGTGCAGCAACAGCTTTTGGTTCTTCAACTTTAGCCGTTTCCTCAGAAGGAGTAACCGCAGGTTTCTTCGGATTCAAGTCGATTTTACCAACTTGTACAGGTCCCGAAACAACAGCTCTCGCTTTAATTATTTCTTGTTGTTTTTGACGCTCTTCTTCTTGTCTGCGTTTGTCTTCAATCTCTTTCTCACGCTCTACACGTAATGCTTCTTTCTCTTTTCTCTTCTCTTCTCCAACCTCTTTAGAAGCCTCCTTGTTCCCCTTATCGCCCGCAAATTGGCTTTGAAGGATATTAAACTCGCTATCAGAAATTTTTGCATTTGGATTTGCATCAATAGCAATTCCCTTATCTTTTAGATAATCTACAGCTCTTTCTAACGAAATATTTAATTCCCTTAAAACCTTGTTTATTCTTATTACTCTCTCTTCAGACATATAACCTTTTTATTATTACCTTTTTCGTTGTGTTGTTTGAGCCAGATGGTTCAGCTATCGCCTAACTATCAAACTCTTCTTTTAGTATCTTCATAACATCTAGAATAGTTTCCTCTTCTAAGTCTGTTCTTCTTACTAAATCTTCTACGTCATGTTTTAAGATACTTTTTGCAGTATCCAAACCTATTTTTGCAAACTCTTCAATTACCCATTCTTCGATTTCATCTGAAAACTCTGTTAATTCAACATCATCTTCATCTGCAACAGTACCAGCAACATCTCCTTCACGAATTACATCTAATTCATAACCTGTCAATTGACCCGCCAATTTGATATTGTGTCCACCTCTACCAATTGCTTTTGAAACCTCTTCTAATTTCAAGAAAACTTCAGCTCTTTTGTTGTCTTCATCAATTTTGATAGAAGATACTTTAGCAGGGCTTAAAGCTCTTGTAATAAATAATTGAATATTGTTTGTATAATTGATTACATCAATATTTTCATTTCCAAGTTCACGAACAATTCCGTGAATACGAGAACCTTTCATTCCCACACAAGCTCCTACTGGATCAATTCTATCATCATAAGAATCAACAGCCACTTTTGCTTTTTCTCCCGGAATACGAACTACATTTTTAACTGTAATTAATCCGTCGAAAACTTCTGGAATTTCTTGTTCAAATAATTTTTCTAAAAACTTCTCTGAAGTTCTAGACATAATAATTTGAGGTTTATTTCCTTTTAATTCAACGCTTTCAATTATTCCACGAACATTATCTCCTTTACGGAAAAAGTCAGACGGAATTTGTTTTTCTTTTGGAAGAACAATTTCATTTCCTTCATCATCAACCAAGATTACAACTCTTGGGCGCACGTGGTGTACTTCTGCTGTATAAATATCACCGATAATATCTTTAAATTGTTTGTAAAGATTTGTATTATCGTGTTCGTGAATTTTAGATATTAAGTTTTGACGAAGTGCTAAAATCGCTCTTCTTCCTAAATCAATCAATTTAACTTCTTCAGAAACCTCTTCGCCAATTTCAAAATCCGCTTCAATCATTCTTGCTTCCGTCAAGGTAATTTCTTCGTTTTCAAAATCAAGATCTTCATCAGCAACGATTACTCTTCTTCTCCATATCTCCATGTCTCCTTTATCAGGATTTATAATAATATCGAAGTTATCATCAGATCCGTATTTTTTCTTCAATGCATTTCTAAACACATCCTCTAAAATTGCCATAAGCGTTACACGATCAATAAGTTTATTGTCTTTAAACTCCGAGAATGAATCGATTAATGCTAAATTTTCCATGCGAATTCTTTAATTAAAATTAAAATGTTACTGTAACAACTGCCTCTTTAATTTCTGTATAAGGTATTTGTTGCTCCTTTTGAACTGTTTCTTTTCCTTTTCCTACTTTTTTCGGTTCTCTTGCTTCCCAAGACAAAATTATAAAAACATCATTAGCTTCTACTAATTCTGCTTCTATTTTTTCTGTATTAGTAGTAACAATCAACGTTCTACCAATATTTTTTTTGTATTGTCTTATCAATTTCAAAGGTGAACCTACTCCAACTGAAGCTACTTCTAATGAGAAATCCTGCTCTTCACGATCCAGATTATTCTCGATTGCACGACTTATATCAATACAATCCTGAAGTGCTACTCCATTATCACCATCTAAGCCAACACTAATTTTAAAAGAATCTGAAACTGCCAAATCAATCAAAAAGACTGATGGTTTTTCCAGAAGAGCCTCTTCAATTAACCCGTTTACTTTTTCTTTAAATGTCATAATTTTATAAAAAGAGGGGACACTTAGTCCCCTCATTATTTAGATTTTAATAAATAACTGTGCAAATATAGTGTTTTTTTTATAAATCAAATAAATTGATTGCTCTAAAAATATTTCTTATCTTTATAAGAGCATTCCAAAACTGAATTATTCATCTCATTAACCCTCAAAATCATGAAACGAATTTTAGTACCTACCGATTTTTCAGAACATGCAGAAGACGCTTTAAAAGTCGCTTCTCAAATTGCAAAAAAGAACAATTCTGAGATTGTCATTCTGCACATGCTCGAACTGCCACATCAAACAAATGATGCCATTTTGGGCGGAATCAGCATCCCTGAAAGCATGCTTTTCATGAAAAAAGCAAACGAAATGCTGGACAAAGTTTCTGAAAAACCTTATTTAGATGGAATCGAGGTAACTGAAATTGTTAAAATGGACAAACCAATACATGGGATTACTCAAATAAGCAAAGAACACAATATTGATTTGATCGTAATGGGATCACACGGATCTTCTGGTATAGAAGAATTATTAATTGGTTCTACTACAGAAAAAGTAGTTAGAAATTCAGAAATTCCAGTTTTAGTTATCAAAAAAGACATCTTGAATTTTAACGCTTCGAATGTTGTTTTCGCATCTGATTTTTCAGAAGAAGCAAAAAAGCCTTTTGAAAAACTTTTAAATTTTACCAAATTATTTGATTCAAAAATACACCTAGTAAATATTTGCACTCCGAATAGCTTTAAACCAACACACGCTGCAGAAAAGGCCATAAATGAATTTGTAGATCAATTTAATATCACCAATTACACTACTCAAATTTATAACGACACTAATATCGAAAAAGGAATTATTAATTTCTCAAATAAAATCAACGCAGATATAATTGGAATGTGTACGCATGGCAGAACTGGTTTTGCACACTTCTTTAACGGAAGCATCAGCGAAGGATTAGTCAATCACGCGGTTAGACCTGTTATTACTTTAAAAACTTAAAATGCCTTTATCAACAAAACACAACAGCTTCTCCAAAAGGGAAGTTTTTTTTTATAATTTCATTTTTATAAGAAACAAAGCTAACCTTAAATTTACGGCATAAAAAAAGCCTCTCGATTGAGAGGCTTTTATGTTGGTCTACTAGGACTCGAACCTAGAAAGACTGCACCAAAAACAGTTGTGTTACCATTACACCATAGACCAGCAGTGCTGTTAAGCGGGTGCAAAATTAGAACTTTATTTAATTTATGCAAGTTTTTTTGAGAACTTTTTGAAAAACTTTTTCTGCATAAAAAAAGCCTCTCAAAAATGAGAGGCTTTATGTTGGTCTACTAGGACTCGAACCTAGAAAGACTGCACCAAAAACAGTTGTGTTACCATTACACCATAGACCAGCAGTGCTGTTAAGCGAGTGCAAATTTAAGGCTTTATTTAGTTTGTGCAAACTTTTTAACCAAAAAAAATCATTTTTTTAGCTTTTTTTCAATTTACAATTCTCGAAAACAAGCGAAACTCCTCATAGACAACAAATTACTTTTCGCCAATTGTTTTATAGAATTTTTTGTTAATGCTCTATTCTTTACACAAAAAAACATTTTCTTTGTAGGATAATAAACTTTCAAATTTTTAACACCTAAATATGGCACAATTCAATTTCAATAAATGGAATACAATTATTGGTTGGTTTGCATTTGCAATCGCTTTAATTACCTACACATTAACAGTTGAACCTACAATGAGCTTTTGGGATTGCGGAGAATATATTGCTACCGCAGCCAAACTTGAAGTAGGCCACCCACCTGGAGCTCCATTATTCCAAATGATGGGCGCATTTTTTGCAATGTTTGCAATAGATGCTCAACACGTAGCTCTTATGGTTAATATGATGTCTGTTTTTTCTAGCGCATTTACCATATTATTTATGTTCTGGTCTTCTTCTATGATCTTGAAAAAGATTGTGGCTCGTTTTACCGAGATTGATCAAAACAATTCGATTGTTATTTTAGGAAGTTCTTTTGTAGGAGCTTTAGCTTATACATTCTCTGATAGTTTTTGGTTTAATGCTGTTGAAGCAGAAGTTTATGCTATGGCATCTTTACTTATTGCATTGCTTTTCTGGCTTGGTTTGCGTTGGGAACAAGACATGGATAAACCAAAAGGAAACAAATGGCTATTAATTATTTCGTTGGTCGTTGGACTTTCGTTTGGAGTTCACTTTATGGCTCTTTTGACAATTCCTTCTATCGGTTTTTTATACTATTTCAAACACTACGAAAAAGTTACGATTAAAAACTTTATCATTGCCAACTTAGTTGTTGTTAGTATATTATTGTTTATTTTCATATTACTTCTTCCATTAACTATGGCATTTTTCGGAAAAACCGAAATATTCATGGTAAATAGTATGGGTCTTCCGTTTAACTCAGGAACTATATTTGTTGCTTTGGTATTTATTGCTTTTTTCTATTTTGGATTAAAATACACCAAACAAAAAGGACTAATATTTTACAACACTATAATATTGTGTATTTTATTTATTTTGATCGGATTTTCGACTTGGTTAATGCTTCCAGTTCGTGCAAACGCGAATACGGTTATTAACGAAAATAAACCATCGGACGCGACAGAAGTTCTAGCTTACTATAATCGTGAGCAATACGGTGTAAATCCGTTATTTTATGGTCCGCAGTACACAGAGGTTTTTGCTGGTCTTGATGCTAAAACTCCTTATTTAGATAAAAAACCAAACTACGAAAGAGATTACAAAACTGGTAAATACATTATCACTAATAATTTTAAAAATGCAGAACAGAATTCTGACGACAATCAGAAAGCATTTTTGCCTAGAATGTGGAGTACAGAAACTCCTCATATTCAAAATTATATCAACTTTACCAATCCTCCTAAATTTAGAATTGACCCAAATCATAATTATGATGAAGATTTAGCTGAATATGGAATCGACGCAAGCCAGTTGAGCGAGGATGAATACAATAAAGCAACTGCACAACTACATACTGAAGTTGAAAAAACAGTTTCTGAATTTAGACATGCTTTTGCCCAAAAACAAATTGACAATGAGGGTTATGTAAAATTCTTAAAAAGCTACGGTAAATATTTATTAATTGAGAAACCAACAAGCGCTGACAATTTCAGTTTTATGTTTGAATATCAATTTGGATATATGTACTGGAGATATTTAATGTGGAATTTTGTCGGTCGTCAGAATGACGTTCAAGGGAAATACGACAACTTAGACGGAAACTGGATCAGTGGTATTAAGCCTTTAGATTCAATTCACTTAGGATCTCAGGACAATTTACCTACAGATGTATTAAATAATAAAGGACGTAACGTTTATTTCTTCCTTCCTTTTATATTAGGATTGATCGGTTTAATGTGGCATGCTAATAAAGATCTAAAAAGTTTTTATGTTCTTTTGGCTTTATTCTTATTTACGGGAATTGCATTAAAAATATATTTGAACGAAAGACCTTTTGAACCTCGTGAAAGAGATTATGCACTTGTAGGATCGTTCTATGTTTTTGCCATCTGGATCGGATTTGGTGTTTATTCACTTTACGAAAGTTTACAGAAATACGTAGCTCCTAAAATTGCAGGACCAGTTATTATTGCAGCAAGTTTATTGGCTGCACCAATTTTAATGGCGTCTCAAAACTGGGATGATCACGATAGATCTGGAAGATATACTGCAGTAGCAATGGCAAAAGCGTATTTAAGTTCTTGCGACAAAGATGCTATTTTATTTACTATTGGAGATAATGACACGTTCCCACTTTGGTACGCACAGGAAATTGAGCACTTTAGAACAGATGTTAAGATTGTAAATACTAGTTTATTTATGACAGACTGGTACATTGATCAAATGAAAGCCAAAGCATACGAATCTAATCCGCTTCCTATTTCTTTTACACACGATCAATATGTTGGAGACAGATTAGATTATACGGTTTATATCCAGAAAATCGATACGCGTTGGAATATTAAAGATTTTATTGATTTTATTAAAAATCCTAAATCAACCGTTGGATTACAAAACGGACAAACCATTCACTTCTACCCAACAAATAAGATTAGAGTAAATGTGGACAAAAATGCGATTATTCAAAACAAAGTCGTAAATCCTAAATACAACGATTCTATTGTTCCTTATTTAGACATTGACATCAAAGGAAGCGCTTTATACAAAAACCGTTTAATGATGCTTGATATCTTAGCGAATAACAATTGGAAAAGACCAATTTATTTTAGCGGAGGTGCATTTGATGATGAAGATTATTTATGGCTGAAGGATTATCTGCAATTGGACGGAATGGTTTATAAACTGGTTCCTGTAAAAAACACTCCTTCTAAAGATGGTGGTCCGTTGGATATGGGACAAATTGATGCAGATAAAATGTACGATATTGTAATGAAATGGGATTGGGGTAACAGCGATGGAAACATATATCATGATCCTGAAACAAGAAGAAACAGTATTACATACCGTACCAACCTTTCAAGATTAATGAACCAGCTTATTAAAGAAGGTCAAATTGATAAAGCTAAAAAAGTAATAAATTTAGCCGTTACGAAACTGCCTCTTGATAAATTTGGATATTACTCTTTAGTAGAATCTTTTACAGATGGTTACTATAAAGTAGGCGAAAAAGCAAAAGCCCAAGATCTTTTAAATAAATTGGTCGAAAAATACAAAGAGAATCTAAACTATTACAGTACATTGACTCCTTCTGACCAAACCGACTTAGCAGTCGATATTATTACAGATATTGAGCGCTACAGAAGTTTATTACAAGTAATGCAGGAAAACAAAGACACTGCTTTTTACAACAAACACAAAACAACATTTAATACTTATGTAAATGTTTTTGAACGTTTTGGACGTGAAAAAGAATAGATAAGATACAAAAATCTTAACAATTAAAAAAATGCAGCACTATTTGATAAATAGCGCTGCATTTTTTATTTTTACATACACTGTAAATTCAATTCAAGATGAGCTTTTATTGGGTAAAAACTAATTCATTCATAAAAAAGGTGTTTTCTAAATATTGCTGGGATATTCCTAACAATGAAAAGAAAATTTACCTCACGTTTGATGACGGCCCTACGCCAGAAATTACAGACTGGGTTTTATCTGAATTGAAAAAATTTGATGCAAAAGCTACTTTTTTCTGTATTGGAAAAAATATTAAAGCCAATTTATCTTTATTTGAAAAACTAATA
>NZ_CAMLIX010000123.1 GCF_946479975.1 uncultured Flavobacterium sp.
AGTTCATTTTCATTAGTCAATTCGAGTACAGCATATGCACTCAAATCGGTTGTAGGCGCGTCATTGACAGCAGGAATGTATATCGTTCAAGTAACTTACGCAAACGGAATTGTAAAAACTAAGAATCTCGTTGTAATTTAATACACGTTCTTCTTATATAAAGAACTCCATTTCGAGCTCATCGATATGGAGTTTTTATTTCTTTCAAGAGTAGTTTTAATTAAGTATAAAATTTTAGTATCTAAGAAAATAAAAAGATTAAATAAATATCACAAAACAAATAAAATGAAAAATGCATTATTACTATTGATTGCTTTTAGTATATCAAATTTTGGGTTTAGTCAGGGCAATACACACAAACAACAAGCTGGAAAATTTGAAGGTCTTGCAATAACACCGCCTATGGGCTGGAATTCGTGGAATACTTTCGGAACTAATATTGATGAAAAGTTGGTAAAAGAAACGGCAGATATAATGGTTTCTTCTGGTTTAGCAGCTGCTGGATATAATTATATTGTTTTAGATGATGGATGGATGACTCACGAACGTGATGCTAATGGAGACTTGGTTCCAGATCCTCAAAAATTTCCCAGCGGAATGAAAGCTTTAATCGATTATGTACATAATAAAGGTTTAAAATTTGGATTGTATAACTGTGCAGGAACAAAAACCTGTGCTGGATATCCAGGTACAAGAGGTTACGAATATCAAGATGCACGTCTTTATGCCAAACTTGGAATTGATTTTCTAAAATACGATTGGTGTAATACAGAAGGCATTACTGCCAAAGAAGCGTATACAACAATGAGTAACGCGCTAAAAACTGCTGGAAAACCAATTGTTTTCAGTCTTTGCGAATGGGGTGATAATCAGCCGTGGGAATGGGGAAGATCTGTTGGAAATCTTTGGAGAATTTCAGGAGATATTTATCCTTGTTTTGACTGCGAATTCAAGCATCCAGAAAATTGGTCTTCTTGGGGATTTATGAAAATTGCTGATATGCGAAAAGATATTCGTAAATATTCTGGACCAGATCATTGGAATGATTTTGATATGATGGAAGTTGGAAACGAAATGAATGATACAGAAGATAAAACGCATTTTGCAATGTGGTGTATGTTGGCATCTCCATTATTTACAGGAAATGATTATAGAAAAATGTCTAAAGAAACTTTGGCAATTTTGAGAAACAAAGAATTGCTGGCTGTAAATCAGGATAAACTCGGAATCCAAGGATTTAAATATGCTGTTTTAGATGGAGTAGAAGTGTGGTTAAAACCACTTTCTGACGGAGCTTGGGCAGTAAGTTTTGTAAATAGATCTGAAACTGCAAAAAAGGTTAATTTTGATTGGAGTAAAAACAACTTCAAAGATGCAGATTTTGGATATGGAGCTGATTTTTCTAAAACAACATTCAAAATAAAAGACCTTTGGAAAAATAAAGAAGCAGGAAATACTAAAAAAGCCTTTAATGCATCAGTAGCTTCACACGATGTTATTACTTTAAAATTAATTCCTTAAAAAATATCAATATGAAACCAAAGATTTGGCATCTTGTTTTCTTTCTTCTAATTGTTGTGAATGTTGCAAAAGCACAATTTGTTAAAAAGCATGGACAATTAAGTGTTGAGGGAACGCAGCTTGTAGATAAAAACCATAATCCAATTGTTCTTCGTGGTCTGAGTTTTGGCTGGCATAGCCTATGGCCAAGATTTTATAATGAAAAAGCAGTAAGCTGGCTGAAGAAAGATTTTAATTGTAATATCGTTCGCGCCGCAATGGGTGTAGAGCTTGGCGATTTGTCTTATATCAATAATCCGCAATTTGCAAAAGAAAAAGTAGAAGCTGTTGTAAACGGTGCAATAAAATCGGATATCTATGTCATTATAGATTGGCACAGTCATAACGTAAATTTAAAAGAAGCCAAACAGTTTTTTGCAGAAATGTCAAAAAAGTATGCCAAGTATCCTAATATTATATATGAAGTATTTAATGAACCTGATCATGAAACTTGGTGGGAAGTAAAAAATTATTCTGAAGAGATAATTAGTGTAATACGTGAAAATGATCCTAATAATGTTATTCTGGTTGGTTGTCCGCATTGGGATCAAGATATTAATCTTCCTGCCGAAGATCCTATTACAGGTTATACCAATATAATGTATACGATGCATTTCTACGCGGCAACACACGGAAAAGAGTTAAGAGATAGGACAGATGCCGCAATCAAAAGTGGTTTACCTGTTTTTGTTTCAGAATCTGCCGGTATGGAAGCCTCTGGCGATGGACCACTAGATTATAAAGCTTGGCAGGATTATATCGATTGGATGGAATCTAAAAAGATAAGTTGGATTACTTGGTCTATTTCTGATAAAGATGAAACATGTTCTATGCTGAAAAAATCTGCCAGTTCAGAAGGGAAGTGGAAGGACGAAGATTTAAAAGAATCCGGAATTAAAGTACGTGAGTATCTTCGAAAATATAATAAAGAGTAAATAGGTGAGTTAGGTTATTTTTTAGAGCCCGTTCAAATTTAATGAACGGGTTTTTTGTTGTTTTTAAAATTAGTGTTTGTTTTAAACAGAGGTATAATATGAAGGTTTTTGTATTGTTTTTTGTAAGAATTTAGACTGCAACGTTTTTTATGTTTTTTACTCTTTAAAATAAGTCGGGAATTTGAATTTATTTTTAAGTTTTAAATGATAACCCCTATTTTTTTAGGGGGTAAATATTTTTAAAAGTTGTTTTTAGAGGTTTTTGTCTTTTGTTTTGTAGTAGTTTTTACTTTAATATGTGTTTTATTCGTTGTAAACGCTGTTTTTATGTTATTGAATTTTCAAAAAAAATAAATGATAAATGTGGAATAATGATTATTGGTAGTTTAATTTTTGTAATCCGTAATTCTTCGTCTAAAATTTCAAAAAAGTAGTTTTGAATTATTCTGATGATACAAAAGTTAATAAATTCGCTAATGAAAATGATGATGATTTGAATGCGCATACGAGGTTTTAGAAATGACTTATACTATTAAATAGATATATAAAAGATTAACTAACCAGAATCAATTAATAACTAAAAACCAATTTAAAACATGAAAAAAGCATTTCACATTTTAGCCGCGATGTTAACGAGTTCTTTTGCCTTTGCCCAAGAAGATGAAGCAGCTGCTTCACCAGCAACCACCTGGGGAGGTTCTGCAGATGCGTACTATAAATATGATTTTTCAAAACAGATGAATGGATTAACGAGCTTCACCAACTCACAAAATTCATTCGAATTAGGAATGGCATCGATTGAAGCAGGTCATACTTTTGGAAAAGCTTCTGTGTTTGTAGACTTAGGTTTCGGAAAAAGAGCAGCAGAATTTTCATATAATGAAACACCAGATAAAGATGCAAGCGCAAAATTTTTAATTAAACAATTATTTTTCACATACAATTTGACAGATGAGTTTAAAGTAGTTGCAGGTAGTTTCGGAACTCATATTGGGTACGAAGTACTTGATGCAGTAGATAATAAAAACTACAGTATGTCTTATGCGTTCTCTTACGGACCGTTTTTTAATACTGGGGTAAAAGCACAGTACACTGCAGGTAAATTTACAGCGATGTTAGGGGTAACTAACCCAACAGACTTTAAATCGGCTATGGATGCTGGGTCTACTCAAAAAACGTTCATTGGACAAATAGGATATATTGGCGATACAGGAAGTGCTTATTTGAATTTCACAACAGGAAGTACAAACCCTATACCAGGAAGTACAATTCCTGTTTCAGACGAAAACAAAACTCAGTTTGATTTAACTGCTTCTAAAACAATTAGTGACAGTTTTGCATTAGGATTAAATGCAACTTATGCTAAAACGACTAATGATTTTGATAGTGATCTAGACGGTGAGTGGTTTTCAGTAGTGGGATATGCTAACTATTCATTCAGCCCATCATTGCTTTTGGCTTACAGAGTAGAATATTTTGATGCTAAAGATGCAGCAGCAAGTTTAGGAACATTATCAGGAGCAAGTGTATTTGCAAACACTGTTTCTTTAAACTATAAAGTTGGAAAACTTACAATTATTCCTGAGTTAAGATACGATTCTGCTTCTGAAGATATTTTCTTAGATAAAGATGTAATGCCAACAAAAGGAAGCTTCTACGGATTAATTGCTACAACATACTCTTTCTAGAGATAAAGATTGATATTTTTTTTTTTTTTTTGGAGCTGTCGAAACATACTAATGTTTTGGCAGCTTTTTTATTTTTAAAAGTCTTTGCAAATTTTATGTTTAAGGTTTTGTTTTCAGGTTTCAATTTTTAAGATTGAAGTTTGATGTTTGAATTTTCAAGTTTAAAATTTCCAGTTTGATTTTTGAAGCTTAGCGATATAAGTTTTTAAGCTTAAGTTTAGTGTTTCAGTTTTCAAGTTTAAATTTTCAGGTTTAAAATTTTGAAAATAAATAAACTCAACCATTTAATTCAAACAGATTACTGTGTTAAATGCGGCATCATTCCGTAGGAATGTCTGGTCGGTAGAAATTAAATTTGATTGTAATGTCATATCACGTTCCGTAGGAACGTTTGATTTAAGGTAGATACTATACTTTTAAAACACAAAGATTATATTCAAACAAAAAAAGTGTCTTATAAACAAAAAAGCGCTTCTGGAATTACAGAAACGCTTTGTGATTTTTATGAAATAAGGTTTTATTGAACCTGTTTTTTATAAATCGAATAGATTGCATCAATTGTTCTTCTGTCTAATGTTGCGGTTGCATCAGTTTGAATATAATGTAATTTAAAGGCTTGAATAGCTGCTGTTAAATTTTTGGTATTGTAACCAATAATTCTAAGTGCTTGCTCAATTTTAAAATCAAATGGTGCAGGTTCTAAAACTTCGTCAGGCCAAATTCCGAAGCCTTTTTCAGCCAATGTTTTCCAAGGAAATAAAGCACTTGGATCTTGTTTTCTCCCTGGTGCAATATCAGCATGACCTAGAAAGTTTTGAGTCGGAATATTATAATCTTTCTTCAATTTTGTCAGCAAAGCAACCAAACTGCTAATTTGTGCTTCTGTAAATGGTTTAAAACCATTATTGTCAAGTTCAATTCCGATAGAGCTGGAGTTTAAATCTGTATTTTTTCCCCAAGTAGAATTTCCTGCATGCCACGCTCTTAAATAATCATTAAGCATTTGGACTACTTTTCCATTTTTAGAAATCACATAATGAGCACTAACCTGTGTTCTGGTTTTTGTAAAAGTATTTATCGTTTGCTGCAATGAATCTTGAGCAGTATGATGAATAATTACAAAGCTTGGTTTTCTTAAATTAAAATTTACAGTTCCAATCCATTCTGTGTTGATTCCATTTTGCAAATACGTCGAATTTGTTTTAGATAAACTATCTTTTACAATTTTCAACTGTTGTGCATAAGAGGTATCAATAACAACAGTTGTTGCTGGAATCGTTTGTGTATCCTTACTTGTAATCTGGGTTTCTAAGGTTTTTAACTGCTTATCGTATGCTTTTTCCGTAGTCTTATAAGGATTAGTAGAACAAGCACTTATAATAACTGCTAAAGTCAGATAACAAAAAATCTTTTTTGTCATAATTCGTTGTTTAAAAGTTTAAACGATTATTATTCAATTTTCGTATCTGTATTTTCTTTTGCTTCTTTAGGTTGCTCCTTAGAATCCTTATTTTTTTTCTTTTTTGATTTTCCTACTTTACCGTCTTTCAAGTTTTCCATGAAAGTCTTGTATTTCTCAACTTGATCAGGATTTAAAAAAGCTGTAATTTTTTTATCTGTACTTTCTCTTAAAGCTTTTATCTGCTCGATTTTAAGTTCCTGATTACTGCTTTCATTTTTTAATAAAATCCCTTGTTCTCTTATACTTTCTGCTAAAACGTTTGTGATGGCAATTGCTTGTAAGTCATCAAGTTTAACGTCTGGTTTCATTTGTTCCACAACCTTTGCGGCAGTTTCTTCAGCTGGAATTTCTTTAGGCTTGCTTTGTGAACCTTGTCCTTGTCCAGCCATGCTTCTGTCCATTCCCATTCCGCCACCTCTTCCGTAGCCGTTGCCATAACCATTTCCGTAGCCATTATTGTATCCACCATATTGAGCAGAAACAGTAAAGCTGAATAAGCCAAAAACTAAAATAAATAAAGTTTGAAAAGGTTTCATAAAAGTGTTTTTATCTGTGATTAACAATTGTTCAGCGTAAATTTAAGCAGGTTCTCCGTATAAATCAAATTCTGTAGCTTCAATTATTTTTATATTAACAAATTCACCAGTTTTTACATAATGTTTAGAAGCATCAATCAAAACTTCATTGTCAACATCTGGACTGTCAAACTCTGTACGGCCAACAAAATGAGCTCCTTCTTTTCTGTCAATGATACATTTAAAAACTTTACCCACTTTTTCCTGATTTAAATCCCAAGAAATTTGTGACTGTAATTCCATAATTTCATTTGCTCTTGCTTGTTTTACATCGTCTGGAACGTTGTCTTCTAATAAGTAAGCGTGAGTATTTTCTTCATGAGAGTAAGCAAAACATCCCATTCTGTCAAATTTCATTTCTTGAACAAAATCTTTCAAAATTTTAAAATCTTCCTGAGTTTCTCCTGGATAACCAACAATTAAAGTCGTTCTAATTGCCATTCCTGGAACTGCTGCACGGAAATCTTTTAATAATTGAGTTGTTTTTGCCTGAGTTGTCCCGCGACGCATTGATTTCAAAATAGAATCTGAAATATGCTGTAACGGAATATCAATGTAATTACAAATTTTTGGCTCGCGTTTCATCAATTCTAAAACATCCATCGGGAAACCTGTTGGGTAAGCATAATGCAAACGAATCCATTCGATTCCTTCTACTTTTGCTAATTCTTCAAGAAGTTCTGCAAGATTTCTTTTCTTGTAAAGATCAAGTCCGTAGTACGTTAAATCTTGAGCGATCAGGATTAATTCTTTAACTCCATTTTTAGCTAAACCTTGAGCTTCTTTTACTAATTTTTCAATTGGCTGAGAAATGTGAGAACCTCTCATTAAAGGAATTGCGCAAAAACTGCAAGGTCTGTCGCATCCTTCGGCGATTTTTAAATAAGCATAGTTTTTTGGAGTTGTAGTTAAACGTTCTCCAAGTAATTCATGTTTATAATCGGCTCCTAAAGCTTTTAATAATTGAGGTAATTCTGTAGTTCCAAAATATTGATCTACGTTTGGAATTTCTTTTTCCAAATCTGGTCTGTAACGCTCAGATAAACATCCTGTCACAAAAACCTTGTCAACAAGTCCTCTGTCTTTTTTATCAGCATATTCCAAAATCATATTTACTGATTCTGCTTTTGCATTATCAATAAAACCACAAGTGTTGATTACAATAATGTTTCCTTCTTTCTCTGCAGGAGCTTCATGTTCAACTTCTTTTCCATTTGCTCGCAGCTGTCCCATAAGGACTTCACTGTCATAAACATTTTTTGAACACCCAAGAGTGATTACGTTAATTTTGTTCTTTTTTAAAGACTTGGTTCTCATACTTTTATAAATTGGAGTGCAAAATTACACTTTTTTTATTCAAACAACACTAGTTTTCAAGTTGTTTTAGCTGTTTTTTATGAAGTTAATGCATTGAAAAACTTTAAAATGAATCGTAAAAAAAAAAATCCGTCAGATAAAACCTGACGGAAATTTTCATTCATCTATTTAATTTTAATTACAATGGGAATAATAATGTAAGAGTAACATTATTTAATTTTGAATTAATTTTTGCTGGGTCTGTTAAACCTGTTGCAAAAAATCCCTGATTTGATTTTCTCTCTAAATAAGAATAAGCCAAATCTAATTTTGTTCCTCCGAAATCATATCCTAAACCTCCAGAATAGCTTGTTAAATCTCCAATAGTGCTTCCGTTTTTGTACGGACTTCCTTCAAATCTGTACCCGCCTCTTAAACTGAATTGTTTGATTTTGTATTCACCACCAATTCTAAGTTCACCTGTGCTGGTTAAGGTATTTCTGATATCGTCATTCAGATCTCTAAATCCTTGATCATTTACTGGTTTGAATTTAGAATTTCCGTAGTTTTTAATAGCATAATCAATACTTAATAAACCTGATTTTCCAAAAACGTATGCGGCACTAAATGTCCATTTGTCTGGAGTTTGTAAAGTATAAGAATCGTAAACGTTTACTATGTTAGGATTCACATTTGCGGTTAAAGGCTGTCCGCCTTCTGCTTGTCTTGTTGTGTTTATACTTTGAGAAGTCTCATCATAAAGTTCGTACCAGGTACTAGATTCATAAGCGAGACCAAGTCTAAAAGCTTCGGTTACTTTTCCAATTGCTCCTAGCTGGAATGAAAAACCATTTCCGTAAGTATATAATTCATTGTTGAAACGTAAGTTTGAAATCGTTTCATATGGTTGAAATGGGTTATTGTTGTCTTCATAAAAGCTTGAAGTTCTTCTGTAATCTGTTACATGAACATTCAAATTAGCTCCAAAATAAAGTCTGTCTCTATAAGAAGTTGCAATATTAAAACCAACTTTACTGTTGTAACCTCTCGTGTGAACTTCGTTTTCTTGATAATAATTTCCTTGTCCAGATACAGCTCCATCTGGAACATTGCTTAAGTATTCAGTATTTTCTGGGCTGTTTGTTGCTGGATCAATAACGTAGCCTTGAAATCCCATAAAAGCCTGCTGTTCTCTATATCCTAAATCTCTATAATCTACATTTTCAATATTTCGTAATGGAATTCCGTTTGCGAAATTTAAAAAGTAACCATCTATAGAATTAGTTGGGTTTGTTCCAACAGAAAACACATCATTATTGAAGTTGTTTGTACTTTCATAAGTTGCTCCAATAGCAATTTTATTCCATCCATTGTTTGGATTTCGGTCTTTAAAAACAAAAACACCTCCAGCTTGGTTTAAAATAAAAGAATTTTCTTTATCAGAAGTTTTAGTACCAAAGTAATCAGAATCGTTTTTCATGTTCTGATTGCTAAAAGAAACTCCAACTTGATTAGTGTTGAAAATTGCTGAACCTGCTGGATTCACACTTAACGAAGATAGATCTCCTCCAACGGCTCCAAAGGCACCACCCATTGCTCTAAATCTAGCAGTACCAGTTAAATTATCTTGTGAATAACGCAGTGCATCTGAAACTTCTTGAGAGTATGACGCGCTGACAGTTAGTCCTGTTATAAAAAGGAATAATATTTTTTTCATTAGGATAAGTTTTAGTTTGAATTTAGTTTGCGGAGAAATTATCTTCTTCCTCCGCCACCGCCAGATCTCATTCCGCCGCCACCGCCACCGCCGCCAGACGATCTCATGCTTCCGCCTCCGCCGCTGTTGTTCATTGAACGAGATGGACTGCTAGGAGTATAGCTTCTTGATGAGTTGCTGTTGCTGCTAGGGGTATAACTTCTTGTAGTAGTGTTTCCACTATTATTGTAGTTGTACGATCTTCTGTTGTTAGAATTACTGTAATCTACACTATTGCTGCCAGATCTTCTATTTGTAAAAGTTGGACTGCTTGTACCTCTGTTGTATGTAGTAGAGCTTCTTCTAAAATCGCTGTACCCATTAGATGATCTATTCGTGGTATAATTTCTGTTTGTGGTGTAACCACTTCTATTATTGGTGTAGTTTCTGTTTGTTGTGAAACCTCTGTTTGTAGCATAGCTTCTATAGTTAGCATAATTTCTGTTTCCATAATATGCTGCAGAACCTCTTCTTCCATAAGAATAGTTGTAGTTGTTATAGTTGTAGCCATAATAACCGCCACCCCAATATCCTGGGTAGCCCCATCCGCCACCCCAGTAGCCTGGATAGCCCCAGCCACCGCCCCAATAGTTTGGATAGCCCCAGCCGTAATAACCGCCATAGCCCCATCCATAATAAGGGTAGCCCATTCCAAAGCCCATTGACCATGTAGGGTTAGAATATACATTTACAGAAACTTCAGAATTACTGCTTCCCCATGCAGGATAACCTACAGAGGCAGTTTGAATACTGTCGTTTTCAGAGTAATTGGTATAATTGTCAACGTCAGTAAAGATTTCAGTTGGCTGATTGTCATCTTGCAAAGATCTAAAGTAATCTTTGTATTGATTATTTGTGCCATTTGAATTAGACTGCACATAGGTGTTTGATCTACTATTATAAACCCCGTCACTGTCCTGATAGGATGAATTTTGGTAAGAACCACACGACGCTAATAATAAACTCACTAATCCTATTAAGTAAAAATGATTAGAGTTTCGGCGAAGAGAAATGTTAGTTTTCATATCTGTGGTGTTTTTTATTGTTGCACATTACAAAAATAGTTAGTTTTGTCAAACTATTTAGTTAAAATTATTTAAAACAAAATTTGTGCCAAACTATATAATATGAGTAAGAACCTCACAACAAGATCAGAAGATTATTCGAAATGGTATAACGAGCTGGTTGTCAAGGCGGATCTAGCTGAAAATTCAGGAGTTAGAGGCTGTATGGTCATCAAACCATACGGGTATGCTATTTGGGAAAAAATGCAAGCTGAATTAGATCGTATGTTCAAGGAAACTGGACATCAAAATGCGTATTTTCCATTATTCGTGCCGAAAAGCATGTTTGAAGCGGAAGAAACAAATGCCGAAGGATTTGCAAAAGAATGTGCTGTTGTAACGCACTACAGATTAAAAAATGATGAGGATAGACCAGGAAAATTAATGGTTGATCCAAACGCGAAGTTAGAAGAGGAGCTTATTGTTCGTCCGACAAGTGAAGCGATTATTTGGTCTACATATAAAGGATGGGTGCAGTCTTACAGAGATTTGCCACTACTTATTAATCAATGGGCAAATGTAGTACGTTGGGAAATGCGTACACGTTTGTTTTTGAGAACTGCTGAGTTTTTATGGCAGGAAGGACATACGGCTCACGCTACAAAAGCTGAGGCTATTGAAGAATCTGAAAAAATGATGAATGTTTATGCTGATTTTGCTGAAAATTTTATGGCAATTCCAGTAGTAAAAGGAATTAAGACAGAGACAGAGCGTTTTGCAGGTGCTGATGAAACCTATTGTATCGAAGCATTAATGCAGGATGGAAAAGCTTTACAAGCTGGGACTTCACATTTCTTAGGTCAGAACTTTGCAAAAGCTTTTGATGTTAAGTTTGCTAATGCAGAAGGAAAACAAGAACATGTTTGGGGAACTTCTTGGGGAGTTTCTACGCGTTTGATGGGAGCTTTAATTATGACGCATTCTGATGATCAAGGATTGGTTCTGCCTCCAAACTTAGCGCCAATACAAGTAGTAATTGTTCCAATTCATAAAACAGATGAGCAATTAGCTCAAATTACAGCTGCGGTTAATGAATTGACAGCAAAATTGAGAAAACTAAATATCTCGGTTAAATACGACGACAGAACGACACAAAAGCCAGGATTTAAATTTGCTGAATGGGAATTGAAAGGTGTTCCTGTTAGGATTGCGGTTGGACCAAAAGATCTTGAAAACGGAACTTTTGAGGTGGCAAGACGTGATAATTTATCAAAAGAGGTTGTGGCCGCAGATAAAATCGTTGATTATGTTAATGATCTATTAGAGCAGATTCAAAATGATTTATTTACAAGAGCATTGGATTATCGTAATACACATATTACTGAAGTAAATAGTTTTGAGGAATTTAAGGAAGTTTTAGAAGGAAAAGGAGGTTTTATTTCAGCTCACTGGGATGGGACTGCAGCTACTGAAGAAAAAATAAAGGACTTGACAAAAGCTACTATTCGATGCATCCCTTTGAGTGCTGTTGAAGAGGCGGGAACCTGTGTGTTTACAGGTAATGCTTCCTCTAAAAGAGTGCTGTTTGCTAAGGCTTATTAAAAAAAAATATATTTTTTTTGCATCAGGTATTGTACATCTTAAAAATAGTTGTATTTTTGCATCCGCATTAGAGAAGCAGGCCCGTTCGTCTATCGGTTAGGACGCATGGTTTTCATCCATGTAAGAGCGGTTCGATTCCGCTACGGGCTACAATTTCAATATTATTTATATTGAAGAAAACTTAGAACGAGAATGGTCCGTTCGTCTAGGGGTTAGGACTCCAGGCTTTCGTCCTGGTAACAGGGGTTCGATTCCCTTACGGACTACTAAAATTAGTTGTAAATAAGTTTTATAAAATAAAAGTTGGTGTCTCGATTTTTGTTTTATTAGTTAAAACCAAAGTGATTTTATAATTGTGGGAGGTTTTTCTTTTTTAACTAGTGTATAAATAATTATTACATCTAAAATTAAAGAAAATGGCAAATCATAAGTCAGCATTAAAAAGAATCAGAAGTAACGAAAAAAGAAGAGTTCTTAACAGATACCAGCACAAAACTACTCGTAATGCTATAAAAGCATTAAGATTAGCTACTGACAAATCTGATGCGGCTGCAAAATTATCAACTGTAATCTCTATGATTGATAAATTAGCTAAAAAGAACATCATTCATGATAATAAAGCTTCTAACTTGAAGTCTAAATTAACTAAACATGTTGCTAAATTGTAATTAAAACAATTTAAAAGATATATAAAAGTCCTCTATTAGAGGACTTTTTTTTGTTTATACAAATATGAAAATCTGAATTTGAGAAGTTTAAAATTCATATTAGTAATAAAAAAATCCAAATTCCGCCTTTTACTAAGGTTGGAATTTGGATTTTTAATTATTAGAATTTAAAATAGTTTATAAATCTATTTTCTTTTTTAGATATTCCAACATGGGTAATGTGATCGGTTTTGATAGAAAATCGATAATAATTGGATATTTTTTTGCTTTAGCTAAGTCGTCTGGATCGATCGTAGAAGACAATACAATTACAGGAGCAGAGTTGAATTCTTTATAATCTGCAGAAGTAAAATGATCTAAAAATTCCCAGCCTCCCATTATTGGCATGTTGAGATCAAGAAAAATGAGTTCGGGCTTTCTCTTATTTTTGTCGTTAGTATATTTTAAAGTGTTAAAATGATGGAGTGCTTCTTCACCGTTTTGAGCTGTAATGACTTCATGAGAAAATGAAGATTTAGAGATTACTTTCTTGCATAACATCAAAGTGATGGGGTCATCGTCAATGCATAAAATCTGCTCGAGCATAATAATTAATTTTTAAATGTTATAGTAAATATGGTTCCTTTGTTAACTTCGCTTTCTATAGAAATTATTCCTCCCATGGTTTCTACCTGCGATTTTACAAGATAAAGTCCTAATCCTTTGCTGTCTGGGTAATTGTGAAATCTTTGATAAAGTCCAAATATTTTGTCTCTATTTCTTTCCAAATCAATTCCGATTCCGTTGTCTTTAAAGGTTATTATGGTCTTGCTATCTATTTTTTCTGCCGTTATCGATATTTTTAGTTTCCTGTTTTCTGATTTGTATTTAATCGAATTCGTAAGCAGGTTTAGTAAGATACTTTCAATGTAAGCTTTGTTTGTAATAAGTTCAGGAACTTTGTCAAACTTAAGTTTGATGATGGGTTTGTGTAATTCTATTTGAAAAGAAAGCTGGCTGAAAACATTTTCAAAAACTTCTTTCAAAGAAACCTCTTCTTTTTGCATTGAAGGGTTGTCTTTTATGATAATTACTTTTACTAAATCGTTTATTGTTTCGTTTAATAAATGAGTAGATTTGGTGAAACCGGTTAGGATTTCTTCAAGTTCTTCATTTTCTATCGGAAGATCTTCGATTAAATTTAAAAGACCAATTAAATTAGATAATGGTGCTCTTAAATTGTGGGATGTAATGTAAGAGAATTGTTTTAGATCTTTATTATTTTGAGTTAATTCTCGAATCAAATGCTCTTTTTCTGTTTCTAATTTTTTCTCGTCTGTGATATCTCTTTGAATTGAAATCCAGTGCGAAATTTCGCCTTCATTGGTAAAAATTGGGATCATTGAAAAACGTACCCAGTATTCTTCTTTGTTTTTGGTGTACGTGATGGTTTCAATGAGACATTCTTCTTCATTTTTTATGGCTCTCAAAAGTTTTTTTAATTCATCAGAATCAGATTTTGGACCTTTAAATATATTCGGAGATTTGCCGATTATTTCGTTAGATTCATAACCTGACATTTGTGAAAATGCAGGATTTACATATACTATTCTTGGAATTTTTCCGTCAGTTGAATGGGCTTCTGTAATTAAAATCGAATCTTTAGATTGGGTAATTACAGTTTCTAAAAGCTTCAATCGCTGTTCTTCTTCTTTTTGTTTTGTGATATCTTGAATGGCTCCAATCATTCTAATGGCTCTTCCGTTTTCATCTTTCAATAAAAAACCTCTGTCCAAAACGTATCGATATGTTCCGTCAGCACATCTAAAACGATACTGATCCTGCCATTTTTCTGTTTTTTGTTCAATAAATGAATATAATTTTATTGACATCCGGATGCTGTCTTCCGGGTGGATTTTGTCAAACCACCATTTCGAAGTTTTTCCCACTTCTTCTGGATTGTATCCAAAAACACTTTCTATACCTTTATTCCAATTTATACTATCCTCTTGAATTTTCCAGTCCCATATTGTATCGCTTGTCGCTTTTGCTACAATGTCATATTTCTCATTGGATTCTTTTATATCTTGATTGGTTTTGTTTAACTTTTTAAAAATAGCTTTGCTTCTTTTTTCATTTTTTGAAAGTATAAAGCTGAAAACCACACCAGTAATTAAAATTAATAATATATCTTTTGTTACAGATAAATATAGGTATTCTGCAGAAGAAAAGTAAGTTATGAGTAATTTATGGCAACCAAGTGCCATAATTATCGTGATGATTATGTAAATAAGAGTAATTTGGAGAGTTTTACTTTTCATTACCTCAAATATAGTTAAATTAACTATAACTAAACATATGTTAATGCTAATTTGAGGCCGATTTTTGGGTGTTTTATATTAACTAATTGATTGTATATACGCAAACTATGTTAGAAACGTTTTTTTTTAGAAAATAAAGTGTACCTTTGCAGCCATTAAAAATCACAGATGGAATCTATTAGAAACATTGCAATTATTGCCCACGTC
>NZ_CAMLIX010000124.1 GCF_946479975.1 uncultured Flavobacterium sp.
ACGGATTTTTATTTCAAGAAAAACCAGCAGAACGAAAGTTGAATGTTGAAGCTGTTCAGCAGTACGATATTCATGTGGCTTATTATCAAAAAATAAAAAATGGCGGCAATGTTACACTAGATGACGGAACCGTAATAGAAAATGAAAAACTGACTTTTGATCCTGAACCTTCGAAAAGTTATGCATTCTGTTCTGATACGGTTTATAATGAAGCCGTAATTCCGATTATACAGAATACGGATATTTTGTATCACGAATCTACTTTTTTAGATTCTGAATCCAAACTAGCAGAAAAAACACTGCATTCGACTGCAAAAGAAGCAGCAACGATTGCGCTGAAAGCCAATGTAAAACAATTAATTTTAGGACATTATTCAACACGTTACGACGGAATTGAACAATTTAAAGAAGAAGCTGAAACCGTTTTTCCAAATGTATTATTAGGAAATGATGGAGTTTCATTTGAGTTTTAATTTTTTAAAGGGACTAAGGTTCTAAGGTGCTGAGGTTCTAAGGTTTTTTAGGATCGTCAGGCTGAGCGAAGTCGAAGCCCATTCTCGGTTAACAAATATTCTTAGTGCAAAAGTCCTTCGACTTCGCTCAGGAAGGCAAACGAGTAAAACCTAAAACTTCAAACAAAACATCTAAAATCAACAATCTAAAATCTAAAATCAAAAAAATCATGAGTGATTTAAGTAATTATAGAAAATCTTACGAGAAAAGTGAATTGATGGAAAGTACTATTCCAGAAGATCCAATTAATCTTTTTAACCGCTGGTTTCACGAAGTCGAAGATTTCGGTGGAAGCGGAGAGGTTAATGCCATGACCATTTCTACAATTGGTTTGGATGGTTTTCCGAAATCTCGTGTGGTACTTTTGAAGAAATTCTCTGAGGAAGGATTTATATTTTATACCAATTACAATTCTGAAAAAGGAAAAGCGATAGAAGCAAACCCAAATGTTTGTTTGTCTTTTTTTTGGCAGGAAATGGAACGTCAGGTAATTATAAAGGGAATTGCGCAGAAGACTTCTGAAATTATTTCAGATAATTATTTTGATTCGCGTCCAGAAGGAAGTAAGCTTGGAGCTGTAGTTTCAAATCAAAGTGAAGTTATTCCGTCCCGAGATTTTTTAGAAGAAAATTTAAAAAAACTGGAAGCTGCATTTGAAGGAAAAAACATTCCCCGACCTGAAAATTGGGGAGGATATATTGTCACACCGTTACAGGTAGAATTTTGGCAGGGAAGAGCTAACCGACTGCACGATAGAATACGATATACAAGCCAATCCAATTTTTCATGGAAAATTGACCGACTTTCTTCTTAATTTGTAAGAAGTTTATATAGGTATTAAAAAATCAAATGTATTTCATCGATTTTTTTTGCATTTTAGCGGTAAATTGAATACGTTTGGTAAAGAAAATTAGACGAAATTATTCAAAAATAAATTTAAAGGATTTGCCCCAACATCTACTTTAAACTGCTAAATGCTATTGATTATGGAAAAGATTAAGCGCATCATGTTGTTCATTGCGATTCTAATCGCAATGAACTCATGTTCTGCAGATGCCCTAGGAAGCGAGGATAATACTCAAGTCGAAACGCTAGTTGTAAACTACTCTTACAACGATACCGAATTGCAAACCATGAAACTTATAAACGAGCATCGAGCGAGTCTGGGTTTGAATACTTTGGAACGAATTAATCATGTGTCTTTTAAATGTGAAGAACATAATATCTATATGATTGACAATAATGTTGTGAATCATAATGATTTTGTGGGAAGATCTCAAAATATTACAAATGTTTTAGGAGCTAAAAAAGTTGGTGAGAACGTTGCCTACAACTACAAAACTCCTGAAGCGGCTTTGAGAGCCTGGCTGGAGAGTCCAGGCCACAAAGAGAATATCGAAGGCGATTATACACACTTCGGATTATCTGTGATGACAGATACTGCTACAGGTAAAAAATATTACACTAACATTTTTGTTAAGATTTAAACGAATATTGAACTGGTTGGTTTTTTAGAAGTCGTTGTGATTCATTGAATTGCAACGACTTTTTACATTAAAAAAAGCCGTCTAAAAAAATTTAGGCAGCTTTTAAAAGTTGGTTATGTTAGTAAAGTAATTACAATGCAGTAATTATAAATTCACTTCTTCTGTTGGCTTGGTGCTCTTCTTCTGAGCAAGGAACGCCGTCTGAACATTTGTTTACAAGCTGTGTTTCTCCAAAACCTTTTCCAGTTAATCTGTTTGGAGCGATTCCGTTTTTAATTAACCATTTGATTGTCGATTTTGCTCTTCTGTCAGATAATGCTTCGTTGTATTTGTGCGTTGCTCTGCTGTCTGTATGCGAACGAATATCCAGTTTCATGGTTGGATAATCATTTAAAACTGTTAAGATTTTCTCAAGATCTAAAGCCGCCTCGGTTCTAATATTAGATTTATCCAAATCAAAATAAATCATTTTAATTCCGAAGCAAACTCCTAAATCATCTCCGATTGTTACTTGACAAGTCGATTTTTCTAAAGTAATTGGTAAACTTGTTTTTCCTGTTGTTTTAGAAATAGTTACGCTCAATTCCTTAGTTGTATATTCTGGTTTTTCGGCTCTTACAAAATAAGTTTTACCACATTCTACAGGAAACACATATTTCCCTGAACCATCTGATACTGTTGAGTTTTTAACAGCCATTTTATCATCATACAAAGTAATTTTTGTTCCTGGTAAAATAACGCCAGTCGAAGCATCAGTGACTACTCCTTCAAGTTCTTGAATGCATTTTAATTTTCTTGTTTCTAAGAATTTATAAATATCATCAGAACCTTGTCCGCCGTCTTTATTTGAGGTATAAAAACCTCTTCTTGTTTTGGTATCAATGATGTAAGCAAAATCATCTTTAGGCGAATTGATATCTCCACCAATATTTTGCACGTTATCGATTCTTCCGTTATCTTCAATATTGGCAACAAAAACGTCCAAACCTCCTAATCCAGGATGACCGTCAGATGAAAAGTAAATTTCATTTTCATCTGTTACAAACGGATAGGTTTCTTTTCCTTCGGTATTAATTGCGTTCCCAAGATTTTCGGGAGTGCCAAAACCTCCGTTTGAATTAATACTCACTTTAAACAAATCAGATTGTCCAATAGTACCCGGCATATCTGAAGAAAAATACAATGTTTTCTCGTCTGGGCTTAAAGCGGGATGACCGTTGCTGTAATTGTCACTATTAAAAGGAAGTTCAGTAATATTGTTCCATTTATTTTTTTCATCTAAAGTGGCTTTGTAAATCTTGATTAAAGTGATTTTATTATCGTTTTTTCCTTTTTTACCGTTAATGTAATTGTTTCTTGTAAAGTAAACGGTTTTACCATCTTTAGTAAAAACGGGAGAAGATTCATGGAATTTTGTATTAATAGCAGATTTAAATTTGTTTACTTTTCCAGCGCTTCCAGTTTCTGGATTCCAATCGGCGTTGTAAATATTTGTAAAATATTCGCCTGTCCATTTGTGTTTGCGCTGCGTAAAATTTCCTGTATCTCTTGCAGAAGCAAAGTAAATTTTATTGTTGTAAACAAATGATCCGTAATCTGAATATTTGCTGTTTATGCCTGCATTTTCAACTTTATAGCGTCCCGAATTTGCCTTAATCTGATCTAGGTAATTCACATCTTCTTTATAAAATTTAGATCTAGAATCGTTTTTAGATTTAGTGGTAAACTCGTCAAACATTTTACTCGCTTTGCTAATATCGCCTGTAGATTTTAAGGATTGTGCATATCTGTAATAATATTCGGGTTCGACAGCTGTATTCATAGCAAATAACTCGCCGTACCATTTTGCAGCACCTTCAAAATTAGAATTAAAATAATAGGCGTTCCCTAATTTTTTAAACATATCTTCAGATTTGTATCCTTTAGTAGCCACTTTTTCATAGGTTTTAATGGCATCAACATAAGCATAACTATCATATTTTTTATCACCAGAATTTAGTTTTGCCTGTTGTGCATAAGTGCTAAATGCAAAAGAACTTATAATTGTAAGGAAAAGTAGTGTATAGTTTTTCATGATACTTTTTTTTAGAAGAAACGAGGAGTTGTCATTTTACCATTATTTTTGAATAACTCATAACGAAGGAAAATTTCGTGCGAACCAGAGTTATAGTTTTTTAAACTGGTGGTTTCATTATCGTAACCATAACCAATATAAAGTCCGTCAGAAACTTGAAAACCGGCCATTGCACTCACTGCAGCATCCCATCTGTAGGCAACACCAAGAGTTAATTTGTCAAAAAACATAAAGTTTGCAGAGGCATCAACTTGAAGCGGTGCTCCTTCGACCATTTTTGTTAAAACTGCTGGTTTAAATTTTATTTCTTGAGATAAATTAAAAACGTAACCCGCCATTAAATAGTAATTGATTTTGTCTTTAAAAATGGCTACATCATTATCACTGTAACGATTTGTCTGAATGAAATTTGGTATCGATAATCCGATATAAGCTTTATCTGAATGCCAGTAAAGACCTGCACCAAAATTTGGAGAAAAATCATTATTCAAGTTTTGAAACTGCGGATCTCCTGAACTTTCTGGATTTAATTTTGTTACATCAAGATTAAAAATGTCAGCGGTTCCTTTGATACCAAAAGAAAGTTTCCAAGTTTCAGAAGTTGGAACGGTATAAGAAAGATCTACAGAAAATTGATTCTCGTTTGTAGGCCCGATTTTATCATTCACTAAAGAAACTCCAAGTCCGATATTACTATTATTTATTGGAGTATTTATGGAAATAGTGTTGGTTTTAGGAGCGCCGTCCATTCCAATCCACTGATCACGATGCAGGGCAAAAATGCTTAAAGTACCACGAGAACCAGCGTAGGCAGGGTTTATGTTAATTGTATTGTACATATATTGGGTAAACTGCGCATCTTGCTGTGCATACCCGCCGTATGTAACTAACAGAATGACGAATAAGAATAATTTTGTTCTCATAATAGATATATTTTAATGGTAACTAATGATTTTTTAGGTTTTGAAATCAAATAGCTGCTTGTTTGTGTTTCAGCGAAAAACGATTCTTTAGTACGCTGTAAAAGAAGTTCTACAGCGTATGTGCTTGAGATATTATCGGGATAGATATAAATAACCGTCCAATTTGTTTTCTATAAGAGTATTGGTTCCGTCGAAAGAGGTGTATTTAATGATATAGAAATAAGTTCCCGTTGGCAATCCGTCAGATTGTTTGATGGTGGTTCTTCCTTTAGAAGTTCCATCAAAAGCATTGCTTAAATTGTTATAGTTAGTGGTTTCAAAAACTAAAATTCCCCAGCGATTATATATTTCAACAGTATTACTCGGATAACAGGTTAATTCGTCGATATTATCAATTTTGAAAGTCTCGTTCATATTATCGCCATTTGGAGAAAATGCATTACGAGGTAAAACTTTTTCGCAGGCCAAAACTTTACAATCATCATTTACTTCCATATCTAATACGATACTTCGAGGACATTTTTCGTCGGAAATTAGATATTCAAAAGCGTAATTTCCGAGTGCCAGGCCAAATGGATTGAATACGCTTCCTTGAAGTGTATTAGAATTGCTTTTATCTACCCAAGTTCCATTAATAGGACTTCCTTCTGGAAGTAAACTTGTCAGGTTTATCAATGATGAATCATCTGTACATGCTGTACTTTTTAAAGTTGTTACACCATTTGCAACCACAGTAATGGTAATAGTCGCTGTATCGCAGTTTGAAGCACTTAATTTATCACAAATTCTATAATTGTACGTGTAAGTTCCCGCAGGTGTTAAACTTGAAACCGTTACATTTCCAGAATTATCAATTGTAATATTTGGATTCGTTTGAGATGTAAGCGTAAAGTTTACTAATTCTAAGGTTACAGGAGTTGTACCTTTTAGGTCGTTTGAAAGTACATTTCCAACCAATCCGAAAGTGTTGCATCCGATATTACTATAGGTATCATCGTTTGCTACAACAGGAGTTGGCGGCGCAGCTGGCGTAGTAACAGTTACGGTTACGATTGCCGTATCGCAATTTCCAAAATCAGCTTTTTCACAAATTTGATACGTTAGTGTGTAGGTTCCCGCTGGCGTATTTGGAGCAACATTTACAGAACCATCTTGATTTAAGGTTAATGCACCTTTTGGATCAGGAATTGTAGTTGTCAATGTTACATCATTAATAGTAACTGTTGCGCCATTTAAAGTGTCATTCGTTAAAACATTAATGATATTAGTTCCTCCCGAAACACCGTTTATAGGACCTGCTGTATCATCATTTGCGATAATAGCAAACGTTGGTCGAGATGTACAATATGGATCAGATGGCGGATAATTAACTGTAATAGTTTCACTTGGATTTAAAGAGATTGTCAAATTTGCCGTTGGGCGTAATTTTTCAAATCCGTCAGCACCTTGAACCCATTTATTGTTTTCGAAAATCCATCCCGGCCAGTCAATTCCTTTTCCAGTTCCATCAACAACAGCTCCCGGCCATAAAATTCTACCGCGTAACGCTAAATTTGAAGTAGTTGAAACTAAAGTATCACTGCTGTCTGCCCATGTAATAGTTACACCATTTACAGGAGTAAAATTTAAAGGAGTTACAACATAATCAATATACGGAACGTCATTTACACATATTGGTGTCGCAGTAACAGTCATTTTTGGTGCTTCAATTGTAATGGTAACCGTTGCGGTATCACAATTATCTGTTTGATTGGCTTCGCAGATTTGATATACTAACGTTAATGTTCCAACAGGAGCGTTTGGCAGCACATCAACAGAACCGTCGGCATTTAATTGTAAATAGGAATTTGGTGTTACAGTTGTCAAAATTACATCTGAAGCAGTTATTGCATTGCCATCCAGAGTATCATTTTTAAATATATTTAAAACATTTGTAGTCGTATGATTTACGCCCGCAATTGGACCTGCATTATCATCATTGGCTACAATATTCTTTTTAACCTTACAGTTCACAGTGAAAGTTTGAACCAATTCTGTTTTATTTCCAGCACAATCTGTCAAAGTGTATGTTCTCGTTAGGATGTAAACATTTCCATCACATGCGCCTGTAGCATCAGTAACAGTTATATTTACGGTTGGACTGCAATTATCTGCAGCGTCTTTAATATCTGTTGGAGTTCCAGTTGGAATTAAATTGGCACTTGCTAAATTAATTACATTTGCAGGAGCTGTTCCTGTTGGAGGAGTTGTATCTTTTACCGTTATAATTTGAGTGTATGAAACTGCATTTCCTGCACAATCACTAGTTTTCCAAGTACGCGTTAAGGTATAATTAGTTGGACACCCGTTTTGAATATTAGATTTTGTTTCTGTAAAAACAATTGGTAAATCTCCATTGCAATTATCCGAAGCTGTCATTTCAGCAGGTTGCGGCACTGCATCACACGATACTGTGCTATCTTGTGGAAGATTTCCTGTAAATACTGGAGCAGTTGTATCCTGAATGGTAATCACTTGCGTGAAAGTATCAGAAGTATTGCCACAGTCATCTTTAACAGTCCATGTATTGGTATAGGTTCCTGCATTTACACAAGTTGGAGAAGCCGTAAACTGACCGCTTACTTTTACAATATTAGTCACATCAGCATCACAAGAATCTGAAGCCGTTGGAAACAAAGCTTGAGCATTTGCCAAAGCTGTCGCATCACTGCATTCTATAGTTTTGTTTAATGAACCAGCTAAAGTTGTCCAAGTTGGTGCAGTATTGTCTTGTACAATAATTGTTTGACTAACAGGAAGCGAAGTGTTTCCACAAGCATCTTTTGCAGTCCAAGTTCTTGTTATAGTGTATGATCCAGCGCAGCTGCCAGGAGTTGTTGTGTCTACGTAAGTTAAAGAAGAAATACTACCATTGTTATCAGTAGCAACTGCCTGCGCAAAAGTTGGTTCTGCTGGACAATTAATCGTCGTTGTTTGTGGTAAAGTATTTATAACTGGAACAAGAGTATCTCCATCTAGAATAGTAAACGATTCAGAAATAAAACATCCGTTGGCATCTGTAACTAAAACATTATAATTACCAGAAGCAAGATTTGACGCCGTTGCTGTTGATTGTACTGGATTGGTATTCCAATAATAAGTGTAACCTGCAGTTCCTCCTGAAACGTTTACAGTTGCAGAACCATTTGTTCCGCCACCACAAGTAACATCCGTTTGAGTTTTTGTCGCACTTAATGCACTTTGAGGCTGTGAAATAGTAACCGTACAAGTAGTGGTGTAATTTAATTTGTCGGTTACAGTTACAGTATGTGAACCAGCACTTAGAGCAATAGCTTGAGCGGTTGTTTCGCCATTATCCCAAAGATAAGTGTAATCTCCATTTCCTCCTAAAGCTGTTATAGTTGCTTTTCCAGTATTTTCTCCAAAACATTTTACAGGACTATCTTGAGAAATACTGCAAGAAAGGACATTCGGTTCTGTTATAATTACAGTACAAGTTGTAGTACAGCCATTGGAATCTGTTACAGTTACAGAATGAGATCCAGCGTTTAAAGCAATTGCTTTTTGAGTTGTTTCGTTATTATCCCATAAATAAGTATAGCCTCCATTACCGCCAATTGGTGTTACTGTTGCTTCTCCATTACTTAATCCATTTGCTGAAACCGCTTTATTTTGAATGATAGAACAGCTTAAAGCAGCAGTTGGTTGTCCAATTATTACAGAATTAGACTGAGAAGAACAAGAATCTGTGACTGTTAAAGTATAAGTTCCCGCAGAAAGATTTGAAATTGATGCTATAGTTCCCACTTCAACATTGGCGCTGTTTTTCCAAGAATAAGTTAGTGTTCCAACAGCATTTGTTACTGTTCCTGCAGTTACAGATCCGGTATTTTCGCCGTAGCATAAAACATCTGTTTTAGAAGAATTTTCAAGAGTTAAAGCTGCAGCAGGTTGTAAAATATTAATTGTTAATGTTCCTTGGCATCCATTTGCATCCGTTGCCGTAACTTCATAAGTTCCAAATCCTAAATTATTTAAGGTTTGTGAAGTGCTGTTATAAACTGTTCCATTTTTTTTCCATGAATAAGTATAAGGAGCAATTCCACCAGAAGCATTATTTATAGTTATTGATCCAGTAGATTCGTTGAAACATTTTACATCTATGTGTGAAGCAGTTAATTCAGTTACTGTGACAGTACTTTTTGTAACTACAACTGGTTTAATATCAAAACAAGATGAAGCGTTTGTTCCTTTTATGTAATAAGTACCAGGAATCGCTGTGCTAAAATTTGCCAATGGAGTAGTTGCAGCTGAATCTGTCCAATACGTAAAAGTCAGTCCAGAACTGCTTCCATTGGTAATACTCGCAGCAGTTAAATCTAATGAAGTTGCTGGTGCACAAATAGGAAGCGGATTAGTAATTACTATTGTTGGTTTTGCATTAATATTTACTATAATTTGTTTTTTAGGACCAATGCAGGCATTTGTTTTTCCTTCGGCTACATAATAGGTAAATTGTCCCGCTGCAGCAGTTGACGGAATTATAGATTGCTGTGCAGTCCCATTAGAAGTTAAATAATAGTATAAAGTATATTCTGGTTTACTAGGAACAGCAGTTAAAGCCACGGCAGTATCACCAATACAATAGTTTACCGGAGCAACGGTTGGCGTTGTGGTAATGCTTTCAACCGTAATCGTAAACTGAAAATAACAACCGCTTCCAGCTCCTCCGGGTGGAATGGCATAATAAGTTGATGTTCCAACTGTTGCTGGGAACGGATTGTTAATGGTATATTGCGCCGTTGTTCCTGCAGTAACAGGATAAGCATTATAAAATGTTGATCCAGTAGGAAATGAACCAGTTACATCAGTAACTGGAATTGTAGAGGATGTGTTGCAGAAAGTAAAAGCAATCGTAGGCGAAGTGGCCTGACAATTTGCATTTGTATAATCAGTTGAATTAATAGTCGTTTGAAGTGGCGCCGCAATAGAAGTTCCGCTGCAAGATCCCGAGTTAGTATAACCTAAAATCAGCGATTTATCAGCTACCGTTACTCCAGAATTTGCTCCTTTTCCGCTTAATACTCCGTTTACTTGAATAACATTATTACAGTTTGAATTTTTAAGTAAAGCACAATTTTCTGTAGCTTTTAATTTAAATGTTAGTTCGGCCAAAACAGCATCTGGATTAGAAGAAAGTGGCAATGTACCCAGATCCCAAACAATCGATCCATTTGCACCAGTTGTTGGCTGATACGTCAAAGAGTTTGGAGTTGGAAGTGGAGTAAAATTTACAGTTTTTGCCAAACTTCCATCCACAAATGTAGCGTTGTACGGAATCGGAATCACTATTTTACTGTTTTGCACCGCTTCAGAACCTTTGTTTTTTATTTGTATTTTGTAACCAAGTTCCTGACCTGGCAAAACTGTGTAAGGTCCCGCGCCTGTATTATTTCCGTTGATTGAAGTTGCAGTAAGAACTCCTTCAATTTCTGGAACATAAGCGTCAACCGCCATCACAATTGAAAATATGGCATAAGTATCTACTGTAGATCCATATCTAAAAGTGGTTGAAGTTTGATTATTTCCGATAAGGTCTTTTGCGCTATTTGGCAGATTTAACATACTAATATCTACACCCGAATTATTAATTAAATTCGGATTTCTATTATTACCTCCAGTATTTATGGTAGAATTAAAGAAATTATTAGTCGTATTTAATGAATGACTTAAGCTCTGGTATGTGTTCGTGTTTAATTTTTGAATTTGAAAATAATCACCATCATAATACAAGTCACCTTCACCAGCCATAATTCCCAGTTTGATACCAACTGGTCCAGATGTTACAGAATTAAATCCAGAAACAGGAATAGTGTAATTTGCAGTTGTATTATTAGTTACAAAAGCATGACCATCAAAAACAGTAATGTCTCTGTTTTTCATATTTGAGTTTTCATAGATAACCACCAAGCCCCATCCAGCGTATTTTCCTATGGTTCCTCCATCAGCCCCTTCAGTTGCAGCTATATTGGCCGCGAAATATTCTCCAACTCCGTTTGCTCTTACATAATCGGTAACTTCCGCATAAGCGCTAAACATATTATTGTCTGAATTGGTTGGAAAATAAATATCAGTAGCTGTAAATTCAGTGTAGTTTGCATTTACTGGACCTTTGAATAAAATTTTTCTTTTATCTAAAGTTTTTGTTACGCCATTTTTACTTACAACAAAAGAGTTTGGGCTATTCGCAGCGTCAGAAACTCTTCCTGTCCAATACAAACCTGCGTAAACGATGTTATAACAGTTCGTTAATTTTGCACCGCTGTCATTAAGTAAATCCAAAGTCGCTGACGAAGAATTATGGGTTTGATTATTATTGTCCCTGTCAACATACACCATCGGATTGGTTCCATTAGGTTCAGTGTCGCTATAATTTTGTAAAGTCAAATTGCTATTTCCAATCATAGTAAAATCACCTTTAATTTTATAGATTGTTCTGGCAGGCGTATAAGAAGAAGTTCGTTCTTTAAACGGTTTTATAACTTGTGCGTTACCTTTATTAATGCCAAAAAATAGGATTAAAAGGAAATAAAAAACCGCAAAATATTGAGAGTAGATTTTTTTCATAGTACTAGTTTTTTATTATCCGCCTATAGAAATTTTATAAAGAAGAATGTATTTTGAAGTGTCATTTTTAATCAGATTATTGATTACAGAAGGGCTAGTATTAATTTCGGTTGTAATAAAAATATATTTCAATTTTTCAAAACCAGAGAAAGAATTCAAGTCAATAGATTGGTTTAAATCTGCTGGTTTTTCGATTTTAATAGTTGCAATTTCAATGTCTCCTTTAGAAGAGATCAACGTGTTCAGGCTGTTTATAGAATTATTGTCTGTAAATAAAGCAGTTGGCAGTTCGCCATAACTATTTATTTTACCAGAAGAAGCATAAACTGCAGATTGTAAATCGTACAGAAGATGTTTAAGAGTAGTAAGCTTAGAATCTTGTCCAGAGTTTTCTAAGTTTGTTAAGTACGAATCCACATTTTCAATTTGTGCAAATGAAAAATTTGTCATTAAAAAAAACAGAAATAAAAAAATGTTCTTTCCGAAAATGTTCTTTTTAAATGAAAAAATGAACTTACAATTATTGACAAATTTCACTGCTTTTTTAAGAGTAGATTTAGCTCTCATAACTTAAAGATTTTGTTTTAATGTATTTAAAGTATTTTAACAGAATCAAAGTTATATAGACCGTCTATTTTTGATTTTTTTTGTCTGTAACTAACCTAAAAACTCGTTGAAACGTTCTTTTTTAACAAAAAAAGATTAGTAAAAAGCAAAAATAAGCAAAACGGTTAAAACCGTTTATATACAATGCTTTATAAAACAGTAGTCTTAGTTTGGAACTCGGTGTCTGATAGGTTTTGGTCTTAAAAATACAAAGATAGGTTACTAATTCATTACCGATTTATAAAGTAACCTTTCAGCATAACTGATTATATTTCAGTGTTTTGCGCTATTTTTCATATTCCCTTGTAAATCAATGTAATTTAATTTTAAACATTAAACATTTGAGTTATGGAACAGACAAAAAAATCCACGTTCAAGCTACTTTTCTACTTAAAAAAGAACGAGCCGAAAAAGAATGGTAATGCTCCTATTATGGCACGCATTACCATTGATGGGACACCTAAGACTTTGGGAACTAAGTTAGAAATCAACCTCAATAATTGGGATTTAAAGTACGGAAGAGTTGAAGGCAAGAGTGCAAAAGCACTAGGTATTAATCAAAAATTGGATAATATACGGGCACGTATCGATACCCTTTATGAAGATATGATGAAACACGAGGGTTTTGTAACGGCACAAAAGCTGAAACTTGCATTTCTAGGTGTTGGTGTAATGGAAGATTCCTTGCTGAAAGTATTTAAAAAGAATAATGATGATTTTGGAAAAATGGTAGTACAAGGAGAACGCTCCGAAAGTACCTACTATAAGTACAAAATTGTCTATAACCATGTTGCTGAATTTATTAAAAGCAGGTATCATCGTGATGACATGGCGTTCAGGGAATTGACGTGTGATTTTATCAGAGAGTTTGATTTCTTCCTTAGAATAGACAAAAAGTGCACACACAATACTGTTTGGGTATATACGATGCCACTCTATCGTGTTGCGGAAATAGCTGTCAAAAACGGTCTTATCAGGAAAAATCCTTTTGAAGATTATGAAATATCGATGAAGGAAAATGACCGTAGCTATTTACTTAAGGAAAACGTTGAATCCCTGTTATTACACAATCCTTCAAAACAAAATTATGAAATTGTAAAGGATCTTTTTGTATTCAGCTGTTTTACAGGACTATCTTATATAGATATTAAACAACTTAAAAGTACTAACATACAATCCTTTTTTGATGGTCACGATTGGATTATAAGCCGAAGACAAAAATCTGATGTTGCCTCTAATGTTAGGCTTATGGAAATACCCAAACGTATTATTGAAAAATATAAAGGTACTACCCGAAATGATTTTATTTTTCCTGTTCCAACTAATAAAATTTGTAATAGCTATATAGACAAACTTGTTCAGGAATTAGAGATTGTTACTGAACAAAAAGTTACTTTCCATACAGCAAGGCACACATTTGGAACAATGTTTTTAACAGAGGGCGTGCCTCTAGAAAGTCTTAGCAAAATGATGGGACATAAAAACATTTCAACTACACAGATTTACGCTAAAATCACAAGTCAGAAAATTAGTCAAGATATGGATTCGGTCTCACATAGGTTCAAAGCGATGGAAGATGCGTTTATACCATGACAGGTTGTCGTTATATTCTAAAAAAGCAAGACTTTTTGTTGTTTTTTAAATGGTGGTATTCTATTTGTCAGGTAATTAACTACTTAAATCAATTTATAGTATGCAAATAATTATACACACAAAAGATAATGATGCTTTATTCAAAGCTATCAATGCAAAAATTAGAAAAGGTGAGTTAAAAACCTGGGAGATTAAATTAAATAAGGATAAAGAGGTTCTTTATAATCACACTCCAGACCAATGGTCTGAGAAAGTTTTGCTACAACCTAAAGATCATACTAACGGACTTAAGATAGTTACCACCTATTGGTCTAAAAATCCAGCACCTGATGAAGCAACTAAAGGCTATATTATCGGAAGGTTTGTAGAAATCTTAATGGTTCATTTTAGAGAACATTTTTCAAAATTAGAAGTAATTTAGAAATTAACACATTTTCAAAAGCAGGATTTAAAAATCCTGCTTTTTTTATGCCCATACTTAATCCTCAAAAGCACATTTATTCCTCCAGCATCCATCCCATGCAATAAAAGAGCTTTGGTAGGATGACTTAATAAACCATACTGAAAACTATCCAATCTTATCCCTCAACAAGTATTTTCAGTACCGTTTACGTGGCTTCCAAAGCCACAATACTTTGAGATACTAAAATAAATTCTGCTAAATGTAATTGCAGGTTTTGTAATCATAAGGCCATTTCCTCAATGCCTTTTTCAAGTGCTTCCACATGATTTTTTATTCAAGAACCGATATGCTTTTTTGTTCCATTTCAAGAGCAAAGGTATTTCCGTGTTCTTAACGCAGGAACAAGGTCGTGCCTTCCTGGTTTGCAAAAAAATCTCCACCCATTCGGGTCGTATTTTCTTGACAAAACCTTGTTCCTGCTAAACACTAACCTTTTTATGCTCGTGAAACGAAACAAAGCATACTCCGGCTCTTTAGACGAATAAAAAAAATGTCAGAAATGAAAAAATACAGCATTGGAAATGGCAAAAGAGTGAAACGAAACTTCAGCACCTCCTCTCATTGCCGAATAAATCAAGGGAAAAATCAGAACAAAATTAATAACGCAAAAAAGTAGAAATCATGACCATTACAGGAAGACTGACAAGAGATGCGGAAGTACGCACAACGTCACAGGACAAACAAGTAGTAAATTTTTCAGTAGCGACCAACGACAGCTACCGTAACAAACA
>NZ_CAMLIX010000125.1 GCF_946479975.1 uncultured Flavobacterium sp.
TTTTAGATTTTAGATTTTAGATTTTAGATTTTAGATTTTACAAAAAACCATTCGCGCTGCGAATGGTTTTTTGTTTTGGAATTTGGGAATTTAAATTTTGGAATTTATCAAAATTACTTAGCCTACCTTGTTCTTAAAATTATCACTTAAAAAAAGAATTATTTTGTCTTTGGAAAAAATAAGGAATAACCGTATTTTTGCATCACAAAACTAAAAATTAGAAATGGGAAGAGCATTCGAATTTAGAAAAGGAAGAAAAATGAAACGCTGGTCTGCAATGGCCAAGACTTTTACCAGAATTGGTAAAGATATCGTAATGGCTGTTAAAGAAGGCGGACCAAACCCAGACGCTAATTCTAGATTAAGAGCCGTTATACAAAATGCGAAAGCTGCCAACATGCCGAAAGACAATGTGGAGCGCGCAATTAAAAACGCTAGTAATAAAGATACTGCCAACTATAAAGAAATTTTGTTTGAAGGATATGCTCCTCACGGAATCGCAATCTTAATTGAAACAGCTTCTGATAACAATAATAGAACGGTAGCAAACATTCGTAGTTATTTTAACAAATGCAACGGAACAATGGGAACTCAGGGTTCTGTAGAGTTTATGTTTGATCATACTTGTAATTTTAGAATTGCGAAAGGAAATCTTGATCCGGAAGAATTAGAATTAGAATTAATTGATTTTGGTGCTGAGGAAGTTTTTGAAGATGAAGACGGAATCTTGATCTACGCTCCTTTTGGAAGTTTTGGTGCTTTGCAAAAAGAATTAGAAAACAGAGGGCTTGAAATTTTATCTTCTGGTTTTGAACGTATTCCGCAAATCACAAAAGAATTAACTGAAGCTCAAATCGCTGATGTTGAAAAATTAATCGAAAAAATCGAAGAAGATGATGACGTTATGAACGTTTATCATACGATGAAAGAGGAATAAATTTTTCTTTTAAAATATTTTAAAAAACTCCAGAATTTTAATCTGGAGTTTTTTTTTGCTCAAATGTGGAAAACCGTAAGGATTTGTTTTACTAAATGTTTACATTTGGCAAAATTTTAACAGTCAAATACGTTTTAAAACTAATTACAAAATTATTATGCGAAATAGATATTAAAATTTAATAATTTGATTTTAAATAGATTAGAGTCCCAAATTTGTTTATATAAACAAATCTTTTCTCTTAGAATCACATTATTAATAAGCCCCAATTTCCAAAAAAAATACCATAACCAAACCTACAAAAATTGAAAAAAATTACTTCAAAGTATACTTCTATTGTATTAAGTATAGTTTTATTTCTTTTAAGTTTTAATAGTTTTTCTCATACTTATCTTGATACAATAAGTAATAAAAGAAAACCTCTTCCTTCACAAAGCATTATTCTAAATGTGATCAATTCGGGTTCACAATCCTTTCAATACAATCAAAATACTGAAAGCGAATTTAATAGTAATTATTTAAAAGAGCATTTTCCTTTATCGCAGGAAACTAATGATGATTTAAATAAAGCGAAAGCAACTTTTGCAGAAATCGATGAGAAAAAGAATCTTACCGATTTACTTGAACCAAAAAAATTGTCAATGCTTCCACTTGGTATCAAAAAAACAATTGGAAATGTTCAATATATGCTTGGTATTAGTAATGCCAAGTTTACACCAACTTATACTGAATTAACTGCTTTTGTTAGAATTATTCTTCCGCAGACTGATGAAACGGGCAAGTTTAGAGAATTGTTTTTTGGCGCTAACAATATTAGACTATCTCACAAAGGAGGCTTAACGGGAGATACAAATTTAGTTTTACTAGGTGATGTGCCGATACCTTTATTTGGTGATAAATCTCTTCTCATCCTAAAAGGCGGGATGAACATGTCCATTGGAAAAGTCGAAAACAAAACCTATGTAACTATTGATTGTAATGGTTTTAAAGAACTTGGCATCTCTGCAGAGGTTCAATTTTCTAAAAAGATAATTGTACCTGTTGATTCTGATAATAAGGTTATTAAAGATGCATCAGTAATAGGTAAGTTTTTTACTAAGGCAAGTAATTGGAATGACATTTTAGTAGAAATGTCACTTCCTAAATTTCAAATCACCAACTTTTCTGGATTAAGTTTTCAAGTAAAAGATGCTAAAATAGATTTAAGTGACCTTAGAAATTCTGAGAAAATAGTTTGGCCTGCCAATTATCAAAAAGATTATCTTGTCCCTGGAAATGAAAGTTTATGGCGAGGTTTTTATGCCAGCAATGTAGAAATTACTTTACCAGAAGAATTTAAAATAAAAGCTGGACAGAAGCGAGTTACTTTTTCTGCCACCAACTTACTTATTGACGGGATGGGCGTTTCTGGACTTTTTACAGCCAAAGATATTTTAGATCTTGGTTCTGGAAGTGCAGGTGGATGGTCGTTTTCGGTCAAAGATATTAGTCTTGGTTTTAAGGCAAATTCATTAGTATCGGGTGGATTTTCTGGATCTGTTGTTCTTCCATTAACCAGCACAGGTGCAAAATGTAAAGACGGTTCTATTGTAGCACTTGATTACAATGCAATTGTTAATCCAGTAGATCATGAATACCTTTTAAAGGCAGAAATTGCCAAGAAATTATGCTTTTCAGTTTTTAAAGCTACAGCAAATATTGATAAAGGTTCTTATATCGAATTAAAAGTAAAAGAAGGTAAATTTTTACCTAAAGCATTATTAAATGGCAATCTAACCATTAAAACTGCTCTTTTAGAGAAAAGTGAAGCCGAAGACGGAACCGTTACGAAAACAGTTCTCACCGAGTCTTTTGATCCTGACGACATTTCAGCAGGTATTAAGTACCGAACTGAAGAAATTAACGCAAAGGGAGAAATCAAAAAAGGTGCTGTAGATAAAAATGGTAACGCAGTAGCGTTAGATGATGCAGGAAAAGCAATACCTAAACCAAAAACTGATAATACTTCAAAAACAGAAGATCCTGCTGCCACTGCACAAACTGAAGCTGAAGAATCAAAAAAAATAATCTTATTTGAAGGAATAGAATTTCAAAATCTTCAACTTCAAACGGTTACTCCGATTATCAAGACCGATTACTTTGGCTATAAGGATAATTACGGAGATGAAGTCGGCTCATCTAAAGTGGCTAATTTTCCGATCACAATACATGAAATAGCATTAATAGCTGATGATAATTCTGCTGCATTACGATTAGATCTATCAATCAATCTGATGAAAAATCAGTTTGGGGGCCGAACAAAATTTGATTTAGTTGGGAAATTCAATGAAAATGATGGAATCCAAAAATGGAAATTTGATTATGTCAAGTTTGCACGTATTGATCTAAATGCAGATTTAGGTGGAGCAAAATTTGCAGGAAGCATCATTATAATGGATGATGATCCTGTTTATGGAAAAGGCTTTAAAGGTAATCTAAAGGCAGAATTTAAAGGCGGTATCAAAGTCGAGGCAAATGCCATTTTTGGTAGAAAAGATAACTTTAGATATTGGTATGTTGATGCAATGGCCGATAACCTGAACATTCCTTGTAGTGCTTTTGTAATAAAAGGTTTTGGAGGCGGGGCCTATTACAACATGAAGAAAGCCGGATTTAGTTCTTCTTTTACTGCATCTGGTGCGCAATATGTTCCAGACGAACCTTCTTCTCTAGGAATAAAAGCAATGATTCAATTTGCTAATGCCGCAAGACCTGAAGCTTTTTGGGGAGGAGCAGGTTTTGAAATTGCATTTAATGACAATGGCGGAATTAACAGAATTAGTATATATGGTGAGGGTCATGTCATGCAAGAATTCGGTTTTAAAGTACCAGTAGAAGGGCTGAAAAAGAATCTCGAAAAAATTGTAACTGCAGAGAGCAAAATGGTCAAAAGCACCCTTGATAAACTAAAAGAATCTAATCTAATTGAAGCTTCTAAACAAGTGTATCCAGATACTGTGTCTGGTCAAATGGGATTAAATGCTTATGCTGCAATTGAGTACGATTTTACTTCGCATACTCTGCATGGAACTTTTGACTTATATGTTGAGGTTGCTGGTGGAGTTATAAAAGGAAGGGCATCTAAAAATAGAGCGGGATGGGCAGTACTGCATTTTGCACCAGATAAATGGTATATTCATATGGGTACTCCAACAGACCGATTAGGTTTAAAAATGGGTATTGGCTCAATAGAAGTCGAAACTGGAGGTTACTTTATGATTGGCGATGATATTCCAGGAAGTCCACCACCACCAGATATTGTCGCCGAAATTCTAGGTCTCGACGTTGCGAAGTTGGATTACATGCGAGATGAAAACAGCATTGCATCAGGAAAAGGATTTGCTTTTGGAGCAGATTTCAGTATTAAAACGGGAGACTTAACTTTCTTAATTTTTTATGCCAATTTTCAAGCTGGTTTTGGTTTCGATATAATGGTAAAAGATTATGGAGAAGCACAATGTAAAGGTTCAGGGCAAATTGGTATAAACGGATGGTATGCCAATGGTCAATCGTATGCCTATCTGCAAGGAGAACTTGGTATAAAAATCAAGTTATTTATGATTCGAAAGAAAATCTCAATTATAAAAGGTGGTGGAGCAGTTTTACTGCAAGCCAAATTACCAAACCCTGTATGGCTGAGAGGTTATCTTGGCGGTTATTTTAATATTTTAGGAGGAGCTGTTAAAGGTAGTTTTAGATTTAAATTAGAATTTGGAAAAGACTGCGAATTTATAACTGACAGTCCGCTAGGAGGTTTAAAATCTATTGCAGATATTAATCCTTCTGAAGGTGCAAAAGATGTTGATGTTTTTACAGTTCCACAAGTTGGATTTAATATGCCTATTGATAAAGAATTTAATATTGAAGAGGATTCGGGTGTAAAAACATATATGCTTAAACTAGAAGAATATACTATTAAAAAAGAAGGAACTGCAATTGCTGGAGATTTAAGCTGGAACTCAACTCATGATTTAGTAAGTTTTACCTCTCATGATATTTTACCCCCAACATCTAACTTGAATTTAACTGTAAAAGTAAGTTTTCAGGAAAGAGTCAAAGGTGTCTGGAAAACTGTGTATGATGAAGGACAGATTGCTGTTGAAACAGAAACGAGAAATTTTACAACTGGTGTACCACCTAACCATATTCCGGTAGATAATGTTGCATACTCCTACCCTGTTTTTGATCAGAAGTATGTTTATCAAAACGAATCTAAACAAGCTTATGTAGTTTTAAAACAGGGACAGCCATATTTGTTTGAATTAAAAGACGGACAATCGCAGCAGGCTATTTATAAAACGGGAGACAAAACTGCCTCAGGTTCTATAAAGTATGATATTACCCAAAGAAAAGTGATTGTTGATTTTCCTGCTTTGCAGACTTCTAAATCATATAGCCTCTCTTTACAAACCTTACAGAAAAAAGTGGATGGTAATTCGAACTTATCTCAATCTTATACAACTCAAAATTTAGATCAAGATGTAAGTGTTGATACAAAAAGTAATCAGTTGAACGGAAGTATTACTGCTGGAGATGATGTTGAATTATTACTATATAATTTCAATACCAGTAAGTACAATACTTTCCAAGAAAAAATGACAGCTAAAAAAGCAAAAAACACCTATATAGAAATCATCTATTCTGATGTTCATGCTTTGCACGCAGAAAATGCATCAACAGAACCATTTGATGAAATCGAAATTGTTGGTAGTGCAAAAACTCAAAATATACCACTGATAAAAGTTGAAGCAATTTTGGATGATGAGTACTATAAAAACAATATTTATCCGCTGATCTATCAGATTTATCCAGTAGAAGCAGGCATTACATTTAAAAGAGATACAAATGTTTTAGGTCTTCCGCCTACAAAAGGAATTGAACTTTTAACCTGGTATCAATCTTATTTGACAAATGATCCTGGAAATGCTTATTTAAAAGAAAGACTTCCATACAGATACAATCAGCCTTATTATTATAAAACTGACTTCTTGGATATACAATATAAATTGGTTAATAAATACTTAAACAGCGGGAACCAAGCTATGATTGATAAATACAGTTATATTATTAATGGAGCTTTTCCAATGATTAGGGACGGTAAATACAATATTAAATTAAACTATACACTTCCTGGCGGACAAGCAGGAACTAGTTCAATTTTTACTTTTAATAAAACAAATTAGCATGAAGCTTAAATTTTTAATTGTACTAGTTTTTACAATATTTAATACTTACGCACAGCAAAAAAAAGCAACAGATTCTATTGCAGCTGATAAAAAAACTGCAATAGAGGTAATTGCCAGAGTACAAAAAGATAAAATTTTATTGCGATGGGCCGTAAATAACCCTATGGCTTGGAAGAAATTAAATGCCCATGGATATTTAGTAGAAAGATATACAGTTACTCGAGATAATAAAACACTTCTTCAACCTGAAAAAATTGTTTTGGCGCAAGTTTGTAAACCTGAAGCTATTGAATTATGGGAAAAATTAATTGACCAAAATGATAATGCAGCAATTGTTGCGCAAGCTATTTTTGGAGAAAATTTTGAGGTTGGCGGTATAAGTAATCTAGAATCAATTGTAAATCTTGCTCAAGAAAACGAACAAAGATTCACATTTGCTCTATTCACTGCTGATAAGGATTTTGAAATAGCAAAAAAAGCTGGATTAGGTTTTGAAGACAAAACTGTAAAACCAAACGAGAAATATGCTTATCGAGTTTCTTCAAATGTTCCTGAACCAGAAATGCATATTGATTATGGGGGAATTTTTATTGGTCTGAAAGATTACGAACCATTGCCAAAACCAATGGATTTTACTGCTCATTTTATGGATAAAAATGCCATGCTGAGCTGGAATTATAAAGTATTGGCTTCTATTTACGGAAGTTATTATGTTGAACGTTCTACAGACAAAAAAAACTTTAAAAGAGTAACAGACAAACCTTATACAAGTTTAAATCAGCAGAATGAAAGTAATAGAAAATTCTTTTATGTTGATTCTATTGCAAATAGTGCGCAATACAGCTATAGAATTCAGGGAATTACCTCTTTTGGAGAATTAGGTCCATATTCTGAGGTAATTTCTGGAAAAGGAAAATCTATATTGCAATTTGTACCTCATCTTACTGTTAAAGAATTTAAGAATGAAACTACTGTAAATTTAATTTGGGAGTTTCCGGAAGAGGGAAATGACGAAATTACCGGATTTGAACTGAAACGTTCTGATCAAGATGACAATAAATATGTTACTGTTATCAAAAACATCCCTGCAAAAGATCGAAATGTTGTCTACAACAAATTGAATCCTACAAATTATTTTACGCTAACAGCAATAGGCAAAAACGGAAGTAATAGAACTTCTTTTCCAATGCTTGTACAGCCTGTAGATTCAATTCCGCCTGCTAAACCTATAGAATTAAAAGGTGTCATTGATAGTTTAGGAGTTGTAAAAATATCATGGACTCCTAATAAAGAGAAAGATATTATGGGGTATCGTATTTACAAGGCTTATAATGCTAAAGAAGAATATAGCCAGTTGACAGTAAGTCCGATGGAGCCAAATAACTATGAAGATAAAGTAGTTATTAAAAGTTTAAACAGTAAGGTTTATTACAAAGTTATTGCTGTAGATAGACATTATAATATGTCTCCATTCTCTGAGCCATTAATTCTTAAAAAGCCAGATGTAGTTCCTCCTACCTCGCCTATTTTTACAAATTACGAAATTACAGACGGATTGATTTCTTTAGAATGGATAAACAGCCAAAGTGAAGATGCCGCAATACATCAATTATACAGAAAAGAAAATGATCAATCTAACTGGTCTTTACTTTATGAGACAAAAAACAAAGAAGAAAAATACCAAGATAAAACAGTAGTTGAAGGAAATACATACCGCTATGCCATTTTTGCAAAAGATGAAAGTAATTTAGTTTCTCTTCCCTCTCCAGAAATAGCTTTGTTTGTTCCTAAATCTTCTTTGTTAAATGCTGTAAAAGGCTTCTTTGCTCAAGCAAATAAATTAAATAATACTATTGATTTGTCTTGGGAATACTCTGGTACAAACGCCGATAATTTTGAGATTTATAAAGGTTCAGATAAAGAGCCTTTACAATTAATTCAAGTTGTTACTGGTACTACTAAACGCCTTTCAGACCCAACAATTACCATAAATACAAATTATAAATACGGAATTAGGGCTGTATCAAAAGACGGAAGAATGTCTAAAATGGATTTCTATACTGTAAAATTCTAAACAGCACTTATGAGCAGATTTTTATATACGATTGCATCAACACTTAAGAATAGGTATTTCCTAATTCTTATGTTCATGTTATTGTGCTCAAAAAATTATTCGCAGGAAAAATTCATATTGCGATATGCAGGTCCAAGTATTTGTATTGGTACTGATTGCACTATTTTACTGTCCTATTATTACCTTTCTTACGGTATTAGCATAAATCCAATCTATGAAAGTGGTAATTATTTTGTTTTCGACAAGTTTCCTACCTACATTGAACTAGTTTCGGTCGCAGAAACTGGTTTTAATTGTGACTGGAGATCTCCTAGTACCTGTGGAGATCATATTACTTTGAAACCTTCTGACTGCAATTGGGTAATTAGTAATAAAGTCTTAAATGAGCCAACAGCAACTACAAATTCATTCTGCGATAAAGTGATGTTAGCAGCTGTGGGTTGTACTGGTACTCAAAAGTTTTATTGGGAATATAGTACAGACGGCGCAAATTTTACTGCTACTAATGTAAGTACAAATTTCAATGAGAGTTATGAATTCAAAAAAGATAACTTTCCGGCTTTGAACAATTATAACGGAAACATTTTTTTCCGCGTACTTATTGATTGGGATCCTAGTACTACTGATGATAATATTTATTCTAATATAGTTACCTATAAAATTGACAGTTGTTCTCCTCCATTAGATGGAGATCCTGTAACATCTGACGTTAAATGCGCAAATCAATCTTCTGGTTCTGTTTTAATTAAATTAAAAGAAACTATCTCTTCTAATCAGAAACTACTTTTAAATTTATTTGAAGGCACAACTTTTAGGAGTAGTAAATTTGTTGCTTCTAGCGATATAATCAACAAACAATTCATTTGGAATGATATTTCGGCTGGAATTTACACCATAAAATACCAAGCGCAAACCATCAATGATAATTCTGATAGAGTGGGAAATTTTCCAATTTTAACACCTGCTTTCACAATTAAAAACATCAAACCTTTAACTTTCAAATTAACACTATTACCATTATGCAGTGACAGTACTCTAGCTATAAAAGTTGAGGCAGATGGAGGAACTCCTCCTTATTATTACATTTTAGATCAGGAATCTGAAATTGTAAATGGTATTGCTGTAGAAAAGAAACATCAATTTAATAGTCCATTTAATATACAGATTGGAGCAGAAGGAAATCATACTGTTAAAGTAACGGATTTGAATAACTGTATTGAAAATAAAATATAATGAGTATGATAAAAAAATTACTTCTTACTTTCTTTTTGGTATTAACTAATTTTCTGTATTGCCAGACAAGTCAGATTTTGGTGGAGACTACTTTGAGCAAATATAGTAACGATGTAAAAACCAATACTTATTCTGTGACACTATCTCCTACTGGTGATTTCTCCCGCAGTTTTTCTTACGACATAAGCAATAATGATGGTAACGAAAAATATTTTTATGATTTAGTAACCGTGAGCAAAAACAATTATCCCGTAAACTTTTCTATAAGCGCCTTCAATAGAGTTAAACCCACTATCATAGGAGGACCCGAATGCAGTGAAACAACTTCAGGAAAATTTACAGCGATGCAAAGTCCTGCTTTATATGTTTGCCACGGAATTACGAGTTTTTTAGTTTTAGACTTACCAGAACCTGAAGCACCTGTTGGAAACTGCAAACAGGTTACAATAAATAAGTTCATAAACATTACAAACGGAGATTACTCTTGGCAATACAGAAAAGGCACAGATACACAATGGAGTTATTTTAACTATGGTAAAGACTATACTATTAATGGATTGAGTTTTATTCCGAAAGAATTGCCAGGTTTAAATAATTACAACGGAAATCTTTTTATACGCTTTGTAGTAAGTTATGAAAATCTTAAAACGGGAAAAATTGACAGTTATACTTCAAATACAGCTATTTATAACATTACAGACTGTTCGCCACAATACGTTGGTGGAGTTCCACCTACGACGAATGTATCTTGTAATAATCAATCAAATGGAAATGTAAGCTTAAAATTCGAATCAGAACTTGTAGATGGCGATGTTTTTCTATTTAATCTATTTAAAAATACATCTCCACCTGAATTTATTAAAAGTTTAAAGGTTTCGAAAGAATCCATCTCTAATAATACTTATGTCTGGAAAAATTTAAGCCCAGACAATTATATCATTAAATATCAAGCTCAAAGAAGTACAGATCCGAATGAAGAAATAAAAGGTTTAAGTGTTGTAGAAATTCCACCATTCACAATTGCAGAGCCAGATGCCTTAAAATTTGAAATAAAAGCAATACAAACGGGATGCGATGAAATAAAAATACAGATTTCTGCTAAAGGCGGAACTCCACCTTATTACTATTATTTCAGTGACGAAAAAATTGAAGATATGCATCATTTTGAAAGTCCACATATCATCGAGAAAAATATGGCAGATGGAGACTATAAAATAACTATCGTTGATAGTTATAACTGTATTGAAAATAAAAAATAATGAGTATGATAAGAAAATTACTCTTTATTTTTTTTACTATTTGTTTTAGTCAGCAGATAGAAGCACAAACCTACATTATTAAAAGTAATATGGGGGGGTATAATAATTACTCGTTACCTCCAATTTATAGCGGAGGAGCTGTAAATGAATTGATTTATGAAATTTTAGGAGAAGATGGTAAATGGCTTAAACCTATTAAAGAAACCGGTCCATATGGTGAATATTTAATATTTAATCAAAAACCAACTGAATATCATTATTATTTTATAGTCTACCTTGACTACACGGAGCAACAATCTCAGGAAAATGTCTATTTGTGGGCATCAAATATGAGTAACTGTGAAAAAGGTAGAGGAGTAAGTACTTTTATCAGAGATGTTAATATTCCAGAATTCGAACTAATAAGCAGTGAAGTTATACCTAAACCAAATACAAAGAACAACTCATTTTGTGATAAAATTTCGCTAGTGGCAAGTGGATGTACAGGACCTCAAAAGTTTTATTGGGAATATAGTACTAATGGAGTCAATTTCACATCATTAAATGTGACTACAAGTTTCAACCAAAGTTTTGATTTTGTAAAAGCTAATTTTCCTTCATTAAAAAATTACAATGGAAATATTTTCTTTAGAGCATTGATAGATTGGGATCCTGCATTTGCAGATGAAAATATTTATTCTAATGTAGTTACTTATAAGATAAATCCTTGCTCACCAACAATAAGTATTTCATCTCCTAATAATACCACTTGTAATTATACAAATGGCGAAGTTATATTTACATTTAGCAGACCTTTAGATTTAAATGAAAAATTTCTTTTTAGTCGAAATCTTTTAGGTACCGATAATTTTGTTTCTTCAACATCTTTGAGTGCAGATGTTGAGAAGGTAACAGATTATGTTTATAAATGGAAAAATATTCCCTCTGGCACATATGATTTCAGTTATCAAACTCAATTTGAAAGCAATATTCCATCTGAAGCTGTTAAGAATCTCACCTTTACAATTACTCGTAAGCAGAAACTAGAATTTGAAGTTAACATTACACAACCTGCATGTAATGGCGATTTTGGTCAGCTAAAAATTACTGCAAAAGGAGGAACTCCGCCTTATTCTTATTACATGGGGAATGAAAGTTTCGCTGAAAGACATGAATTTACCAGCCCTTATATAGTACCGACGCAATTTGTAAGTGGAGATTATAAAATCACAGTAGTTGATACTAAAGGCTGTGTTGAAAAATAAATAACTATGAAAAAAAAATTACTCTTTTTTATTTTTCTTATCATTTGTTTTAATTCAAATGCACAAGAACATGCCGTTTTAATTAAAACAACGTTTAGCCCAGCGCAAGGATGGAACGGAAGTCATGCTGGAAATCATACCATTATTATAGGTAATAACCAAGTTTCGCAAAGCAGTAGTACCAGTAGCAGCGTTGTTGTAGAATATGATTTTTTCTATGTTACAGATAATCCAAACCAGATAAAGTTTAGATCGTCTACAGCTGGTAATAAAAATGACCAAGATTGTAAAATACCATCTGATCCTAATACACAATATCAAATAGTTCCTTACAATAAGGAGACTTTTCTACAGGCTTATCTCGGTGGATGTTTCGCAGATTCTGAAGTATTTGGGCTTCATATAGCAGAGCCTGAAGCTGGCAAAACCCGTGAAACATGTCCTAGAGAAATTTTAACGTTAAATGGAGGATGGAACTGGCGCTACAAATTAGATAATGGTGCTTGGAAGGATTTTCCATCTCAATATCAAGCAAAAAACGCAATCTCTTTTTATGTAAAAGATTTAGACGGATACACTAATCAACAATATATACACTTTCAAGCAGGATATCAAACAAATTATACCAATATAAGTACCTATAATATTATTGGATGTTCTCCAGAATTAGCTGTCAACCCTCCTGTCACTGATCCTGTTAAATGTTACGGGCAATCAACAGGAAGCATTACGCTTAATTTTAAGGATACACCTCAACTTAAAGATAGTGATAAATTTCTCATTACTATTTATAAAAAGTTTGGTTCAGATTTACAATATTTTATAAATATTTTTGTCAAAAAAGACCAACTTAGTAATAATTCTTACACATGGACAAACTTTGCCGCTGGTGAATATGTCATAAAATACCAAACTCAAAGTGTTTTAGATGAAAATCAAACAGTAGGATCTAGCGCTCTTTCTTCATTACCATTTATAATTAATACGTCTGCTAAGTTTACTTATAAGGCTATTCCAGTACAACCAAATTGCAATACAGATAACGGAGGGATTTTAATAACCCCAGATGGAGGAAAACCCCCTTATTATTATTATTTGGATGGAGGTCCCATCAGTCAAGGTTTTACAACACCTATAACAATTCCGATTACAACGGAAGGTGAACACAAAGTTATAGTTACTGACAGTTATAACTGCATTGAAACAAAATAATCCAATTTATTATAAAAATATATTTATGAAAAAACATTACTTATTACTATTATTCTTTATTGGGTTATTGGGTTATTCTCAAACAAATCCTTCAGATGTTGATACTGATGGGGCAAGAACTATAAAAATTGAAAGGCCAAAAGTTCTAGAAATTTTAGGAACATCAGTTAATGCGACTATTATTAATACTGCCAATGGTAGAATTGATAATTTTAAAATTACTGGAGGTACTAAAAATTACACTCAAACCTGGACAAAAGACAATGGTTCCTTTGACACTCCAACTTCTTATACATCATTCTTAGCAGGAAAATATGATGTTTATGTTATTGATGCAAATGGGTGCCAAGCTCATGCTGCCTTTATTATTGATCAACCTCAAGAAATCGAGGCTACTATAGCCACACCAGAATTGATAAAATGTTACGGAGAAGCTAAAGGAACACTAACTGCTTCAGCTAAATATGGTTATCCATTCCTGCCAAATGGCGTAGTACCAGATTATAAATATGAATGGTTTGGTACTGATAAAGATGGAGTTGGTGAAAATAAAACTTTTAAAACTGATAAAATAGCTACAAATCTAGCTAAAGGGTATTATAAAGTTAAAGTAACCGATGAAGCTGGCCACTCTGTTTTCTCAAAGCCTGAATTTTTAGACTCTAATGATCTAATAGAAGCAAGTGGATCAATATCTCACCCGAAATGTTCTGGAGATAATGGAAGTATCACTTTAACAATAAAAGGAGGTAAATCTGGTTACAATATTATTTGGAAAAACAGTTCCAATGCTACGGTCGCTCAGACCACTGCAACTGAAAACAATGGATCTTATACCTCCATTGTTAATCTAGCTTCTGGCTCTTATACTTATATAATTAACGATGCAGTAAATTGTTCTATAGTAGGTCCAAAAAAAGGAGAAGACGCTGACCCTTTTGTAATTAATGCTGCGCCAGATAAATTAGAAATTAAAACAGTAGAAAGAACTCAGCCATCAAGTAAAACTGCCTTGGATGGACAGATAAAAATTACAGCTATTGGAGGAACTCTTTCAAACGGTACATACACATACAAATGGACAAAAAATGGAAATTCTTTTAATGCAAACACAAATGCTGCCGGCCTAACCACTGGATTAGGAAATGGAGAATATATTGTAACTGTAACAGATGCAAATGATTGTTTTGAGGTATCTAATAAAATTGTATTAGATGCTTTAAATGTAACAATTGAAGAGTATAAGGATATTCTTTGCAATGGAGAAAAAACAGGTACTATAACAGCTAATCCTACCGGGGGAAGTGGATCAGTGTATTACTATAATTGGTTTTTAGTTAATGGTTCTACTGAAACTGAACTTAAATTAACAACCAAGACTATTAGTAATCTTGCATCTGGAAATTATAGGGTAAAAGTTACGGATGGCACAAATCCTGCAGTATCTGCAGATCAGTTTCTTGACCAGCCTGCTAAAGCTCTAGAAGTAACTAGAATTTCTACAAATATTTCTTGCTCAGGTTTACAAGATGGAAAAGTAATTATAAATGCTTCTGGTGGAAAACCAAATAATAACGGAACTTATATATATACATGGAAAAAAGACAATAATCCTTTTGGTCTTTCAATAAACAACAGTTCTACTCTTGCCGCTGGCGATTATGAAGTAACAGTTATAGATGCAAATAATTGTTCGGCAATTGTTTTATTTAAAGATCGGAAGAGCGTCGTGTAGGGAAAGAGTGTAGATCTCGGTGGT
>NZ_CAMLIX010000126.1 GCF_946479975.1 uncultured Flavobacterium sp.
GCTTATGGCTTTGGAAGCGAGTTTAATAATAAAGATTACACCTTTACAAATCAGTTTTATAAATTGCAATTCTATTATAAAATAAAAGAAACCAAGAATTTTCAATATGAAATTTTAGTCCAGCCAGAAATCAATTTTGGAAAACATCAATTACTCAATTTGTATTTTGTAAAGCCAGAAACTCCAGACTTTGAACAGAAAAGGATTGATTACATGCAGTTGAAAAATGTAAATGAATATGTTCTTAATATTGGGTTTATTGTGAGAAAACCAATTGCGAGTATATTTTCGGTTTACATTTTAGGAAGTGTTGGTCCAATGATTTCAGATACGGAAACCGAACGAATGTCTAAAGGCTTTGCTTTCGCAGATGTTTTTGCAGTTGGTTTTACTGCAGATTATGGTGAAATTCGGTTTGATATTCGTCCAAGCCTTAGGCATGTTTCTAATGCCGGCTTAGGAAGCTCAAATGCGGGTTATAATACAAGAAATATTGAATTAGGTATTTCGTATCAACTCTAAATAAAAATGCCCAATATATTTAAATATTGGGCATTTTTTATTTTTTTGGAATTCTTATGCTTCTGCTAAAGGATTTCTCTGAGCTCTAATGATAAAGAATAAGCCGATAATGATAAATGGAATACTCAACCATTGTCCTGTTGAGAAATAACCTAGATTTTCTTCGATTCCGCCTTGGCTTTGTTTTACAAATTCTACAATGAAACGTACAACAAATAAAAGAACTAAAAACAATCCGAATAAAAAGCCAGATTTAAGTCTTGTGTTTGTTTTCCAATATAAAAAGTATAAAATCGCGAAGACAAAAATGTATGAGAATGATTCATATAATTGAGCAGGATGTCTCGCAGGAACTTGCGCTAATAAACTAGCAAAGTTCGGATTTGTTGCAATAGCATTGTATGCTTCTACAGGATCTGCGATTCCGGTTTTTTGTACTGCTTCACTTTTACTGAAAGTATCATGTAAGAAACGAATTCCGAAAGAAGAGTCTGTTTCATTACCAATGATTTCAGAATTGAAGAAATTACCTAAACGAACAAAGATAGCGCCACTTGCCACAGGTATTACAATACGGTCTAGAATCCATAAAAGCGGACGTTTTAAGATTTTTTTACTATAATAATACATCGCAACTATAATAGAAATTGCTGCTCCGTGACTTGCTAATCCTTGGAAACCTGTAAATTCGAATTTAGGTTCAAATCTAAATGGCAGAAAAATTTCAAGTAAATGATTTCTAAAATATTCCCAGTCGTAAAAAAAGACATGACCTAAACGTGCTCCAATTAAAGTTGCAAGAACTGTCCACACAAATAGAGAATCCAGTTTTTCAAGCGATTCATTTTCTCTTTCGAAAATCTTTTTCATTAAGAACCATCCTAAAAGAAAAGCAATTACAAACATTAAGCTGTAAAAGCGAATCATAAAAAATCCTAGATTGATTCCTTCTGAAGGATTCCAAACAAAATTTAAGGCGTGTGTCATGTAAAATGTTTTATATATTGTAAAAATAAATATTTAATGTAAAGTCCAGTTTATATAATTTAATCTTTATGATTACATTTTTTTTCTGGTACAGGATCATAACCAGTTCTTCCCCACGGATGACAGCTTAAAATTCTTTTAATTCCTAAAAAACCTCCGTAAAATAATCCATGAATCTGCAAAGCCTGAATCATATAAGTAGAGCAGGTAGGTTCAAATCTGCACGACGCCGGCGTAAAAGGCGAAATTGCGGTTTGATAAAAACGAACCAGTAATACAAATGGATATATTAGAATTTTAGATAACATATTTTTAGTGTTCAGTGTTTTAGTATTCAGTGTTTTGTTTATGCCAAAGTTTAATCTGGGTGATAAAAACTGAATACTGAATACTTTTTATTGTATGCTAAAAGAAGTTCCTTCTTTTCCGTCCTTAAGTTGAATTCCTAAAGCAATTAATTGATCACGAATTTGGTCAGAAAGTGCAAAGTTTTTATCTGCTCTCGCTTGATTTCTCATTCCGATCAGCATGTTTACTACACCTTCTAATTTATCATTGTCTCCGTCAGCATTTTTTTCATCGCTAAGTCCTAAAACGTCAAAAACAAAGGCATTAACAGCTGTTGTAAAATCTGCTAAATCAGTTGAGGAAATAGTTTCTTTACCGTCTTTTAATAAATTGATGTAGCGAACGGCTTCAAATAACTGCGCAATCAAAATTGGCGTATTAAAATCGTCATTCATCGCATCGTAGCAAAGCTGTTTCCATGCTCCAAAATCGATGGAACTTGTGTTTCCTGTTGTAATATTTGGCAAAGCGTCAACGGCTTCCATTAATCTTTTGTATCCTTTTTCGGCAGCAACAATGGCATCATCAGAAAAATCTAAAATACTTCTGTAATGCGCCTGCAGCATAAAGAAACGAGTTACAGAAGCTGAAAATGGTTTACTTAAAATGTTATTATCACCGCTAAGAATTTCACCTGGTAAAATATTATTTCCAGTTGATTTAGCCATTTTCTTTCCGTTTAAAGTCAGCATGTTGGCGTGCATCCAATAATTTACCGGCGATTGTCCCGTGCAAGCTTCGTTCTGTGCAATTTCACATTCGTGGTGAGGGAATTTTAAATCCATTCCACCTCCATGAATGTCAAAATGGTTACCAAGATATTTAGTGCTCATTGCAGTACATTCAAGGTGCCATCCTGGAAAACCATCGCTCCAAGGTGAAGGCCATCTCATAATGTGCTCAGGTTCTGCCTTTTTCCAAAGTGCAAAATCCTGTGGATTTCTTTTATCAGACTGTCCGTCAAGATCACGCGTATTTGCCAGCATATCATCGATATTTCTACCGCTTAAAATACCGTAATTGTTGGTTTCGTTATATTTTACCACATCAAAATAAACTGATCCGTTGGCAACATAACCAATTCCTTTATCGATTATTTTTTTGATGATTTCAATCTGCTCAATAATATGTCCAGTTGCAGTAGGTTCAATGCTTGGCGGTAAAAAGTTGAACGATTTCAGAATATTATGAAAGTCTACAGTATATCGCTGTACTACTTCCATAGGTTCTAATTGCTCTAAACGTGCTTTTTTGGCAATTTTATCTTCGCCCTCATCAACATCATCTACAACATGTCCAACATCGGTAATGTTACGCACATAACGAACTTTATAATCCAAATGCAGAAAATATCTAAAGATTACGTCAAAAGACATAAAAGTTCTCACGTTTCCTAAGTGGACATTACTATATACGGTAGGTCCACAAACATACATTCCAACGTTTCCATCATGGATGGGTTTGAAATCTTCTTTTTCACCCGAAAGTGAATTGTATATTTTTAAGGGCTGACTTGTATATAAAGGCATAGTATTTATGTTTAATCGTTTAATCGTTTAATCGTTAATTTTGATTATCAGATTTATACTTGTGAAAGATAATATTTTTTTAGATTATTTATTTGATTACAAATTTTTTCAAGTTTTTCACGACATTGAATATATTCTTGCTCTGAAATGTAGTTTAAATCTTTTGAAAGAATTAAATGATTTAAGGTTTCCATTGCTGATGAATATGAGATAGTCAAAAAATGTGCTTTGTCTTTATTTGTATTTCGCGATGTACCTTCTGCAATATTTGTTGCAATTGAAGAAGAGCTTCTTTTTATTTGAGAAGTCATTCCAAACAATTCATTAGAAGGAAAGGAAGCAGTTAATTTATAAATTTCTAAAATAAAAATTCTTGAATTTTGCCAAACTTCTAACTTCTCAAAAGAAAAAATGTACATGAATTTTGTTTAATTGTTGATTTGTTTAATCGTTTAACCGTTTAACCAAATTTAAGTTCAATGATTAATCGATTAAACAAATTAACGATTTACCGATTAAACTAAAATTGCGTTTCCAGCTTAATATAATCTAAAAATTCTCTTTTCGTCTGTGGATCTTTGAATTTTCCTCCGAATTCAGAAGTTACCGTACTGCTTTCGATATCTTTAATACCGCGTGAATTTACACAAAGGTGTTTTGCGTCGATTACGCAGGCAACATCTTCTGTTCCTAAAGCTTTTTGAAGTTCTTGAACAATCTGCATAGTCAAACGCTCTTGTACTTGAGGTCTTTTAGCATAATATTCAACGATACGATTCATTTTTGATAAACCAATAACTCTTCCGCTTGAGATATAAGCAACGTGAGCACGACCGATGATTGGTAATAAGTGGTGTTCGCAGGTAGAATAAACGGTAATGTTTTTCTCTACTAACATTTCACCGTATTTGTAATTGTTGTCAAAAGTAGAAGCTTTTGGTTGTCTTGCAGGATTTAATCCGCCAAAAATCTCTTTTACAAACATTTTAGCAACTCGGTTTGGAGTTCCTTTGATACTGTCGTCTGTCAAATCCATTCCAAGAGTTTGAAGAATGCTTTCGACATCTTTTTTTATCTTTTCTATTTTTTCTTCGTCAGTTATGTCAAAAGCATCCGCTCTTAAAGGGTTTTGAGCATTACTGCTGAAGTGACTGTCACCAATTTCGTCTAAAAAATCTTCGTTATTTATCATTAAAAACTGCTATTATAATGGGTATATCTTTTTAAGGCGGTAAAGATAATTAATAAATAGGAAACCTTTTCTATCGTTTTTACGATTTAATTGTTCCTTTTTGGATATAATTTAAAATTGATTCAAAAAACAAAAGACAATAACCAAAATAGTTATTGTCTTTTGAAATTTTCAGGTTGAATATTTTTATTTATTGTTATAAACTAACAACGCTTCTTTTAAGATATTTACCGCTTTTATTAAATCTTGTTTGTTTAAAACATAAGCAATACGAACTTGATTTAAGCCCATTCCTGGTGTAGAATAAAAACCTTTTGCAGGCGCAATCATTACTGTTTCGCCATTTAAATTATAACTTTCTAAAAGCCATTGTGCAAAATCATCAGAATCTTCTATAGGAAGTTGTGCTATACAATAAAAAGCACCTTTAGGTTTTGTCACAATAACACCATCAATCTTGTTTAATTCGGCGATTAAAGTATTTCGGCGTTCTTTATATTCTGCAATTACTTCGTCAAAATAACTTTGCGGCGTATCGATTGCAGCTTCGCACGCAATTTGTTCAATTGTTGGTGGACTCAAACGTGCTTGAGCAAATTTCATTACGGTTGCCAGAACTTCTTTATTTTTGGTAACCAAACAGCCAATTCTTGCGCCACACATACTGTAACGTTTAGAAACAGAATCTACCATAATTACGTTTTGCTGTACATCTTCAAGATTCATTACAGAAAAATGCACATCATCTCCGTCGTATAAAAATTCACGGTAAACTTCATCGGCAATTAAATACAAATCGTGTTTTTTAATTAAACCCGCTAATTGTTTAATTTCTGCTTCAGAATATAAATATCCAGTCGGATTTCCAGGATTGCAAATCAGAATGGCTTTTGTTTTTGGTGTAATAAGTTTTTCAACTTCCTCAATACTTGGCAGTGCAAAAGCAGTTTCAATAGTAGAAACCAAAGGCACTACGGTCGCACTTGTAGAAGATGCAAACGCATGATAATTAGCATAAAAAGGTTCTGGAATAATAATTTCATCTCCAGGATCTGTAATTGTGGCCAGTGCAAAAAGTAAGGCTTCAGAACCACCAGTTGTTACAATGATGTCTTCTGGATTAACGTTTACATTTTGGCGCTGGTAAAATTTTGCTAATTTGTTTCTGTAGCTTTCATATCCGGCAGACGGACTGTATTCTATAAGAGTTAAATCAATATTTTTTACCGCCTCGATGGCCACTTCGGGAGTCTTGATATCCGGTTGACCAATGTTTAAGTGATACACTTTGTGTCCTTTTTTCTTTGCTAAATCTGCAAAAGGAGCCAGCTTGCGTATCGGTGATTCAGGCATGTTTTTGCCTTTGTGTGAAATTGTTGGCATGAGTATAAATTATTGAAGTGCAAATTTGCATTTTTTTTTCCAATTTAACGTAAACAATACCAGTACTTGTAAAAATGTAACAATAATAAATATATTTAGTAATTTTATAATAAAATATTGTCAATGAAAAAATATATAGTATTGTTTTTTGGGTTATTCTTACCTTTTTTGCTTTTTGGACAAGGCGATTTTTTATTACAAAACAATGCATCAAAGGCTACGGTGCCCTTTAAACTCATCAATAATCTTATTTTTATTTCGATAAAAGTAAACGGAATTGAGCTTAATTTTCTCTTGGATTCTGGTGTTGAAGAAACCATATTATTCAGCATGGAGGAAAAGCAGGAAGTTAGTTTTAACAATGTCGTTAAAATCAAACTTCGAGGATTAGGCAGCGAAGAAGAAATTGAAGGACTAAAATCTACAAAGAACGTTTTAGAAACTCATGGTCTTTTATCCAGCGACCACATGGTTTATATTATTTTGGATCAAAATTTTAATTTGTCTTCTCATATCGGGATTCCTGTAAATGGAATTATCGGCCATAAATTCTTTAAAAATAATTTAGTAGAAATTAATTATCAGAAAAAGAAAATTATAGTGCACCGCCAGAATGAAAAATTGCAGCAAAAATTGGATAAGAAATTCAGAAAAGTTCCAATTACTATAGAAAAATCCAAACCTTATTTAATAACTACTGCCACAGTCGATAAAGTACAAATTCCAGCAAAACTCCTTATTGATATTGGCAACAGCGATGCTTTTTGGGTTTTCAATAATGATAAAATTAAACTTCCAGAACGAAATTTTGCTGATTTTTTAGGCAAAGGATTTAGCGGCGATATCGAAGGACATCGCGCTAAGATTGATATGTTTTCTATCGATGAATTTGATTTTAAAAGACCTATTGTATCATTTCCAGATTCAATTTCTATTCGAAATGTTAAGATGGTGCCTGGGCGTATAGGTTCTGTAGGCGGTGAAATTCTCAAACGTTTTACCTTAGTTTTAAATTATGAAGGCAAAGAATTGTATTTAAAGAAAAACAATCGATTTTCTGAACCTTTTAGTTACAACAAAAGCGGCATCACAATTCAGCATAACGGATTACAGTGGGTTCAAGAAACTGTGCATCTAGAAACGGTTCAAGTAGCATCAACAATGGATGAAGCACAAGGAAGAGAACGAACCAATAATTTTAGATACAAGTTTGCTCTTAAGCCAATTTACGAAATTGTAAATGTGCGTAAAAACTCTGCTGCAGAGAAAATAGGTTTACAGAAAGGCGATATTATTTTGAGCATTAATAAAAAACGGCCGTATACCTATACTTTAGAACAAATTAATAATCTTTTAAAATCGGAAGAAGATATCTGGATCGATCTAGAAGTGGAGAGAAATAGTTTGGTATTAAAATTTAGACTGAAACTTGTTGACGAACTTACGAACCTTGGCAAATAAGATTGGTTTAAGTTTCAAAACTTCTTTTATAAGAATGATTAAGAAAAAATGCAGTTCTTTCGTGAAAAAATGTTTGTTAAAGTCATCTTTTACCTATATCTTTTACTATGTTTAACAAAAATTTAATCTATGGTAAAAAACTACTTTAATTTCTTACAATTTGTAATACTTTATATTTTTTTAGCCTTTCTTCCTGCAAAACTTAGTGCACAATGCGCTGGAATTGATTTGCAGAAAGTAATTTGTGATATTGAAAATCCAGCATATCAATCACTATCTCTATTTTCGTTATTAGACGGTTCACCAGTTCCGGGCGGAACTTGGTCGGCTAATAATTCATCTAGAGGTCTTGATCCTGCTACAGGAATTCTAAACGCACAGCTCATCAGCTCTGGTGGGGTTTATTCGTATACCTATACCGCTCCTAGTACTGCGGGATGCACCAACAACAAAGCAGTTGTAACGCTTACAATAGCTTCGTATGCAGGTGTTGGGTCACAAGCCACTATTTGCAGTGATGAGAATACCTATAATCTTTTTAATGCTTTTGATAGTAAGGTAATGGGACCGCACTCTAACGGAGTCTGGACTACGGTTTCGGGGCAAATTGTTACATCTCCAATATCTGTTGGAGATATAACAGAAAAAACAACTTATCAATTTATATATACAGTACCTGCTACGCCAGAATGTCCTTCGGCAACGCTTTCGTCTACTATATTTGTAACTATTTTGAGAGCTCCGCGAACAGGAAAAGCTACAGATTTAACCTTATGCGGTACTACAGATTTGGCAGGATATACGAATTTCGATTTAAATGAATTGCTGACCGGAGAAGATAGTGGAGGGACTTGGGCTGGTCTTGGTCTGACTTCAAATACAGATCACGAGGTAAATCTCCAAGAAATTTTTGATACCTACGGAGCGTTTGAATATACCTATCAGTATACTGTTCTGGCAATTCCAGATAATAAAATCTGTCAAAATAAAACCGTTCCAGTAACCATAACATTAGAAAAAAGACTTGATTTTACAGGCAGTACAATTGTTGTAGAAAAAGATATATGCGAATCTGAGATTGCAACAGCATCTTATACTGCAAAAATTACACAAGGTCCAGATTTTATTCCAAATGGTCAGTACGATGTTTCGTTTACTGTAGCTGGGGCTTTTTCAGCATCAGAAACTGTTGGAGCAAATTTTGTAAACGGAGTATTAACGTTTCCAATTCGTTCTGCTTATTTTAGACAAGTTGGCAAATTTACTATAACCGTAACCAAAATTGTATCGAGAGCAAGTAAAAAATCTTGTGTAGATATTTTCAGTCCTTTTTCAACAGAGTTAAATATTTATCCTTTACCGCGATTAGACGGAGCAGTTATAACAGCAAATCCCGTTTGTCAAAATGATACGGCATCAATTTTAGTAACTGCGCCTCAATTAGTCGATGGCGATTATCGTATTACGTATAATCTTTACGGCGATAATTTGGCGACAGCACAAACAGCTGTTTTACATATAGAAGGAGGAAAAGGTACTTTTGAAATTCCTGGAACTTTAAATGTAAAAAATGGATTGACGGTAATTAATATTCTAAACATTGTCAATATTACAAATCCTTCACCGCAATGTGGTAATACAGCAAATGTAGTAGGAAATCTAACGGTTAATCCGCTGCCAAATGTTACGGCAGTAAAAATAGCAGTAAATGATAATTGTTTAAATCAGCAATTTTCTGCAAGTGTTTCAGGATTAGCAAATCTTAGTAATGTCACACTTTCTTATAGTATTTCGGGCAGTAATGTGGCAGCTTTAGAAACCGTGAATTTGACCGTAGTAAACGGAAATGCAAGTTTTCCTATTCCTTTAGTGTTGCTTCCAAATTCTGGTGCAACGACAATTTCAGGAATTAGTTTAACAAATAATGCTACAGGTTGTCAAAATGTTCTGCAGAGTGTCTCTGATGATTTTTTAGTGAATCCAATTCCAGCTGCTCCAACTGTAAGTCCGCTTTCATTTTGTAAAGTAGACGAAGCAACAGTTGCGAACTTAGTTCCAAACGGAAATCAATACAAATGGTATAATGCTGCAACCGCAGCTACGCCGCTTGCAAGTACAGCACTTTTGCAATCGGGCAATTATTACGTAAGAGAAACTTCTGCAGCTGGCTGTGTTTCAGATCCTGCAATGGCTGTAATTACTATAAATGATTCTCCTGTTCCTGTATTAAATTCAGAAGGACAAAATTTCTGCGGATTAAAAAATCCAACTATTGCAGATTTATCAAACAATACCAATATACCTGCAGCGGTAGTTTGGTACGATGCTCCTAACAATGGGAATTTATTATCGGCAGGAACTCTTTTAAGTGAACAAGGAAGATATTACGGCTTCAATTTTCCTGATACCGGTTGTTATTCTTCAGATTATATTGAAGTTACAGTAACGTTAACGTCTTGTGATAATGTGCCGAATAACTTTTTTGTACCAGATGGATTTTCTCCAAACGGAGACGGTACAAACGATTCATTTGTAATAAAAGATATTGAGTTTTTATACCCAAATTATACCCTTGAAATTTATAATAGATACGGAAATGGGATGTATAAAGGAGATAAAAATAAACTACCCTGGGATGGCAAAAACTACGAACAGAGCGGTGTCTCTGGCGGAATAGCGCCCAACGGAGTTTATTTTTATGTGCTTAATTTTAATAAAGACAATAAACCGCCGCAGCAAGGCCGTCTTTATTTAAATCGTTAATCTCTTTTATATTTTTAATATAATTTCAAATGAAAAAAATACTACTCTTTATAAATTTCCTTTTCTGTTTATCTGTCGCTGGGCAGCAGGATCCAGAGTACACACATTATATGTATAATATGAGTATTGTAAATCCCGCGTATGCAACGGGAGTTCCTGCAATGATGAATTTTGGAGGATTGTACAGAACACAATGGGTTGGAGCTTATGGCGCTCCAAAAACATTTACCTTTTTCGGACATAGTGCTATCACAGATAAAATTGAAGCGGGAATTTCTTTTGTCTCAGATGATATTGGAGACGGCGCGAAAAAAGAAAATAATGTGTACGCCGATTTTGCCTATGTTTTAAAATTAGCAGGAAAAAATAAACTTTCGCTTGGTTTAAAAGCTGGTTTTTCGTCTATGCAAACCAATTTTAACGGATTCCGTTTTACAGATCCTCAAACCGATTTTGCTTTTGCAGAAAATATAAATGCCACAAAACCGGATATCGGAGTTGGAGCCTATTATTTTAGAGATAATCTGTATGTCGGGTTGTCGGTTCCTAATGTTTTGAAATCAAAATACATTCAAGAAAAATCAGGAATTAATGCTTTTGGATCAGAAGAAATACATACTTTTTTAACGGCAGGTTATGTTTTTCAGCTCAATGATATGTTGAAATTAAAACCTGCATTTATGTCCAAATTTGTAAAAGGCGCACCAATAACTTTAGATGTTACGGCAAATGTTTTGTACAACGAAAAGTTTGAATTCGGCGCAGCATATAGAATTGACGATTCTGTAAGTGCGATGTTTAATATTAATGTCACGCCTACGCTGAGAGTGGGTTATGCCTACGATTACACGCTTACAAACTTCGGACAGTTTAATTCTGGAACACACGAAATTATGCTGTTATTCGATTTAGATTTATTAGGAAAAGGATTTGATAAATCACCAAGATTCTTTTAAGATGAAAAATATGAAAAAACTACTCGTTATTATATTCGTATTTTCAATACAGTTTATAAGTGCTCAAGATCAGGAATTGATAAGAGCAAAGAAATTTTTTGACAGAACTTATTATAGTGAAGCTATTATTTTATACCAAAAATTAGCAGACGAAAGACCTTCGCAAGAAGTAATAAAAAACTTAGCCGATTCGTATTATTATACCAATGATTTGGTGAAAGCACAGCGCTATTACCGTCTTTTAGTAAAAAACTACAGTAATAATCTGGATAGAGAATACTATTTTAGATATGCGCAGACTTTAAAAGCTACAAATAGTTATGAGGATGCGAACGCTGTTTTAAAAGAATATTTTTCGAAATCAGCTAATGCTGAAGATGTTACTGTTTTTGAAAAAGAACTTAAAACTCTTGAAAATGTTAGTGCAATTGGAAAACGTTTTGAGATAAAAAACTTGGCAATAAATACTCCGAATTCTGAATTTGGAGCCGTTAAATACAACGATAATTTAGTTTTTGCCGGAGTAAAATTAAAACCGAATTTATTCGATAAAAAGTACAAATGGGATAATGAAACATATCTGAATTTAGTCAAAATTCCATTGAAAAATATAAATTCTGGAGATTCTATTGTAGAGTATTTTGCTAAAGAATTAAAAACGGGAATGCACGAATCGAATGCTGTTTTTACAAAAGATGGCAAAACGATTTATTTTACCCGAAATAATTCTAAAAATAAACGAAAAAAGAGAGACGATAAAAAGATTTCCAATCTTCAAATTTTTAAAGCAGAATTAGTAAACGGAAAATGGAAAAATATAATTTCACTTCCATTTAATAGTCCAAATTATTCGACAGAACATCCAGCATTAAGCGCGGACGAAAAAGTATTGTATTTTGCTTCTGATATGCCGGGATCTTTAGGTTCTTTTGATATTTATTCAGTTAATATTAATAAAGGAGCATTTGATACACCAAAGAATTTAGGTCCGATAATTAATACTGATAAAAGAGAACAATTTCCTTTTGCATCTGCAGATAACAAACTTTATTTCTCTTCAGATGGACATTTAGGTTACGGATCATTGGATGTTTTTGTTTCAGAAATAAATGGAAACGACTATTCAAAACCAGTAAATATCGGCTTGCCGTTAAATTCAAATTCTGATGATTTTGCTTTTAATATAGATTCAAATACCAAAGAAGGATTTTTTGCATCGAATAGAGAAGGAGGAAAGGGAGGCGACGATATTTATCAATTTAAAGAAATAAAAGATTTAATTGTTGAAGATTGCAAACAGTTTATTGCTGGCACAATTACAGATATTGATACGCAGTTAGCTTTAGAAAACGCTACAGTATTGCTTCAGGATTCTGATAATAAAACTTTAAATACGATTACAACTGCTGCTGATGGAAAATTTAGTTTTACAGTTCCGTGTGAGGCTTCTTATAAAATTTCAGCTTTCAAAGAAAATTACACCAATGCTTCTAAAACATTGACTTTAGACAAAATAAGAGACAAAGTAAATGATGCTTCGCTGGCGTTAAGATCATTAGAAGCAATTAAAAAAGAAGAAAAAATAATTGCAGAAAATAAGAGAAAGCAGGAAATTATTATTGAAGAAGAAAATAAGAAGAAAGAAGCGCTTGCTGCAGTTGAATTAAAACAAAAAGAGAAAAAAGCGAAAGAAGAAGCAATGGTTGCAGCCGAAGTCAAAAAGACCGAAAAAGTCAAAGAAATTTTGGCAAAGGAAAAAGACGTTATAAAAGACAAAGACCGATTGATTATCAAAACAGATCCGATTTATTTCGACTATAATATGTGGTACATCCGTAAAGAATCGAAAGTAGTTTTGGGAAGAGTGGTTGAATTGATGAAAAAATATCCTGGAATGGTAATCGAAATTGGTTCACATACCGATTCTAGAGGAAACGCAAAATTCAATGAAGATTTATCTCAAAAAAGAGCCAATTCTACAAGAGAGTTTATCATTCAATCTGGAATTGATTCCAAGAGAGTTTCGGCAAAAGGTTATGGAGAATCGGTTCCAATCATCAAATGTAAAACCGATGAATCTTGTTCTGAAGAAGATCATGAGTTAAACAGACGATCTGAATTTGTAATTAAAAATTTATAAAATTATTTAAGAAAGAAAACCTTTTTATTTAACTTTATAAGATCAACGAAATAAAAATAATTATGAGAAATCTAACCTTGTCTTGTTTGCTTTTGTCCGTTATCGGATTGCAAAGCTGTAAAAATGATGAAAAACAAAAAGCTGCCGAAGCTGCGGCAAAAGCAGAAAGTGAAGCAGTTGTAAGTAGTGCATGTTATAAAGCAATTTATGAAAAGGATACACTAGATTTAAAATTGAATACTTTAAAAAACGGAAAATTAGGTGGAGATATGATTATGAAAGTCGCTCCATCGACAGTTAGAACAGGCGAAATTACTGGCGAATTTCATGGCGATACTTTATTTGTAGATTATACTTTTAAAGACAATGTGAATGGAAATAAAACATTCAAAAATCCGATGGCACTTTTAAAACGCAGCAATCAGCTTATTTTAGGAAACGGAACAATGCAGACAACAATGGGCGTTACTTATTTAGTAAAAGACAAACCTATTGATTTTGAAAATGTAAAATACAAATTTGACTCAGTAGAATGTGTTGAAAAATAAAAAGCACCACTGAGTTTTCAGATTAAAACAATATCCATAAAAAAGCCGTTTCTAAATTTAGAAACGGCTTTTTGTTATTTTAGATTTTGAAATCCTTACTGAACTTCTCCCTTAATTTTAAGAGCAACACGCCCGTCAGGATAATTTACTGCGTTTGATTCAACAGTAATAGTTTTACGAATAGGTCCTGCGACCATATTATATTTTACGTCGATTTTTCCTTTTTTGCCCGGCTGAATTGCGCCTGATGGTTTTGTCACAATGATAGAACTTACTGTAGATTCTGCACCCATAATCATTAATGGAGCATCTCCAGTATTAGTAAATTCGAAGGAACGAAGTCCACTGTCACTTTTAGAAATCTTTCCATAATCAATTGTATTGTCTGGGGCTGCAAATTCAATTTTTGGGCCATTTTGTGCAAAACCTATTGCGCTAAACAATAAGAGTGCAATAAAAGAGGCTGCATTTTTCATATGAAATTAGTTTTTAATTGTAAGTAAATATACATTCTTTTAATTAACACACAAATTATTAATTCGCTTTTTATAGTGTACTTAATTATTTACTTTTGCTGTGAGTTATAATTACAAAAATTGAACCAAATTTTTGTTTAACTGTTTAATCGTTTATTTGTCTAATCTTCAGATTGATTTGTAAATGATGGTATTAAAACAGAAAAACAATTTGACGATTCAATTAATTTCAATTATCAAACCGATTAATCGATTAAACAAATTAACGATTGACCGAATAAACAATTAAACATATATAAATGACAATTCCAGCACAATTTGACGCTAAGACGATTGAGAACAAATGGTATGAGTATTGGATGAAAAACAATTATTTTCATTCAGAACCAGATCATAGAACACCGTATACCATTGTAATTCCGCCGCCAAACGTCACTGGAGTCCTTCACATGGGACATATGTTAAACAATACGATTCAGGATGTTTTAATTCGTAGAGCGCGTCTTAAAGGATTCAACGCTTGCTGGGTTCCGGGAACAGATCACGCTTCTATTGCTACAGAAGCAAAAGTGGTAGCGAAATTAAAAGCAGAAGGAATCAATAAAAACGATTTGACCCGAGAAGAATTCCTAA
>NZ_CAMLIX010000127.1 GCF_946479975.1 uncultured Flavobacterium sp.
TTCTTTGCATCGTTAATCAAACATGCACAGCATTTTGAAAACATTTACAAAGAAGCTTTAGCCAAAGATTCAAGATTGAAATACGTAGCGCAATTCGAAAACGGAAAAGCAAGCGTAGGTCTTCAATTCATTCCAAAAGATCATCCTTTTTATAATTTAGAAGGAAAAGATAATATCGTGCTTTTCTACACCGATCGTTACGTAGATCAGCCTTTATTGATCAAAGGAGCTGGTGCCGGCGCAGCTGTTACGGCTTCAGGAATTTTTGCAGATGTAATTAGAATTGGGAACATATAAATTTTTGTTTCAGGTTTGAAGTTTAACCGCAAAGCACGCAAAGGATTACGCAAAGTTCGCAAAGTCTTCTTTTTTCTTGCGAACATTGCGAAAAAACCTTGCGGACTTTGCGGTTAAGATCACAAAGTTTGGCAACTTGAAACTTTAAACCTGAAACCTGAAACAATAAAAAATGGAAATAAAATTATTCTGTCCCGCTACAATTGCAAATCTCTCTTGCGGATTTGACGTGTTGGGACTTTGCTTAGACAATGCGGGTGACGAAATGATCGTTCGAAAATCAGATCAAAAAGGAGTTCGAATTACTAAAATCGTGGGTGCCGATTTGCCTCTTGAAACCGAGAAAAACGTTTCGGGTGTGGCGGCTTTGGCGATGTTAGCGACTTTAGATGAATTGGATTTTGGATTTGAAATTGAAATTTATAAAAACATAAAAGCCGGAAGCGGTATCGGAAGCAGTGCTGCAAGTTCTGCCGGAGCAGTTTTCGGAATCAATGAATTGTTAGGAAGACCTTATTCTCGTAAAGATTTGGTTCAGTTTGCAATGCAAGGCGAAAAATTAGCGAGCGGCAACGCACACGCCGACAACGTTGCTCCTGCCCTTCTTGGCGGCTTTACTTTGGTTAGAAGTTATGCGCCGCTTGATATTATCAGAATTGACAGTCCGGAAGAATTGTACGCAACGGTGGTTCATCCGCAGATTGAATTGAAAACTTCTGACGCTCGTTCGGTTTTAAAACAAAACGTTTCCCTAAAAAGCGCCATCATGCAATGGGGAAATGTAGGCGGACTAATCGCAGGATTATACACCAAAGATTACGAGTTGATTGGAAGATCGCTTCATGACGAAATCGTAGAACCTTTGAGAAGTGTTTTGATTCCAGGTTTCGACCAAATCAAACAAACAGCATTAGAAAACGGCGCTTTGGGTTCTGGAATTTCAGGTTCTGGTCCGTCAATTTTTGCTTTAAGCCGAGGAAAAGAAACCGCAGATAAAATCGCAAAAGCCATGAGCGAGGTTTACGAAAAAATGAATTTACCGTATGAGATTCACGTTTCGAAAATAAACCCAGATGGTGTTAGGATTTTGTAGAGAATTAAAAATTAAAAATTTAGAATTAAAATTTTTTTGAGACGTTTGTCAGGCTGAGTGAAGTCGAAGCCCACGCAAAATTAAGACACAAAATATAACAAGTACAGTTTGTCAGGCTGAACGAAGTCGAAGCCCACACAAAGTAACACTCCCAGTTTGTCATTTCGAGGAACGAGAAATCACACTAGTGAGGACACACTGTTGTAGAGTTTCGAGTGTGATTTCTCCTTTCAGTCGAAATGACAAACTTTGAGGATTTACTTTATGTCAATACGTTGCGAAGCTTCGACTTCGCTCAGCCTGACAAAAAAAATGAGCATAAAAACAATTATTGAGAAAAAACATTACCACAAAGCTTTGCGTTCTCTGCGTTTTCAAAAGAAACCAATTCCTTGCGCTCTTTGCGGTTAAACAAACATAACAATTAGAATTTAGACTTTTAGTAATTGGAATTTACTTTCCAAAAAATCTAAAATCTGAACTCTAAAATCTAAAATAAGAAATGAAATACTACAGTTTAAACCATAATGCCCCAAAAGTTTCTTTTCAGGAAGCTGTAATACAAGGATTAGCGAGTGATAAAGGATTATATTTTCCAGAAAATATTACGCCTCTTGATCCTTCATTTTTTGATAAAATCGAAAGTTTAAGCCACGAAGAAATCGCTTTTGAAGCCATTAAACAGTTTGTTGGCGACGAAATTCCGACAGAAAAATTAAAAGAAATCATTGCCGATACTTTAGTTTTTGATTTTCCGGTGGTGAAAGTCGAAAACGGAATCTATTCGTTAGAATTATTCCACGGACCTACAATGGCGTTTAAAGACGTTGGAGCTCGATTTATGTCACGTTGTCTGGGTTATTTTAATAAAGATAAAAAAGACTCTAAAAACACGGTTTTAGTCGCGACTTCTGGAGATACCGGAGGTGCAGTTGCAAGCGGATTTTTAGGTGTTGATGGCGTTGATGTTGTCATTTTATATCCGTCAGGAAAAGTGAGCGACATTCAGGAAAAACAATTGACTACTTTAGGTCAGAATATTAAAGCGCTTGAAGTTGATGGTGTTTTTGACGATTGTCAGGATATGGTGAAAAAAGCATTTTTAGATGAAACTTTGGTGCACAAAAACCTGACTTCGGCGAATTCTATTAATATTGCACGCTGGTTACCGCAGATGTTTTATTTCTTTTTTGCTTACAAAGCGTTGAAGAGTCAAAACAAACCTTTAGTTTTCTCTTGCCCAAGCGGCAACTTCGGAAATATCTGTGCCGGAATTATGGCAAAAAAATTAGGTTTGCCAATTGCCCATTTTGTGGCTTCGACAAACGTAAACGACACGGTGCCAAGATTCTTAGAAAACGGAAAATACGACCCTAAACCTTCTAAAGCAACAATTTCTAACGCAATGGACGTTGGAAACCCAAGTAACTTTATTAGAATTCAGGAATTATACAATAATGATTTAAAGGCTTTTGAAAAAGATTTCTCATCCTACAGCTACACCGACGAAGAAACGCTAAAAGCCATGAAACAAATTTACAACACCGACGGTTACATCGCAGAACCTCACGGCGCTGTTGGCTATTTAGGTTTGAAAAAAGAGCTTGAAAAACACCCGAACGCGATTGGTATTTTCTTAGAAACCGCTCACCCAATTAAATTCTTAGATGTAGTTGAACCTGCATTAGGAATTACGCTTCCGATTCCAACACAAATTGAAAGTGTTATTAATGAGGAGAAAGTGAGTGTGAAGATTGGGAGTTATGAGGAGTTGAAGGCTTTTTTGGGGTAAAATACATATAATAAAATGATTAAAGCGAGTAAAAAATTTTTACTCGCTTTTTTATTGCATTACACTATAAATTATTTTGAAGTACGGAAATCCGTAAAAATTGGCAATAAAAAAAACATATATTTGAAAGTATAGAAACGGATCAAACTTTCACCTATCTACTCGATTTTACGCTACATGCGAAGGTTTGTTACGATATACATGAGTTAGTAGAAATACATTTAGAACTATGGTACAAATTAGCTTCTATTTTGAAAAGCAAATGAATACAATAATTGAATATTTGAAAAATATTAAACACCCAATTTTTAAATTAGCCTGGACATTAGTTGTTTTAGGTTGTTTAGTCATTAGTTATTTATGCGTAAGATCCCTATTCTATACTTGGATTTGGGGTGGGGAATTAGATTTCGCTTTGACTGGACAAGTTGGTGATTTTATTGGAGGTGTTGCTGGAACATTCTTTGCACTTTCTGGTACATTACTCATATTTTTATCTTTTAAAGAACAAACGAAGCAAAATAAAAGAGAGGCTTTTGAAACAGCCTTTTTTCAAATGCTAAATCTCCATCGAGCAAATGTTAGCGAAATGAGTTATACAAAATTTGAAAATGGAGAACTACAAAAATCTGAACATCGAAAAGTTTTTAGGCTTATACATCAAGAATTCATAGAATGTTATAAAGAAGTTAGAAAATTCTCTAACTCCAAAGATTTTGATTATTACCTAACACGAAAACATAAAAACAAGCTTCAAAATTTAATTAATCAAAATAACATTGGAGCAAACGTTTTGGATATGGCTTTTATAGATATTGCCTATACAATTATCTATTATGGTTTGGGTGAAGAAGGTGAAATTATAATCAGAGATAAATTTAAAAGAAAATATAAGGATACATTTTTTTATCCATTGCTTGCATATATAAAACTAAAACCAAAAAAAGAGAGCAAAAAAAGGTGGCAAAAATGGGAACATTTAAACAAGTTAGAATACAAAGTTTTTAAAAAAGCTAATGAAGAATTTTATGATTACAAGAAACACAAAAATGAAGAAAAACTTTCCGAAGATTCATCCTATCTTGTAATCAAAAAAGACTATTATAAATATTACGGAGGTCATCAACACAGATTAGGTCACTATTTTAGACATTTATTTCAAAGTTTCAAATACGTAAATTATCATGAATATTTAACTGGCAAAGAAAAATATTTCTATGCTAAAACACTTCGGGCTCAACTTTCCACATATGAGCAGGCAGTAATATTTACAAATAGTATTTCAAATCTGGGATGGAAATGGGAATTTAATCCTGAAATAGACCTTTTAAAATCTGGAGAATCCGCAAAAGAATCCAAACTTGTTACCAAATTTAATGTTATTAAAAATTTACCTGGCAATCACTTTTATGATATAACTTTCAACAAATATTATCCTAACGTAAAATTTGAAAGAGAAGAATAATTACTTCCCCCGCTAGCGCGAGCGTCCCGCTCGTGAACACAAAGAAATTCAAAAACCAATTGGAACGTGCACGAGCGAGAAACTCGCGCTAACAAAGGGAATTAGCTTGTAGCCAAAAATAGAATAAACAGAAACATTAGAGTTAATAGATTCGATGTTGAGAGCAGAAACTATTAAGCAAAAGTATTTCAATGAAATGAAAATCAATTTAGCAAATCAAATTTTGAAATCGTTTTTGTAATTTAAGCTTGAAAACGCCCAAAGGGCGTTTTTTACAATGCTGGTCTTGCTATTAAATAAGCCGCAAATAATTTACCTAAATCAGTATATAAGTATTCAGCATTTGACATTAAAGCCGTATCAAAGCCGCCTTCTGTAAAAAGTACTTTATCATTTTGCTCCTTTACTAAATTATGACTTAATAATAACATAGCTAAAGCGGGACTTTCTATTTTGAATGATATATTGACAAATGAATATTTCTTAATTAGCATTTCGTCCTCTGTATTAAGTTGATGAATTAATAAGTCAAAATTTTTGAAAAAATCTTCTAAGGGTTTAACTACGTCTTTCAAAGCACCATTCTCTATATTTAAAGAGGAAATTTTAGTCTCATTTAGCTTGTTTATTTGACTTAGTGAATCAATTTCGTCGTCTTTCTTTGAAATGCTTATATTAAGTTTTGTATTTGAAGCCTCTAATGAAGTTATTTCTTTATCTCTTTCTGAAATGACGACACTTAAATTACTAATTCTTCCTTCTAATTTTGTTTTCATTTCTGTAGTAAAAATTTCTTTCTTATCGATAACAGTAACGATAAAGGGCTCGGCTACTTTATAGTAAAAATCTGTAATTGATCGAGATATCATCATCAAAATAAAAGTAACTATTAGTACTAAAAACGAAATTCCTATTATATCAACAAGCTCCCAAAGTAACTCTTGTTTCCCAAAATAATCAGCAATAAAATTTATTTTGTCTTGCATTGTGCAATCAGAATCAAAATTGAATAAAGCATACGGAATTCGCCAATTATGAATTAACCAGACACTTATAATTGTACCAATCAGGGGATTCTTAATTTTAGTACTATAATTATCAAATACAGAAGTAATTTTGTCGATCATATATTTTTATTTTCTCTCAAACATACAATAAATCCTGTAAGAAAAAAAAATCCGCCTGGAGGGAGGCGTTCGGTTTAAAAAATTTTCTTTTTCGAAATACTATCATATTTCTACTTTTCCCCCGCTAGCGCGAGCGTCCCGCTCGTGAACGCAAAGAGTTTCAAAAACCAATTGGAACAGGCACGAGCGAGACGCTCGCGCTAGCAACATAAAAACATTAATTGCCTCTAGCTTTAGCTACAGGTTTATTTTTTAATCGCAATTCGGCTTTAGCCAAAAAACACAAAAGATTAAGCTAAAGCCAATTTTCTAATGTAATTTTGTTCCTCCAGCTAAAGCTGTAGGCAATTCAAATGTTTTCCGCTAAAGCTAAAACAATTCAAAACACATTTTTAAATAACATGATTACAAAAGCATTACTCGAAGATATTCTGGCATTAACAACTTTAATCAACTCAGCTTACAGAGGCGAAACCTCAAAAAAAGGCTGGACAACCGAAGCGCATTTATTAGAAGGAAAAAGAACCGACGAACAGGAAATGACCGAAATCTTTCTGGAGCCAAAAAATACGATTCTGAAATTTACAGAAAATGATAGAATTATCGGTTCGGTTTTATTGGTGGAAAAAGGACATCAATTGTATTTAGGAATGTTAACCGTTTCGCCAGAACTTCAAAACAGCGGAATCGGAAAAAAGCTTTTGGCTGAAGCCGAAAATCATGCAAAATCTTTGGGATTATCAAGTATTATTATGACGGTTATTTCGGTTCGTGAGGAACTTATTGCATGGTACAAACGTCATGGTTATGTAGATACGGGCAAACGTGAAGCTTTTCCTGAAAGTGGTGTTCATGTAACGGTTTCGGAGGTTCCTTTGGAGTTTATTTATTTGGAGAAAAAGCTTTGAGAGTTTAACCACAAAGGGCGCAAGGAATTACGCAATGTTCGCTAAGTCTTTTTTTGAATCTCGCAAAGTCGCAGAGTCGCTAAGTTTAACTGAAAACAACCATATAAGTAATATAAGAATTTTAAGTTTTCTGCTTAATCGAACTTATATTACTTATATGGTTCAAATCTTTGCGCCTTTGCGAGATTTTATTTTAGTTCCATCAAGAAACCGTTCTTTTTATCTTCGACAGAAACTCGTGTGAAACTCCCAAATATGAGGAGAGATTCTTGTTGTTTATCGAACTAACTTTTTGCGGATAACGTTCTTTAAAATCAAGATAACGTTGCTTAGAAGTTTTATTTAAAACGTCTAGAAGTCTTTGCTGAATCGCAACGTTGGCGCGTTCAATCATTAATACATGAAATTTGATCAACTTTGGGATTACAGCAAATAAGTAGGCTTTCTGCATTTTAGTAATCACCACTATTTCACTGTCTTCAATGGCTTTAATGTTGTAAGTGGTTGGTTTTTGGTGATAAAAACTTTCTAGATCACACATCCACTCGTTTTCGAACGAAAAGAAAATGACAGATTCGGTTCCGTTTTCGTTTACAATGTAAGTTTTAAATGTGCCTTTTAAAATAAATCCTTCATAACTGTTATGAGAATCTTGAATTTGCAGGAACTGATTCTTTTTCAGCTTAATAAGTTCTGCTTTTGATAAAATAGTTTCCCATTCTTCATCCGTGAGCGGAATTTTCCTTTCAATATTTTTTCTTAGTAGGTTGTACATTTTGTGGTTTTTGTTTAAGGAATAAGTTTGATTGTCAATTCATTATAAGTTAGGGGCTTAAATAATGTAATCGATTACGTAAAAGTACACCATTTATGCATTTTTGTAATTTATCAACTGTTAAAAAAACACAATTCGTATATTTATTTTACTAAAGTTTGAACTTGTTCAATTTTTTTCCTACAAATAATATCGAGTTTTGCGCTGTTAAACTTTTATAAAAACCCAAATTTATTATGAACTTAAAAACAAAACTCTCAATGTTCGCAGTAACATTGATTTTAGGATTTACAGCGTGTAATTCTGAAGAAATCGCTTCAAACACTGAGGCAAAAACTGAAACTACTACTGAAACAATCGCCGAAACTGCTTCAAGTAATCCAACTGCCAAAATTGGAAACTGCGCTGAGGTTCCAGGCTGGGCTTCGCAAAACGGAGGAACAACCGGAGGAGGTTCGTCGGCTGAAACAACTGTTACTACTTATGCTCAGTTAAAATCGGCTATCGAAAACGCTTCTGTAAAAGTGATCAAAGTTTCTGGAACTATTACGGTTACAACGAGATTGTCATTTCAGGATCAAACTGGAAAAACAATTTATGGTGCAAACGGTGCAAAACTGGTTTCTACAAATCAGACTAAAGATGCTTCGGGAATTATCAACATTAAAAGATGTAAAAACGTCATCATCCGAAACTTGATTTTTGAAGGTCCTGGTGCTTATGATACTGATGGCTGGGACAATGCAATTCTAGACGAATGTACAAACGTTTGGGTAGATCACTGCGAATTTAGAGATGGTGTTGATGGAAACTTCGATATCAAAAACAAATCAGATTATATTTCTGTTACTTATTCTAAATTCCATTACCTAAAACCACCAAAAGCTGGAGGTTCTGGAGGATCAGACGATCATAGATATTCGAACTTAATTGGTTCAAGCGACGGCGCAACGGCTGACCGTGGAAAATTAAGAATCACTTTTGCAAGATGCTGGTGGGCTCCAGGTTGTAAAGAAAGAATGCCAAGAGTTCGTTACGGAAAAGTGCATATTGTAAACAGTTTCTTCAACAGTACTGTAAGCAACAAATGTATTGCTGCAGGTTTTGAAGCTAACATTTTTGTAGAAAGCAATGTTTTTGAAGGTGTAAAAAATCCAATCGATTTAATGAGCGGTTATACTGCTGTTAGTGTTACAGATAATGTATTTACAAGCGTAACAGGAACGCAGGCAGGAAGCGGAACTGCTTTTACTCCTCCTTATTCTATTGTAAAATTAAATAAAACTGCTGTTAAAGCTGATATTTCTGCAAATGCAGGAGCAACTTTGGGCGGTAATGTTTGCGGTTCTTTTTAATGAGATCGCAATAAACAAAATATGAGTTAGTTTAGTTTTAAAACCACGGATTGCAGAAATGTAATTCGTGGTTTTTTTTTAGTTTTTAGTTTTTTTGTTTCAAGTTTCAGGTTTCAAGTTTGTCCGTAGAGATTGCCTACGTTCACTCAATTTTTGTCATTTCGACGAAGGAGAAATCACACTCGTAACTCGACAACGGTTGACGATTAAGATTGCGGAATTTCTAGTGTGATTTCTCCTTTCAGTCGAAATGACAAACTGTATGGAAACTTCATGACTTTACGAGTTTTTTAAAAGCAGTACTTAAATATCTTATATAACTTATATGGTTTAAAAACAATTACAAAACAAGTTCTTCAAACAAACGCTGAATGGTTTTATCCAAATCCTGACACAAACCCGGATGAGGTCTTGAGGTTTGAATGGCAGAACTTCTAATCGCGGTTAACCATCTAAAACGTTCTGGAATTTCAAATTCGGCAATTGGACCACCGTCTTTGGCTCCGTTGGTAATTTTTTCTAGTGAAGTTAAATTGCATTCTAATTGTTCGATATCAAAGTCACTAGAAAGTGCTTGTATTTTTTCTTTATTTAAATGAAAAAGAACTTTTATAAATTTGGCTTTTTTGCAAAACAAAATGATTCCGATATTCAGGAATTCTTCGCGCTCTACCCTTGGCACAACACGAATCACAGCATATTCGTATAAGTGGTTATCTTGCATTTTGAGCCTGATTTACAAATATTTCTGAATTAGCTAATCTTGTCTTTAAAAACTGCAAATACACATTTCGCAATGCTTCTGGCGTTTCTTCTGCATCTTCCCACTGCAGCCAGTCTAGCGGAATTGTATTGACAATTTCTTCTAAAATTTTTGGAGTTAAAAGCGCTTTAAATTCGGCATCAACTTCTTTTAAAAGTGAAGCCTGAGGTAATAAAACATGATCTTTAATTAAAGCAAACGGACTTTTAGCATGTTGTTCCCAATTGTTCCAAGAATGATGAAAATACAAACACGCGCCATGATCAATCAGCCATAATTCTTTATGCCAGATTAGCATATTGGTATTTTTGAAGGTTCGGTCTACATTAGTAATATAAGCGTCCAGCCAAACAATTTGTGACGCTAATTTAGCTTCTACAGTTGTTACAGCAGGGTCGAAAGTTATAGCGCCCGAAAGAAAATGAAGTGCTAAATTTAGTCCCTGACTTCCCTGCAATAAATCCTGAATTTCTTCGTCGGCTTCGGTTCTTCCAAAAGCTTCGTCGAGATTTGCGAAAACTAATTCTGGTAATTGTAGTTTTAAGGCTTTTGCGATTTGCCCGCCTACTAGTTCGGCGATTAGGGCTTTTACGCCGTGTCCGGCTCCTCTGAATTTTAAGACGTATTTAAAATCGTCGTCGGCTTCTGCTAAGGCTGGCAAAGAACCGCCTTCGCGTAGTGGGGTTATATAGCGGGTAACGTTTACCGTTCTGAGATCGAAGTTTTTCATTTTTAAAGATTCAAAGATGCTAAGGTACTGAGTTGCTAAGTTTCTAATCTTTGATATTACAAACTTACGGTTTTTGATTTTAGATTTTAGAGAGTAGATTTTAGATTTTTTTGATTGTACAGATTTATTGTAAAGATTTATTGGAACGCAGAGTTCGCAGAGGTTTTCGCAAAGAGCGCTAAGTTTTTAAGTTTGCTTTGCTTTTTATAAGGTCGCAGAGGATTCTCATTTTATGTCTTCCTGAGCGAAGTCGAAGGACCACAAGTAACTCTGCAAAGTATATCGTCAATCTTTGTCGAGTCCCTTGTGGTCCTTCGACTTCGCTCAGGAAGACAAACGTGTCCGTAAAAAATTATCTAATTATCAAATTGACACATTTCCTAATTCTAAAAACGCTTTTCCAAGATATTTTATAATCGTTGAAGCTGTAAACGATTCGTAACCAAAATTTGGTAAAGCTAAATCTGCTGTTAAGCCGTGGAGGTAGACGCCAAGTTTTGAAGCGTATTTGGGTTCGTAACCTTGAGCTAAAAGACTTGTTAGAATTCCGGTTAGGACATCTCCGCTTCCTGCCGTTGCGAGTGCAGCGTTTCCTGTTGTGTTTTCGTAGACGGAAGTTCTGTTTATAATGAATGTGGGAGCACCTTTCATGACTATAATAACTTTGTATTTTTCTGAAAAAGCGATTGTTTTTTGAAATTTCTCGGATTCTGAATTCCATTTTCCAATTAATCGTTCTAGTTCTTTTGGATGAGGTGTTAGAATCGTGTCTTCGGGCACTAATTCCAGCCAAGATAAATTTTCTGAAATGATGTTTAAAGCATCAGCATCGAGAACTAAAGGTGCTTTGTTTTTTCTTAAAAATTCGAATAAGGCTTTTTGTGTTCCGAGCTCCTTCCCTATTCCTGGACCAATCCCGATAGCTTGCGGAATTACTGGCAGATGAATATTGGTAATGAAATTTACATTTTCATCGGTTGCAACCATTACTTCGGGAATTGAAATTTGAAGGATTTGATAACCGCATTTTGGAAGAAAAGTTGTTACTAGTCCGCATCCTGATTTGAGGCAGGATTTTGAGGCTAAAACTGATGCTCCTATTTTGCCGTAACTTCCGGCAATAATCACTGCGTGGCCTTGTGTTCCTTTGTGTGCTTTGGAATCTACGGGTTTGTATATTTTTAGAATTTCTTCTTTTGTGATTAAAAATGGTGATTTCATTCTTTAGTTGGTCTTAAATTTAAACACATAGAATCATAGTTTTTGTTTGCTTTTAAAGGCGTTTCACTTGTTTAAATAAACATAGCTGAATGTGAATTTAGACAAAATTCAATTTATTTAACGATTATAAATATAATTTTTATCGATCCAACATTCGGTAGAGACGCACTGCAGTGCGTCTAACGTATTGTGGATATTCGTTGCGGAGACGCACTGCTGTGCGCCTCTACAGATATACTTTATGTTCAATTTCAACCAAAGGATTTATTTTAAATACTAAAGTTACAGAAAAAATTGAAATCCAGATTCATTTTTTGAAACCGAGTGCCCTAGCCCAGATTGAAGTGAAAAGCCCGGAGTAAAAAAAGCAAAAGTTTCTTGTTCTAAAAAAGCGACCAACGGAAGCTCTTTTTAGAACATTAGAAACTTTGCTTTTTTTATGAGGACTTGCAACGAAAGCTGGAATTGCTCCTAAATATTGCGAAATTTATAATTTAAGACATTCAAATTAGATATTTTTTGAATAGATTTGCAAAACAATTTTATAAAACAACACAATGAAAAATACTGCGCTTACGCACATACATGAAGGTTTAGGAGCAAAAATGCTTCCTTTTGCTGGTTATAACATGCCTATTACTTATGAAGGGGTGAATGCTGAACATGAAACGGTTCGTAATAGTGTGGGCGTTTTTGACGTTTCGCATATGGGTGAATTTTTGTTGACGGGTCCAAATGCTTTGGCTTTGATTCAGAAAGTGACTTCAAACGATGCTTCGACTTTGACAATTGGTAGAGCGCAATATTCTTGTCTTCCTAATAATGAAGGCGGGATTGTGGATGATTTGATTATTTATAAAATGAAAGAAGAGCAGTATTTACTGGTTGTAAATGCTTCTAATATTGAAAAAGACTGGAACTGGATTTCGTCTCACAATGATTTGGGAGTTGATATGAAGAATATTTCTGAGGATTATTCTCTTTTGGCTATTCAAGGTCCAAAAGCGGTTGAAGCGATGCAGTCTTTAACATCTGTTGATTTGTCTGCAATTACATATTACCATTTTGAAGTGGCTGATTTTGCTGGAATCGAACACGTAATTATTTCTGCTACTGGTTATACTGGTTCTGGCGGATTTGAAATTTACTGTAAAAACAGCGAAGTGGAGCAAATTTGGAATAAAGTTTTTGAAGCTGGTGCTTCTTACGGAATTAAACCAATTGGTCTTGCAGCTCGTGATACTTTACGCCTTGAAATGGGATTCTGTCTTTACGGAAATGATATTAATGATACTACTTCTCCGCTTGAAGCTGGTTTAGGATGGATCACGAAATTCACTAAGGATTTCACAAATTCTGAAGCGCTTAAAAAGCAAAAAGAAGCGGGAGTTACTAGAAAATTAGTTGCTTTTGAAATGCAGGAACGTGCGGTGCCAAGACACGATTATGAAATTGTTGATGGTTCTGGAGCTGTTATCGGAATTGTAACTTCTGGAACTATGTCGCCTTCTATGAATAAGGGAATTGGTTTAGGCTATGTTACGGCTGCAAACAGCGCGGTTGACAACGATATTTTTATTAGAATCAGAAAAAATGATGTTCCTGCTAAAGTGGTAAAATTGCCTTTTTACAAGAAATAATTTTTTAAATTATAGTATCAAAAAATGCATCACAAAAAGTGGTGCATTTTTTATTTACAGCTACCAGAACTTGTTGATTTATGCATTTTATAGGCAAAACATTTTCGTGGTCGATATTTCAGTAAATTACTATTATTTATAAAAAAATTAGTGTAACTTTAATCATGAACACTGAATTCCCGTTTATGAAAAAAATTTCACTTCTCCTTTTTTTGCTTATATCTATATTCTCTTTTGGTCAGAATAGCGCAGAAACTTGTGAAATAATAAATAAAATAAATACGCTTATACAATCTGAACATCTTAGGCCTAAACCTGTTGATGATAGTTTATCTGTTTTTGTTTTTGATAATCTTATTAACGAACTTGATCCGTCGCGTAATATCTTTTTTAAGAGTGAATATGCCGAATTAGCTCAAAAATACCGTTATAATTTAGATGATTTAATTCTGAAAAATGACTGTAGTTTTTTGACTGATATTAAAGCGGTGTATGTTAATGGACTTTTGAGAACTAAAAATGTCCTTGAAAAAATTCAGACTGTACCGATTGACTATGCTAAAAAAGACACGATTCGTTTTTATAAAAAGTCTTTTCCTTTTTATTTAAAGAAGGAAGATTTAGAAAAAGTCTGGATTAAAAAACTGCGTTATCAAATACTTGATGATATTGCCGAAACGAGCAATAATTTAGATTCTATTAAGGCTAATTTTAAGTCAATCGAACAGGTGTCGAAAAATAAGATTGTGACCAATGAGATCTGCCGTTTTACTACTTTGTTAGACACTAACACGAAGCAGGAAGAAAAGCTGTACAATTTCTTCTGTACATATTTTGATCCGCATACGGCTTATTTTAGTGATGATTCGAAAACGAGTTTTATGGCTTCTTTATCAAAAGAGCATTTGTCACTTGGAATGACGGTTAATTTAAATGACAAAAACGAAATTATAATTGAGGAACTGGATCCCAATGGTCCTGCTTATAAAACGGGTCAGATAAAAAAAGGCGATCAGATATTATCTATTTCTAATCAGAAAGAAACGCTTCAGGTTTCTTGTGCTTCTTTAGAAACGATATCTACGATGATTTTATCTGAAGCTAATAAAAATATTACTCTTACTCTAAAACGTAATTCGGGTAAAACTTTTGATGTTTATATTGAGAAACAGGTAATGAAAGATGAAGAGAATTCTGTTTTTAGTTTTATAATTGGGAAAGACAGTAAAATTGGTTACATCAAAATCCCAAGTTTTTATGCCGATTTAGACGGAAATAACCGAAAAGGCTGCGCAGATGATGTTGCCCGCGAGGTTATAAAATTGGAAAGAGATGGTATTAAAGGTCTCGTTATTGATTTAGTTGACAACGGCGGCGGTTCTATGGAGGAAGCGATCAAACTTGCAGGTATGTTTGTTGATTACGGTCCGCTTTCGGTTGTAATTGACAATCATAATGACAAATCGGTTATAACAGATCCTTTTAAAGGTGTTATTTACCGCGGACCAATTGTAGTTTTAGTAAACAGTAATACGGCTTCGGCGAGTGAATTTTTCTCTTCTATTATGCAAGATTACAATCGGGCCTTATTGCTAGGAAGCAGTACGCTTGGAAAGGCTACAATGCAGACGATTCTATCTCTTGAC
>NZ_CAMLIX010000128.1 GCF_946479975.1 uncultured Flavobacterium sp.
AAGCGATTAAAGCGGTAAGTATTATTTTTTTCATATGTCATTGCGAGGAACGAAGTAATCTCGTTCTCTTAATTAAATTAATATTTAGTAGATTTTTTAGGAGCTAATCCCGCTATCCGTTTCAATCTTTTCCTGGCTAAAGGAGCCAGAAAAAGGATTTCCACTACTATCGGGGCTAGGCATTTGGGTAAAAAGGCGTTTAGGATCCTAACAGGTTTCCAAAACCTGTTAGGTATTTAATTTAAGGTTTAGTATGTCATTACGAGGAACGAAGCAATCTCACTTAGTCATAAAGTTGATTTTGTAAATGTGGTTGCTTCGTTCTTCGCAATGACATAAAATGGCGAAATCACTTTGTCAAACCCGACAGGTTTCTAAAAACCTGTCGGGTTTAAAACCGTATTATCTCAATTGATCCAAAGCTACATTCAACTCCAAAACATTCACCGTTTCAGGTCCAACAACAGCAGTATTAATTTTAGATTCCACCAAAGCTTTTACTTTAGCTTCAGCTAAATTTCTTTCTTTAGCCACACGTTTAATTTGAACCAAAGCACCTTGCGGAGAAATATTCGGATCTAAACCACTTCCTGAAGCCGTTACCATATCAGATGGAATTTCAGATTTTTTCAAATAAGGATGAACCACTAAAAAAGTATCAATTCTTTTTTGAACCAAAGCCAAATATTCAGCATTGCTTGGACCTTTATTGCTTCCTGCACTTCCCGCCGCGTTGTAATCAACAGCAGAAGGTCTTCCCCAGAAATAATTCGATTTATCGAACTTTTGTCCGATTTTTTGATAACCAACCACTTTTCCGTTAACCGAAATCGTTTCTCCTTTTCCTTGATTAGGAGCAATTTGTGCGATTCCGTAAATCGCAAGAGGGTAAATAACTGCGAATAATATTAAAGTAACCACAGTAAGTTTTAAGAGTGAAAATATTGTTTTCATTTTTTTATTTTTAGAGGTTCTAAGGAACTAAGGTTCTAAGGAACTAAGAAAAAAACTTAGCACCTTAGTTCCTCAGAACCTTAGCAACTTTTTTTTTACATAAAGATCGCCACGAGTAAATCAATTAACTTAATCCCGATGAAAGGAACGATCAAACCACCTAAACCATAAATCAAAAGATTACGTTTTAAAATCGCGCTTGCCCCAATCGGACGGTATTCAACACCTTTCAAAGCAAGCGGAATCAAAATAGGGATGATAATCGCATTAAAAATTACAGCCGATAAAATGGCACTTTCAGGACTGTGCAAATGCATAATATTCAACCCTTGTAACGCAGGAATCGCAGTAATAAAAAGAGCAGGAACAATCGCAAAATATTTAGCAACGTCATTGGCAATAGAGAAAGTAGTTAAAGTTCCGCGAGTCATTAAAAGCTGTTTTCCAATTTCAACAATCTCGATTAGTTTGGTTGGGTCATTGTCAAGATCCACCATATTTCCGGCTTCTTTCGCAGCCTGCGTTCCGCTGTTCATGGCAACACCAACATTCGCTTGGGCAAGGGCAGGAGCATCATTTGTTCCGTCACCCATCATGGCAACCAAACGACCTTCAGCCTGTTCTTTTTTGATGTAGTTCATTTTATCCTCAGGTTTCGCTTCAGCAATAAAATCATCTACACCAGCTGCTTCAGCAATAAATTTAGCCGTAAGCGGATTATCACCAGTAACCATAACCGTTTTGATTCCCATTCTGCGTAAGCGCTCAAAACGTTCTTTCATTCCGGTTTTAATGATATCCTGCAATTCGATAACACCTTGAATTTTATCATTTTTAAGAACCACTAAAGGTGTTCCTCCATTAGACGAAATAGTAATAACCTGTTGTAGCGTATCTTCAGGAAAAGCATTTCCGGCTTGTGCTGCGATTTTTTTAGCAGCGTCTTGTGCACCTTTTCTAATATTCGTTCCATCTTTTAAGATCACGCCCGAAGTTCTGGTTTCAGCAGTAAATTTAATGGTTTGTGAAATTTCAGAAGTAGTTTGTAAAAAGCTGGCTTTCGTTTCGTTTTTTACATCAATCATTTCACTTAGTTCCAAAATACTTTTTCCTTCCGGAGTATCATCTGCAAGCGAACTCAATACAGCAGATTTCACAAAATCATCAAACGAAATTCCTTGGGATGGGTAAAAATTAGTTGCTTTTCTGTTTCCAATTGTGATTGTTCCTGTTTTATCCAAAAGTAAAACGTCAATATCTCCGGCAGTTTCAACCGCTTTACCTGATTTTGTAATCACGTTGGCGCGTAAAGCTCTGTCCATACCCGCAATTCCAATCGCAGAAAGCAAACCTCCAATTGTGGTCGGAATCAAACAAACGAACAATGCAATAAAAGCAGCAATAGTAATAGGAGCATTAGCATAATCTGCAAACGGTTTTAACGTAACGCAGACAATCACGAAGATTAAGGTGAAAGCGGCTAACAAAATAGTCAATGCAATTTCGTTTGGCGTTTTCTGACGACTCGCACCTTCAACCAAAGCAATCATTTTATCCAAAAAGCTTTCACCAGGTTCAGAAGTTACTTTTACTTTGATTTTATCAGATAAAACTTTTGTTCCTCCAGTAACAGACGATTTATCTCCGCCCGATTCCCGAATTACAGGAGCACTTTCTCCGGTAATCGCACTTTCGTCAATTGTAGCAAGACCTTCGATAATTTCTCCGTCGGCAGCAATTAAATCGCCAGCTTCACAAATGAAAATATCGTCTTTTTTTAATTGAGAAGAACTGATGTTTCTGATTTCTCCATTTGGCAGAATCTGTCTTGCAGGTGTTTCTTCACGGGTTTTTCTTAAACTGTCCGCTTGTGCTTTTCCTCTGGCTTCGGCAATTGCTTCGGCGAAATTGGCAAACAAAAGCGTTACCAATAAAATTAGAAAAACAATTAAGTTGTAAATAAAACTGCCCTGATCGGTCGCGCCCATTAAGATCGAAACGCAAACAGCAAACATAATTGCAGTTCCTATTTCTACGGTAAACATTACCGGATTTTTAATCATCATTTTTGGATTCAGCTTTACAAAAGACTGAAGTAAAGCTTCTTTTACTTGCTGGCTTTCAAACAATGATGTGGATTTATTAGTTGTCATTTTCTTGTAAAAAGTTAAATGTTATTTGTTAAATGTTATGCGAAACACACGCACAGATTATAGAACATAGCCCACGGTTTCAACAGTTAGGACGCAACGTATATTTCCAATCTTTGTCCCCATGGTTGAAACCATGGGCTATGTTTTAAATGCTTTATGGATATTTAAATCGACATTATTTTAGTGTAAAATATTCTGCCAATGGTCCCAATGCTAGCGCAGGAAAGAAAGATAAAGCTGCAATAATAGCAATCACGGCAAAAATCATGATTCCGAAAATCGTTGTATCCGTTTTTAAAGTTCCTGCACTTTCCGGAATGTATTTTTTGTTTGCCAATAAACCTGCGATTGCCAGAGGGCCAATAATCGGAATAAAACGACTTAACAGTAAAACAATTCCAGTAGTGATATTCCAAAACGGATTATTATCACCTAAACCTTCAAAACCAGAACCGTTGTTAGCAGCGCTCGAAGTGTATTCGTATAGCATTTCAGAAAATCCATGATTTCCGGGATTGTTTAGCCAGCCCGTTGCATTTCCGCTGAACCAATATCCCATTGCGGTATCATGTGCAGCAAAATAAGAAGCCAAAGCTGTTCCTGCTAAAATCAATAATGGGTGAAGAATAGCGATAAAAGCAGCAATTTTTACTTCCCGGGCTTCAATTTTCTTTCCGAGAAATTCAGGAGTTCTCCCAACCATTAAACCCGAAATAAAGACAGCCAGAATAATGAAAATGTAAAAGTTGAGGTAACCAACGCCGCATCCGCCATAAAATACATTGACCATCATGGCTAATAACTGCATAGCGCCAGAAACAGGCATCGAACTATCGTGCATACTATTTACAGAACCTGTAGAAATTACCGTTGTAGCAATACTCCAGAAACCTGAAATAGCGGGACCAAACCGAACTTCTTTTCCTTCCATTGCTCCGTTTAACTGAGAAACGCCCATTTTTTCGATTGCAGGATTTCCGCTGATTTCGCTTGACATTGTTGGAATCACTAAAAGTAAAAAGCCAACTGTCATTACAGCAAAAATGATATAAGCGAATTTTTTCTTATTAAGGAAGAAGCCAAGCGCGAAAATCATCGCAAAAGGAACAATCATTTGTGCCCAAAGTTCAACTGCATTCGTAAAATAAGTTGGGTTTTCTAAAGGATGAGCTGAGTTAGCTCCGAAAAATCCGCCACCATTTGTACCGATATGTTTAATGGCTATAAAAGCAGCAGCTGGTCCGCGGGAAACTTCAACATGATCGCCTTGTAAAGTGGTAATGGCATCTTTTCCTTCAAAAGTCATTGGAGTTCCGCTAAAAACCAAAGCAATAGCTACGATTGCCGAAAGCGGTAATAATATACGAGTACAGCTTTTTACAAAATAGTTGTAGAAATTCCCCAACTTTTCTGTAGTTCTTTCGCGCATAGCGGTAAAAACCATTGCTGCTGCTGCAATTCCGACACCAGCGGAAACAAATTGTAAAAACATTAACAGCATTTGTGACAAATAAGAAACCCCGCTTTCACCAGAATAATGCTGTAAATCGCAGTTCACTAAAAACGAAATAGCCGTATTAAATGCCAAATCGGGAGACATTGACGGATTATTATCTGGATTTAATGGTAAAGAACCTTGAAAAAGCAAGACAAAAAAGCAAAGAAAAAACCAAAGCATATTGATGCTTAAAAGTGCTTTTAAATGCTGTTTCCAGTTCATTTCTTCAGACGGATTGATACCGCTGATTTTAAAAATAAATTTTTCAATTGGATTGAAAATCGGGTCAAGAAGCGTTTTATTTCCTAAAAAAACTTTAGCAATATACTTTCCTAAAGGAATCGCTAAAACAATGGTTAGGAGAAAAATACCTATGACACCTAGTAATTCTGTATTCATAATTTTTATTTTTTGTGAAAATTGAATCGTAAAATGTAAAAGGAGAGATTTCTAACTTTTTACATTTTACTTTTCATTTATTAAAATTTTTCAGGTTTGATTAATACATAAATCAAATACACGAAAACGGCGATTGAAACAATAAAGAGTGCAGTCATGATTTAGATTTTTTCAAAGAATTCAACAGATTTAAAACAAATCGCAAACAGCAAAACTGCCAGTGCTAGTAAAAGAATTGTAGCTATCATTATTTTTTAGAATTTAGTCCCGAAGCTTCGGGATCAGATTTTAGATTATTGAAGAAACGATTTAACGATTAAACAGTTAACCGATTAAACTTTTTATACTCCAGAAGTATTAACTTGTCGGATATATTCTGCTTTAAGCGATTGTGGAAAAAGATGCGAAATGTTGCAATGACGAACTTCCATAAAAGAAGAAACAGAGAAAACATAAACATTCGAAATGGCATTTTTAGTTTCTATGCTTCCTGTTACAAATAACCGTTCAGCAAGTGCCAAACACTTTTTAGCCCGAACGATATTACCAGATATGATTGATTTTTTTGTGATTTCGGCAAACCGTTCGGCTTGTTTGTAGATTGAGGTAACTTGATTTTTCATTTGGATGAAATTTTAATGTTCTTTCTCCTTATGCCAAAATATGTTCCGAAAAAGTCAAGTAATGTGTAAGGTGTTGTAGAATAACACAATATTGTTTTGTGCCAAAAATTAGGTATAAAAAAAAGCCTATCATTTTGATAAGCTTTTCTCGTTTTGATATGTATTTATTTTGAATCTCAAGCTCCAAAGGAGCGATATATTTATAGAAAACAACACGTAACAATTATTAAAGCCCCAGCGGGGTAACATATTATAATTTTTGTGTAGCTCCGCTGGAGCTTTTTTCTATGGGAATATATTATTTCTATAAACATTTCGCTCCTCTGGAGCTTTCAAATCGAATTAAAAATTGATTTTGAAATTTGAATATTGCCATTGTCATTGCGATTGGAATTTGGAATTTAAAAAAATTGGAATTTATTCTATTGAATTCCATATTCTTCAATTTTTCGATATAAAGTCGCAATTCCAATTTCCAGTAATCTGGCAGTTTCAGCTTTATTCCCTTTAGTATAATTTAAAACCTTTTGAATATGCAGTTTCTCAATACTCTGCATCGAAAAAGCCGACATCGATTTGCTGTTTTTCTCCGTTTGATGCTGCATTTCATAAGGCAGAACATCAGAAGTCAAAATATCTCCGCTGCTCAAAATAACTGATCTTTCAATAACATTTTTAAGTTCCCGAATATTTCCAGGCCAAGAATAATTTTCTAGTTTTTGTATAAAATCTGCTGAAGTTTCTAATGTTTTTTTATTCGTTTTTTCAGAAAACTGTTTCACATAATAGTTTGCCAATAGCGGAATATCTTTCACTCTTTCACGAAGAGAAGGCAATTTGATTTCGAAAATATTCAAACGAAAATACAAGTCAGAACGGAAACGATGTGCTTCACTTTCTTCTTTTAAATCACGATTTGTGGCTGCAATTAATCTAAAATTTGATTTTTTTGAAGTCGTATCTCCAACCGGAATATATTCGCTGGTTTCTAAAACGCGTAATAATTTGGCCTGAAGTTCTATTGGCATTTCTCCAATTTCATCCAAGAATAAAGTGCCGCCATTTGCTTCTTCAATAAAACCTTTTTTATCTTTTAAAGCTCCAGTAAACGCACCTTGTTTATGACCGAAAAGTTCGCTTTCCAGAATTTCTTTACTGAAAGTACTGCAGTTCAAAGCTACGAAAGACTTTCCAGTACGATTACTATTTTCGTGAATCGCTTGCGCAAAAACTTCTTTTCCAGTTCCAGTTTCGCCAGTTAATAAAACAGTCGAATCGGTTTTGGCAACTTTTTGAGCCAAATCAATCACCTGTTCAATTCCTTTTGATTTTCCAATTATTGTGTTGAACGAATATTTATCACCGATACGTTTTTCAAGCTGTTGTACTTTTTTCTGTAAATGCACTTTTTCAACAGATTTATAAAGAAGAGGAATAATTTTATCATTATCGTCACCTTTTACAATATAATCAAAAGCGCCATTTTTCATCGCCTGAACGCCATCTGGAATATTTCCGAAAGCAGTGAGCAAAATAACTTCTGTTAAAGGAAAACTTCCTTTTATATTTTGAAGAAAATCAACGCCGTTTCCATCGGGAAGTTTTACGTCACACAAAACAACATCAATATCGGTTTGTTCCAGTTTTTTAAAACCGGACTTTAAATCTTTCGCTTCAAAAACTTCAAATCCTTCCGATTTAATAATGCGAACCAACAGACTTCTCAGTTTTTCTTCGTCGTCTATAATTAAAATTTTGTGTGTCATTTGCAGAGATGCTAAAACCAAATTTGGTATTTGATGTACAAATTTAAGTCTAAAATTTGTTCACTTTTTTGATTCCGCAGAAATTATTTATAAATAAAATTAATAGCCACAGATTAAAGGATTTCAAGCATCATTCATAAAAGAAAAAATTCTTTCTAATCATTTTAATCTGTGGCAAAAAAAAATAAACACATAGAAACTTACTCGTTTCTAACATATATCAGCTATGTGAATTAATACAAGTGAAACGCCTTTTTAACAGCATTAAAATCTATGCTTCTATGTGTTAAAAATTTTATTAAACAAATAAACTAATCAATCTCTTTCTCGTTATCTTTTATAAAAGTGTCAATATTCATTAAATAAGGATCAATTACAATTCGTTGAGGTTTTGTTTTGATTTTAATTTTACCTTCAATTGTATTGTTTTTGATTGGAAAAGTATAACAGAATAACTTTCCGTTTTCATCATAAATTCCAATATCGATTGTCACATCATTTGCAATCTGTTTCCGAATTCCTATAGTATTTTCTATATACTTTTTAGAATTTGCTTTAAAAGAAACTTCATAAAAACCGTTCTTTTTTACACTTTCAACTTCAAAAATTTTAGACGAATAAGTAATAATCTTTTTAAACATTTCATCCAATTTTGGGTGAAGTTTAGAATCCGTAACCAAATAAATCTCTTTTAATAAATCTTCAGAATCGGGAATTCGATTCGGATATTTATAATGAATTAAGAAATTTTTCAACGCCAGATTTACTTTTTCTTCCCCAATTAAAGTTCGGAGTTGATGCATCACCAGCATTCCTTTATCATAAGGCAAATGAGGCGTTTCGTAATTTGTCTTATATATCGGCGTTTCGGGGTCGTAACTTCGGCTGCTCAAATACAAATCGAGATGGATTTTTAAAGTTTCCAAAGCTTTTTCCAAACCATGTTCTTTTTCATACAACATCAATTCCGTGTATTGTGCCAGCGTTTCGGTCAAAATCCAGCTTCCTTCTTTTTGTTCCGGACTTATCTGCGCGTTGCCCCACCATTCATGCGACAATTCATGAGCCGTTAATTGATTGATGATATCTTCTTTATCCCGATTATTCAAATTGCTGTAAAACCCAAAATTCTCTTTCATGAAAACCGTCGACGGATAAGAAGTCGCTGCAAATCCATCCGCGAAAGCAGAAACTTCGGCATAACGAATGGTTTTATACGGATATTGTCCAAAATTGTTTTGGCAGTAATCCAAAGTGTTTTTTACATCCCGAATCAATTTGGCAACATTTCTAGAATGTCTTTTATCATAATAAACTTCAATTGAAATTCCTTTATAATTCACTTTCTGAATCTGATATTCAGCCGAAGAAAAAGCAAATCGAAACGGAATTTTTCCATTAGATTTATAATGAAAGTAATTACGATTGTCTTTTTTCCAGTTTCCAATTAAATCTCCAATTCCAATTGCTGTTTGGTTTTTCGAAGTCGAAACCACAACATTATAATCAATAAAATCATATTTGATTTCCGATTTATCTTCAAGCTTTTTAAGCGGTGTTTGTGGTTTTAAATGCCTTTTTGTCCGCTCTTTTTCACTGCTGATTTCATTAGAATCCTGATAACCAAAAGTTGGAAAGTAACGGCTTATTCGCATAAAAGAACCATTTTCAACAATCGAATTAAATGCAGTATGACCTTTAAATGGCGACCAAGTTGAGGTAAAAGAAAAACTCATTTTCATTTTCTGTTGAGGTAATAAAGGCTTTTCCAATCGATACCAATAATGCTGAAATTTAGCAATATCATCTAGTTTTTTAGTGTTTTCAATTTCAACAGAAGTCAGTTTCGAATTTCGATCTATATATAGGAGTAAACTATCAATAGGTTTTTCTGCATTATTGATCAATTCATAAGTGCCTTTTACTTTGTAACGGTTTTCTTCAGGATACAAATCGACTTTACTTTTTACAGCAATAATCGTTGGCTGAGCCAGATTCGTATATTTTTTAAACTGCTTTTCGTATTGTTCGCTCCAATTGTTCTGATCGTCTTTGGTCAAATACGGATATTCAATATTCGTTTTGTAAAAAAGATAACTTCCAAAACCGATGAAAAGAATAGCTCCAAAAGCAAAAGTTGTTTTTTGAATTATACTAAATGAATTTCTTCGAATTGTTTTTAGAATCGTTGAATTTCGTTTCCATAGAATTCCAGTGAATGTCAATAAAATCAAAGCCAGACCAAAATTGTACAACATCGAAATATGAAACGGAAAAGTATAACTTCCAAAACCATTCAAATCGAAATATTCTCTTTTAAAAGAATCTCCAAATCGAAATAACGGATGCGAAATTCCCAATTGTTCTCCAATTCCGGTACAATACAAAAGTACCATACATGCAGAAACCGCCAATCCTAAATATTTGTTTTTAATGAAAGTTTGAATGGCGATTATCAAAATCGAAATCAAAAACAATGGAAATCCGATATAATAGAATAGCGAAAAGTAAAGTCCAATTTCTATTGGCGCGTTTGCATGTAGGATTTGAAAACCAATTCCAATAAAAATACTAATTCCAATTAAAATCAGCGGAATCATAAAAAGTGCAGTTAATTTGGAAATCAAAACTACAAATGGAGAATAAGGCGCTGTATTTTCGAGCATTTCAAATCTAGAATTTTCGCTTCGATTCAATAATTCACTGCTGTAAAAAAGAAGAATTAGAATTAAAATAAAAGGCAGACGATCCATAATAGTTGAAATCATTAAAGCTGTATTGGTAATTTTTTCAGCTAAACGAATTCCGCCATCAATTTCATCTGAAATTTCAATCATTAATAATCCCGAAAGTAAAAGAACAATTATCAAAAACGGAATTCCTTTTAGAACCAAATAAATATCCATTTTCAGATTGCTTGTAAAAACTTCCCAATTATGTTTTGAGGTTTTAAATTCTTGTTTCGGAATTGCATTAGAAAACATTTTCGTTTCTTCAGTATTGATTTTAATCGTTTTTACCTTTTTAGTTTTTGTTTTTCGAAATGAAAACAGTTTATACGAAACAAAAATTAAAAGGAAAGAAATACAAATCCACAAAATCCTATTGAATAAAAAATTACCCGAAAGCGAAATCAGTTCCGTATTTTTTTCGATAGAAGTCCAATATCTGGTTTGTTCCAAAAAAGCAGCCAAACCAAACGGATCTATTTTTGCTGCCAATGACATCGCTTTCGCGGAAGACGGAGAAGCATTTGCAAATAGGGGCGAATTAGAAAAAATTGAACCCGCTATATATAATATGTAGATGAATAAGCCACCAACATAAATAAAAAGTTTACTTCGTGTGAGCCAAGCCAGCGTTGCAAGAATCGAAAGACATAAAAAAATGTTAGGAATAACTATTATAACATAAGGCCAAACATAGTTTAGAATTTCAAAAGGACCAATTTCACCCTTTGGAAAAGACGAAAGCTGATGTCCGAAAATCATTCCGATAATAAACATTCCGAAAGAAGAAACTGCAATTACAAAAGCTGTGATAAATTTACTTCCCAAAAAATGAAATTTAGAAATAGGAGTAGAGAAGAGGATCGAATCAAATTTGGTTTCGTATTCTTTTAAAAAACTTTGCGCGGCTTGAAGCGTTGTCGAAAAAATTGTCAGCAGCGATAATAAACCAATCGCATAAGTCAGTACAAACGGACTATTTTTATAAGCACCCGAAAACGAAAAGTTCGCAAAAGCACTCACAAAAAAGCCAAGAATTAGATATATAATAAAGGTAGCATAAAATGTCCAGTTTCTGGTATTGTTATGCCATTCAAATTGAATTAATTTAGAAAGCATAACGTTATTTTTTAAGTTGGTTTTGAGATAAAATATTGAAGTAAACATCGCTCAAATCTGGAGTAGTCAATTGAAATCCAGAATCAGGCTGTTGTTCAGCAAAAACATGAATATTAATTTTTCCCGAATTTAAATGAGAAGAAATAATATTGAAATGTTCTTGATGCGTTTTCAATTCTGTTTTATGAATCGCTTTTGTCCAAATTTTGTCTTTTAAAGAATCGACAGCTTCGTTTGGATTTCCTTCCAAAATCAATTTTCCGTTTGCAATAATTGCCATTTTCGTACATAGATCACGGACATCTTCTACAATATGCGTGGACAAAATAACAATTATGCTTTCGCCAATCTCGCTTAAAAGATTATTAAAACGATTCCTTTCTTCAGGATCAAGTCCCGCAGTTGGTTCATCGACAATAATAATCTTCGGATTTCCCAACAAAGCCTGCGTAATTCCAAACCGCTGACGCATGCCGCCCGAAAAAGAATAAACCGCTTTGTCTTTGTGCTGTAATAAATTGGTTTGCTGTAATAAATACAAAATCTGGTCATGTCGTTCTGTTTTATTGACAATTCCTTTCAAAATCGCCAAATGATCCAATAAGCGATAAGCAGAAATCTTTGGGTAAACGCCAAACTCTTGTGGGAGATATCCAAGATTCTCTCTAATAAATATTGGGTTTTCTAGAATATTCATTCCGTTAAATTCGATACTTCCAGATGTTGGTTCCTGCAGAGCTGTAATGGTTCGCATTAAAGTCGATTTTCCTGCGCCATTCGGCCCAAGTAAACCAAACATTCCGTTTGTGATCTGAAGCGACAATTGGTCGATAGCTTTCGTGCCGTTCTCATACGTCTTGCTGAGATTTTTGATTGATAAACTGTTCATTTTTTGATTGATTTTTGATGATTATATAATGATGATTTGAAATTTTAGGCAATAGAAATCCTGTCGGCCTCAAAAAGCCGATTTTTAGTGTTGAAAAAATTTAATTTAAAAAGTTACTCGCTTACATATTCTAAAATATCACCGGGCTGGCAATCCAGAATTTTGCAAATAGCATCAAGCGTGTCAAACCGAACACCTTTTGCCTTTCCCGTTTTTAGAATCGATAAATTTGCAGGCGTAATATCGAGCTTCTCTGCCAACTCTTTACTCTGCATCTTGCGTTTGGCAAGCATCACATCAATATTTACAATTATTGGCATAGTTATATAAATAAGTCTTGTTCGTTCTGAAGGTTTAAACCTTGTTTAAAAATAGCTGCTAAAAAGTAGGCGAAAACACCAAGCATTCCGTGTAATACAATAAAAAGGGAAACTTCATTATCCAGCTGAACAAAAAAGAAAGCCACAAATATCATAATACTCGGAATTAATAAATTTGCTAAATAGAAATTTCTAAGATTTGAAATTCCATTTTTGGTAAACAATTTAGGCTGATAAAACACTTTAAACACATTACTGCTCAATAAAAAGAAAAGTCCATATAGACTCAGCGGAGCCAAAAAGTCAAAAACAATATAGGGCAAATTATAATCTCCCAACAATACAGGCTGCGAAGTAAAAGGATAACAAACCTGAAAATACTTTCCGTTATTTTTAAAGGTCAAAAATAATCCAGTCAATAAAGTAAAAACTGAATAGGCAGCCAGAAAAAAATAAACTACAGCTAAGAATCGGGTAAAATAAAATAATATTCTAGAAACAATATGAGTGGTCTTCATACAATGAAAAATTAAATTGATATTGCAAATGTATAATTAATTATCGTAAAAGGATAATTAATTATCAAAAAATGTTTGAAATACGCATTTAATGAATATTATAAATCTATTAACATTAGAAAGTAAAAGGCATTCGTATAAATGGCGTAATTTTACACCTTAGCATTATTTTATATGAAAAACCCAATTTCAGTCTCACTATTAGAGCTTGCGATTATCAATCACGATAGTGACGCATCAAAAACATTTCAAAAAACAAAAGACATAGCGCAATTAGCAGATACTCTAGGATATAAACGCTTTTGGCTTGCAGAACATCATAATATGGCGCACGTTGCCAGTACAGCGACAGTTGTTTTAATAGGATATGTGGCAAGTCAGACAAAAAATATCCGCGTAGGTTCTGGCGGCATCATGTTGCCGAATCATTCTCCTTTAGTAGTAGCAGAACAATTTGGAACTCTAGAAACGCTTTACCCAAATAGAATTGACCTAGGTTTAGGAAGAGCGCCAGGAACAGATCAGCCAACTGCAGAAGCTATTCGTAAAGACTTTTTCGAACAAGCGCAGCGATTTCCACAAAACGTAAGCAAACTGCAGGAATATTTTTCACCCGAAAATGCCACAGGAAAAGTGCGTGCATTCCCAGCAGAAGGACTTAAAATACCAATCTGGATTTTAGGATCAAGTATGGATAGCGCAGCTTTGGCGGCGGCTTACGGCTTGCCCTATGCTTTCGCTGGGCATTTTGCACCAAAGCTAATGATCCAGGCATTTGAATTTTACAGAGAAAATTTCCAGCCATCAGAGTTTTTAGATAAACCAAAAACCATGTCCTGTGTAAATGTAATTGCGGCAGATACCAACGAAGAAGCAGAGCGATTGTCTACAAGTTTGTATCAAATGTTCTTAAATCTAATTAGAAACGACCGCAAAGGATTACAGCCGCCAGTGCCATCATTAGATGATATCATGAACGAGCAAGAACGTTTCCATGTAAACCAAATGACAGCCGGAACCTTTACAGGAAACAAAGAACAATTGATAACCGATTTGAAAAAATTTATCGACTACGCAAGAATCGATGAACTAATGGTAACAAGTCCAATCTTCGATCACGAAGCAAAACTAAAAAGTATTCAAATCACCAAAGAAGTAATAGATACTTTAAATCAATAAAACATAATATATATAGTATAGTTTTTGCATTCTATTATATCTAAGAGTAATTCTCATTCTCAACCCTGCAGGTTTTCAAAACCTACAGGGTTTATTTTTTAAGCATATATAAGTAAGTGTAAAAATGATACATATATAATAGGAGCAAGTTTTTGTCCGGCTGAGCGGAGTCGAAGCCTTTTTACGTTACAGATTGGAATCTGGGATTTAAAAATTGAATATTGTTTTTAATGAGGAGCTTTTTCCCGCTGTTCCTTCCAATCTTTTCGGGCCGAACCCCGGCCCAAAAAGGATTTTCCCTCCCATCGGGGCTGGAAATCCGGTTTTCACAAGGCCTTTTCGGTGAAAGCAGGATTCCATCAGCCATAATTAAGGACAAAAATAAGGTTCAGAAACAGAAAATCCCGTAAAAGCAGGAAGCGGAGCAGGCCGAAAAAGAGCAGGCTAATCTGTAAAACAGGAAAAATCCTACAAAACAGAAGAAAAAATGAAATTGTAAATAATCCGTTACCAATGAGTTAAGGAAAAAGCACGAAAAAACATGGAAATAATACAATAAAAGTATTGTAAATGTAAATAAAGGTGGTACTTTTGCACCCGCAGAAGCGAAGACGTTCATCGAAAT
>NZ_CAMLIX010000129.1 GCF_946479975.1 uncultured Flavobacterium sp.
AGTGTTTTAGTAAATCTTCTGAAGTAATTACTTGTGCTTCTAATGTTTTCATGGTTTTAAAGTTTAAATATTTTTAATACTTCAAAAGTAAAATGGGCTGGTGACAACAGTTTGTCAGCAGGAAAAAATATTTTTTAGTTATTTTCTAAATTTTAAAATTTTAACAAAAATGAGATTAAAATTCATTTTTACTAAAATGACAGCTAAAAATCATAAAATACTGACAACCAAAAAATTAAAATAAAATTATTCGTACCTTTAAGACACAACCTAATAAAATATGAATTATGAGAGCTGCTCTACTTCTACTTTTATTACTCTATTCGACCCTGTCATCATCACAAGGAATTACAGTCGACACCACCAGTTTGGGCATACCCGAACTAATACGAACAGAATTAATGCAAAATGGCTGTTCCAATGAAAGTAATTTTAGATTCTCCTCGCGTCAGGGTATTGGTAAATTCACAAACAGCAATCCGAACTTCCCTATTTCAAGCGGCATTATTATACGAAACGGAATCGCCAAATACACAGAAGGTCCGTACAATGGCCTTAATGAAAGCAGTAAACTCAACAATGCTACTGATAGCAATCTACAACTAATCAGTGATAACAATGGACAAACTGTACCTGTGACAGATGTTAGTTTTCTTGAATTTGATTTTACACCTTTATCCAGTAATTTTAGTTTTGATTTTCTATTTGCGTCCAATGAATACGGCGAATTTCAATGTGGCTTCAGCGATGTTTTTGCTTTTATTTTGACTGATTTAACCACGGGAACTTCTACAAATCTTGCTGTAGTGCCAGGAACAAATACGCCTGTTTCTGTCAAAAATATTAGAGACCAGCAATATAATTCTTCCTGTTTGTCTGCCAATGCCAATTTATTTGATCGTTACAATCTTAGTGATCCCGCTCAGTCCTCCATTAATATGAGAGGCGAAACCAAAGTTCTGACAGCTGCTTCAACAGTAATTCCAAACAGAACGTATCGTATCAAACTAGCAATTGGCGATTATAATGACAGTAATTATGATTCAGCAGTTTTTATAAAAGGAGGCAGTTTTATGACAACCATGAATTTAGGTCCCGACAGAACAATTTGCGAAGGCGAAAAAATTACTCTTACATCAGAAATCGTGGGAAATTTCAGTTATGTATGGACATTAAATGGAGTTGAAATTCCAAATGAGAACAGCAATTCTTTAACTGTTGATAAAGGCGGTACTTACGGCGTTACAGCCACACTTTCTGGCTGCGTGATAAAAGACGAAGTGGTTATTGAACAGCTGGTTATTAAAACGCCTCAAAATTTGACTGCCTGTTATAACACGACTGGCACGTATCAATATGATTTAACTGCTAATAACTTAGCATCATTAGGAATTGATCCTACTAAATATGCTATTTATTACTTTGATTCTTTAGTTACAGCAAATTCAAATGGACCAGCGATACCAGAAAATCAATTAAAATCGTATGCAAGTGCTGGTAATCAAACTATATACATAAAAGCGGTGCCTGTTTATGATAAAACATTTTTTTGCAACAATGTCGTTTCATTCAATTTATTGGTAACTCAACCCATAAACGTAGTAAAACCACCTGATTTAAATGTTTGTGACAACATTTCTAAAAATGTATCTGTTGATTTAACTACTCAGGAAAGCATAATTTTAAATGGATTAAATTCTTCCGAATACAAAATTAGATATTACAACAGCGAAGCAGAAGCAAACAGTGCCAGAAATAACATTGCAGATCCAAAAGTATTTCGTACCACTTTATCACAATCACCAAAGACAATTTGGGCACGAATTGAAAACATTTCGAGCGGTGTTTGCTACACGACAGTTAATTTTAATATTATAGTTAATTTGCTTCCTGTTGTAGATCAAATTCCAAATGTAATTGCTTGTAATAGTTATACCTTACCACCCATTCAAAATGGCGAATACAATACCTCAATAAACGGAACAGGAACTACATTAAATGCTGGATATGTCGTTACCAAAAGTGGCACTTATTACATTTACAAAGGTCCAAATGCAAACAACTGCACCAATGAAACTTCCTTTAATGTCACGCTGCTTTACGAAATTGGTTTTAAAAAAGAAGCTTGTGGTCAATATGTGGTGCCGCGCGTGCCTGCTGGTGGCTTTTTCACGCAATCAGGAGGACAAGGAGATTCTATCCCTGAAGGAACAGTATTTACAACCAGTCAGACCATTTATTATTACGTTGTACTCAATGGTTCGGTATGCCGTGACATTCCTGTGCCTTTTACAGTTTATCCGTTACCTTTAGTAGACAAACCTGCAAATGTGGTGACTTGCGATTCTTATACACTTCCCGCGTTGACGAACGGAAATTATTATACTTTACCTGGAGGTTTAGGCAGAGCATTAAGGGCTGGTGACAGAATAACTTCAAGCCAGACCATTTACATTTTTGCAAATGACGGAAGATGTACAAATGAGAATTCATTTAAAATTGACATTGTCAATACTCCTATTTTTGTTCCGATAACGCGCTGTGGAAGTTTCACTTTACCCGCAATTGCCATTGGGGGTTACTATGAAAGTCCTGGCGGACAGGGGAAAAACATCCCCGCTGGAACTGTAATTACCAGTTCGCAAACCATATATTATTATGCCTCAACTACAACTGCACTCAATTGTACCGAAAATTTGAGATATGTAATTACAATAAATCCACTTCCGTTAGTAGACACACCAGCCAACAGAGTAGAATGCAGTCGTTACGTATTGCCTCCGTTGACAAATGGTAACTATTTTACACAAACAAAAGGTGGAGGAAAAGCATTAAAAGCGGGCGACGTCATTACTTCAACCCAAACAATTTACGTTTATGCTTCAGGACCTTTGTGCTCCAATGAACATAGTTTTATTGTCGAAATAAAACCTCTTCCTCAAGTTGACAGTTTTACAGACGTGGTAACCTGCGTTGATTTTAAACTTCCAAAATTGAGAAATGGAAAATACTATACCGCAACAGGAGGTCCAAAAGGTTTAGGGACACAACTTACCGAAGGAACAATTATAAACACTACTCAGACTATTTTTATTTACAACGAATGGGCAGATTTTACATCCTGCAGTAACGAAACCTTTTTCAAAGTAAATTATAACGGAATCGATGTTGGCAATTTTAGCAATGTAAACGTCTGCGACAGTTATACTTTGCCTTCATTACAACTAGGAAATTATTACGCACAGCCTGGCGGAAAAGGTCCTGTAATTCCCGCAGGAACTGTTATTACCAATTCGCAGAAAATCTACGTCTATGCCATTGTCGGAACGCGTCTGACTTGTTCCAGCGAAAAAAGTTTCACGATTACTATTTCTAAAACACCTGTATTGACGAGTGCTCCAGATGTTGCAATTTGCGAAAGCTACACTTTACCTCTTTTAGCTGTTGGAAATTATTACAGCGAACCCAACGCAGCTGGTACTACATATACGGCAGGACAAAAAATAACGTCAAGCCAAAGAATGTATATTTATGCAGCTGCGCCTACAAATTCCAATTGTTTTGCTCAAGATGATTTCGATATAACCATTTATCCTCTCAAAACTTTTTCGATCCCAAACGCAATCATCTGTGTCGATTATCAAACGGGAACCTTACAGCATTCAGTTGAATTAAATTCGGGAATAACGTCTCCAGATTATACTGTTGAGTGGTATTTAAACGGAAGTAAACTAAGCAGCGGTTCTACCTACACCGCCATTCAAGAAGGAATTTATACGGTTGTTCCCGTCAAAAACGTACCCGATATTGGTAACGACTGCGGTTACAGCCCTACGACAGTTACCGTCGGAAAATCCAGTCAGGCCGTTGCAACAGATTCCGAATCAGATGATTTCACAGATAATATTGATATAATCGTAAACCTGACAAATGGTTTCGGAAGCTACGAATACCAGCTCGACGATGGCGATTTTCAAACAAGCAATATATTCAAAGATGTCGATTCTGGTGAACACGCTATTACGATACGAGACATTAAAGCCAATTGCGACCCTCTGATTTTATTTGCAAAAGTGCTCAAATATCCCAAATTTTTTACTCCAAACGCCGATGGTTACCACGATACTTGGAACATTCCAGACTTGGCGTATCAGCCAGACGCCGTCATCACTATTTACGACCGCTATGGCAAACTCTTAAAAATGATCAAACCTTCTGGCGCAGGCTGGGATGGTAATTTTGATGGCGGTGCGCTTCCGTCTTCAGATTATTGGTTTCGGGCAACCTACATGCAAAATGGAGTAATCGAAGAATTTAAAGCCCATTTTAGTTTAAAAAGATAATACTTTGGGCGTGCCACCATCCCGATAAGAGGGCAAATTTAGACTACGGTTATTCGCCCTCTTATCGGGACGCTGTCAGGCTGTCCGCGTTACTTCGGTAACTTGCTCCCATCCTTCACGCGAATAACAAGAACATTTTTGGAAATTTAAGTTTTTAATCCATTATATCTTTGGAAATACTTTGGATAGACGCACTGCGGTGCGTCTCTACAGAAAAAAAACCTTAGAACCTTAGCAACTTAGAATCTTAGCATCTTTAAAAAAAAAACTTAGTCCCTCAGCATCTCAGAATCTTAGCATCTTTAAAAAAAAAACTTAGTCCCTCAGCATCTCAGAATCTTAGCATCTTTAAAAAAAACCTTTGTACCTTTGCAACTTAATAACTTTGGAACTTACAGAAATGATTGAAGATAAAAATCAGCAGAGAACTAGTATTGCTCAATTGGGCGAATTCGGCTTAATAGAACATTTGACTAAAAATTTTGACGTTACTCAAGAATCGACTTTAAAAAGTATTGGCGATGATGCGGCTGTTCTTGATTTTAAAGCCAAAAAAGTAGTCGTTTCTACCGATTTATTAGTTGAAGGCGTTCATTTTGACTTGGCTTACATGCCTTTAAAACATTTAGGATACAAAGCAGTTGTAGTCAATGTTTCAGACATTTGTGCCATGAACGCAAAACCGACTCAAATTACGGTTTCAGTAGCGGTTTCAAATCGTTTTCCGCTGGAAGCATTAGAAGAATTATTTGCGGGAATCACTCATGCTGCAAAAGAATATAAAGTTGACGTTATTGGCGGTGACACTACCTCATCTCAAAAAGGTTTAATTATCAGCATTACCGCAATTGGAGAAGCTGACGAAAATGAACTAGTTTACCGTAATGGAGCCAAACAAACCGATTTATTGGTTGTTACCGGAGATCTTGGTGCCGCATATATGGGATTACAAGTTTTAGAACGCGAAAAACAAGTTTTTCAGGTAAACCCAAACAATCAGCCTGATTTAGATCCTTATACGTATTTGGTAGAACGCCAATTAAAACCTGAAGCTCGAAAAGATGTTCGTACTTTGCTTCATGCTTTAGACATCAAGCCAACAGCAATGATTGATATTTCAGACGGATTATCTTCTGAGATTATTCATATCTGTAAACAATCAAAAGTGGGTTGTAATTTATACGAAGACAAACTGCCTTTAGATCCGCAGTTTATTTCGACTTGCGAAGAGTTTAATATCGACAGCACAACAGTTGCTATAAACGGTGGTGAAGATTATGAACTTTTATTTACGATTGACATCAATGATTTTGACAAAATAAAAGGAAATCCAAACTTCTCTGTAATCGGACATATGGCAGAAGAAAACGAAGGAATTCATCTTGTAACTCGCGCCAACACAAAAATTGCTTTAAAAGCCCGCGGTTGGGATGCTCTTAGTGAGTAATTCAGTTTTTAGTCGCAGTATTCAGTTTACATATCCTAACAGGTTTCAAAAACCTGTTAGGTATTTTTTTTAAGTTTTCAGAATCAAAATCTAAAATCTTGCGAGCATCCTTACTTTTTGGAATTTGGATTTTTTATTTTGGAATTTCATTCTAAAAGAGCCCTTTACTTCTTGCTTCTCGAACTAAATCATCATCAGAGTCGGTTCTAACTTTGAGTAATTCTTTCAGATGTTTTTTTCTTTTTTCGATTGCGTTTATAGAAATTGGTATATTCTGAAGCATTTCGTTAACTGCTGCTCCTTTAGCTAAATGAATTAAAATCTGTTTATCGTACTGATCAATTTCAATGGCATTGTGCGTAGTCTGATTCAGCATTTTTACAACCGACTGGCTGTAATATTTTTCATTTCTTATTACTTTATCAAAAGCCAACAGCAATTCATCAAAAGTAAGGTCGTTTTTAATTATTAATCCATTGGGCTGAATGGTTCTAATAATTGTTTTAATTTTTAGAAGTTCAGTGTACATGGTAAGCAGAATAATTTTGCAGGAAGGCATTTTTGCCAGCAGCAATCTCGCCAGATCTACACCAGAAAAAAGCTCTTTTTCTTCGTAAGGCGGCATACTGATATCCAAAAAAGCAATATCAAATGTGGGTGTATTACGATCTTCAATTATATCATAAGCCGATCTGCAATCGTGTGCTTGTGAAATCAAAAAATCATATTGATTTGGATTATAACGAGTTATCGCATTTTTATATCCTTCAATAATAAATGGATGATCATCTACTATTAAAATATTTTTTTTAACTAATTGCGGAACTTGAGCTGTTAAATCAAATGTCATTATTATGCAGGTTATTATTAGGATCTATTGGGATATTTACAATTAGGGTTGTTCCTTCTCCTTTGGCAGATTTTAGGGTAACTGTACCCTTACATTCTGCCGCTCTGTATTCAATATTATGCAAACCAATTCCGTTTTTGGTTCTTTTTGTATTAAATCCGATTCCATCATCTTCGATTGTTAAGACCAAATCATCATCTTCAATTTTAAACTCCACTTTGATAATATCGGCCTTGGCATATTTATTACAATTTTGGAGCGCTTCTTGAGTAATTCTGTATAAATTGATTTTAACAATATTACTAATTAATTCCCATTTAACATCAGAATCTATAGAAGTAATTAATTTAGAACTATACGTATTTCTTTGATTATCAAATAGTTTATTTAGAATAGCAACAAAATTATTAATTAATTCAGATTTTTCTCTATTCAAATCATGAGAGATTTCACGAATATCCTGCTCGATATTTTTAAGTTCTGCCAGATAATTTTTTCTTTTTAATGCTGCTTCTGCTTCATCAATATTCCCCAAACTATCTAAACTATCTAAACTATCCAAACTAATTCGAATACCAAACATACGTCCTAAAACCCCATCGTGCAATTCCTGCGCAACTTTTTTCTTCTCTTTAATTCTAGTCAGTTCAATTTCATTTTGCTGCGAGATCATCATATTGTAGATATCTTCGTTTGCAATCTGCTGTTGCTGCTTAAAAATCAGCTCACGGTTTCTGGCCTGCTGGGTTTTGTAAACATAGAAAAACAGTCCGAGCAATGTACAAATACTAAAAACATAAACCAAAGTTTTATTTTTTTCTTGAAGATTTGAATTCTGATCTTTTATTTCATTGGTTTCATATTCAATTCTAGAGAATTTTTCTCCCATTTTACGTTCCGCTTTAAGCATTTTATCATTAAGCTTGATGTATTCTTTAGAATAAACAGATGCATTTTTAGGGTCAACAATTGCTGTTTTTTTAAGTGCTTCCAGCGTATTTACATATTTCGAAGTAGTTCGGGAAAGAGCCAAAGCTTGTTTGGATAATTCCAAAGCTTTAGCTGTATCCTTATTAAAAGCATAATATTCAGCCAAATGAATTTTACAGGATACAACGCCAGTAACCAAATCCAGACTATCTCTGATCTTTAAAGATTCATAAAACAATTTCGGCAATTGGGCAAAATCTTTCATCCGAAATTTAGTATATCCAAGATTATCCAGTATAATGGCATAAAGACTGGCTCGATCTGCAAAGAGATTTTTTTGCTTCAAAGCATTTTTAAAATAGACTTCTGCTTTTTTGTAATCTCCCATATTCATATATATGAAACCGATATTATTTAGCGAAGCTGCTTTGTATTGAAGTTCTGCCTGGATAGTTTTGTCTTGAAGAATATCTAGAGCATTGTTCTGAAACTCTAAAGCCTTTTTATACTCTTCTCTTTCATTATATAATACACCTAGTAAATTATAACTCACATACAAAAGCTCATTTACATTTTTCTCATTTTTTAAAATACTCAAAGTTTTAAAAACGGTAATTTCACTTTCAAAAAAATCACCTTCATTGTATTGTAAATTCGCTTTATTTAAAAATGTTTTGGCTAAATTTAAGTGATCTCCAATTTTCAAATACGTTTTTTCGGCCTTAAAATAATTCATAAAAGCACTGTCGGAGATAGATTGGGATAAATAGTAATCTCCCAAATACGTATAGGCCTTAGCCATATGTACAGAATCTTTAGATTTTTCTGCTCTTTCTAAAATTAATTTTGAAGTGTTGAGGTACGATTTCCAATCGCTCATATTGTAATACCGATTGGCAACTTTAAAGAGATTTACCTTATTTAGTGAATCATCTTTTTGACTTAAAATTATATTAAGCGCCTTGAAATTGTATTCTTGTTTGGATTCGAGAGGAGTATTATTCTCATTTGCCAAAGTAAGATAGATAGGAAGACTATCTGCTGAAGAAACTTTATCATCATTTGCTCCTGTTTTCTTGGTACAACCCAACAAAACTAAGAACATAATCAATACTATTTTGCTTATTTCTTTCAATTGTGCTTTTGAATTTTACCAAAAATAGTAAAAAACTTGAGACACAAAAAAAAGCTGTCAATTCTGACAGCTTTTTTTTTAATTATTTTGGGTTGTAGATTAGTCTACTTTTTTATCGTTTCCAACTGTTTGATTAACGCTAGCAAAGTTTGCGTTTTTAGATACTTTAGCGTTGAATGCGAAGTCATGTTTTTTAAGAACTCCACCTGCAGCTCCACCTTCACCTTCACGCTCAATATCAAGTGTAGTTCCTTGTGCTAAATAACTTTTAATTTCTGGAGTTGCAAAAGAAGTTGCTACTGCTGCTAAAGAAAATAATCCGAATGCTAATGTTGCTTTTTTCATGACCCGAGGTTTTAATTTTTTTATAAAATTTTTATTTGTTTTTTCTGGAGAATGATACACTGATTGTTGTGAATCATGGTGTAAAACTACTACGGAGATCAAAAAAAATTTATATGAAAAATTGAGTTTATGGTAAATCATACCCAATTGATAGTCAACAGATAGCAAATTCGTGTAAACGTCTGGTTTTTAGATTTCTAAGTAATTTCCTGCAGCAAAATCGGAAATTATAAGATCAACATTTGCCTTGTAAGTTTTAGAGAAAGGAATTTTTTTAGTTGAGTTTTTTATGTAACAGATTGAGTTTCCGCTATGAATCCTTGCGATATAGTTTCTGTTAATTACGTAACTATTATGAATACGGATGAAAGGATACGTTAAAACACTCTCAAAATGCTTTAAAGTCTTAAATGCCGTAATCATTTCGCCGGTATTCAAATAAATATCGGTCGAATTATTATCGGCTTGAAAATAACAAATGTCAGCGGCGTTTAAATAACGATAATCACCATAAGATTTGATACAAATCATTAATGGCTTTTCTGTTTCCTGCGGAATTGTCACAGTGTTTACATTGTCTATAACAATAGAAGTTGGCTCTTCTTTAACTGGTGCCGTTTTATGCTCTAAATTTGCTTTTTTAAGCTTCAAAACCGTTTTTAGAAGATCGACATGAGCGACAGGTTTTAAAAGATAATCAAAGACGCCATATTGAATTGCATCAAAGGCTTTGTCTTTTTTATTTGTAGTAATGATAATTTTAGGAATTTCTTGAAAAAACCGATGCAGTTCGCTTATAAAAGACAATGACAATTCACTTGCTTTATTTTTGGGATCAATTTCTAGGAAAACCAAAGCTGGTTTATGTTCTAAAACCAAATTTAAACCTTCTTGAAAATTTGATGCAGAAGCCGTAAAAGATAATTCTGAAAAACCTGCAGCGGTTGTTTTGGTCTTCAAAATACCTTCGGCATCATCATCAATAATAATATACGAATACTTTTTCAAATTTTGGTTTTGTTGCTTTTCTCACTTCACAATCACAATCAAAAAAACAATTTAATATGATCCTTTGCGAAAGGGTTTTGGTTTTGGTATTTTTCCGCATTTAAAATTACGGATTTTAGATTTTTAAACTTTTCATTGTTAACACATTACATTAAAATGTTGATACAAAATGATGAAATGCAAAAAACATCGATAAAGTACGTATTTTTTAAAATCAAAAATCCCAAACTCCTATGCGGAATTTGGGATTAATACTATAATTGGAAAAGATTACATTTTCATTAACCAGTTTTTCATCGAAACTTCGTTTTCGATAATTCCTTTTAATTCAGTAATTTTTACACGATCTTGTTTCATTGTATCTCTATGACGAATTGTTACTGTTTCGTCTTCAAGCGTTTGATGATCTACTGTAATACAAAAAGGCGTTCCAAGAGCATCTTGTCTTCTGTAACGACGTCCTACAGCATCTTTTTCATCATAAGCAACTGTGAAATCCCATTTCAAATCTTCAATGATTTTTCTTGAAATTTCTGGTAAACCATCTTTTTTAACCAATGGTAAAACCGCTGCTTTTGTTGGTGCTAAAACTGCTGGCAATTTAAGAACCGTTCTTGTTGAACCGTCTGGTAAAGTTTCTTCTTTTAATGAAGTAGCAAAAACAGCCAGGAACATACGATCTAAACCAACAGAAGTTTCTACTACATAAGGAACGTAGTTTTCATTTAATTCAGGATCAAAATATTGTAATTTTCTTCCAGAATATTCTTCGTGTGCTTTTAAATCGAAATCTGTACGAGAGTGAATTCCTTCCAATTCTTTAAATCCGAATGGGAAATTAAATTCGATATCTGCTGCTGCGTTTGCGTAGTGCGCTAATTTTTCGTGATCATGAAAACGGTAGTTTTCTTTTCCTAATCCTAAAGATAAGTGCCAGTTCAAACGTGTTTCTTTCCAATGGTGGTACCATTTCATTTCTTCGCCTGGACGAACAAAGAACTGCATTTCCATTTGTTCAAACTCACGCATACGGAAAATAAATTGTCTCGCAACAATCTCGTTTCTAAATGCTTTACCCGTTTGAGCAATTCCAAAAGGAACTTTCATACGACCTGATTTCTGAACGTTTAAAAAGTTAACGAAAATACCCTGTGCCGTTTCTGGACGTAAATATAAATCCATTGCAGATTCTGCAGAAGCTCCAAGTTTAGTTCCAAACATTAAGTTGAATTGCTTTACGTCTGTCCAGTTTTTAGAACCAGTTTCTGGATCGGCTATGCCTAATTCTTCAATTAACGCTTTCACATCTTGAAGATCATCCGTCATACCTTTTGCCAATCTTGCTAAAATTTCATCTTTTTTTGAAAGATATTCTACAACACGTGCATTTGTTGTAATAAATTCTTCTTCATTAAAAGCATCACCAAAACGGGCTCTTGCTTTTTCGATTTCTTTTTGAGCTTTTTGATTGATCTTTTCAGCGTAATCTTCCACTAAAACGTCAGCTCTATATCTTTTTTTAGAATCTTTATTATCAATTAATGGATCGTTGAAAGCATCAACGTGGCCTGAAGCTTTCCAAGTCGTTGGATGCATCAATATTGCAGCATCAAGGCCGACAATATTTTCATTCATTTGAACCATTGATTTCCACCAATATTCGCGGATATTCTTTTTTAATTCGACTCCATTTTGTGCATAATCGTAGACTGCACTTAATCCATCGTAAACTTCGCTTGACGGAAAAATAAATCCGTACTCTTTTGCGTGCGAAACCACATTCTTAAATATATCTTCTTGTTTTGCCATAGTGATGCAAAAATATAAAAAGTACCTTTAAAAAAAAGAAAAATTATAAAGTTTGAAGCATTGATTTCTTTATTTTTGTAAATAAAATCTTCTTTTTTGTGATTAATTACTTAATAAATCTCTTTTTCCCTAAAGTCTGTAACGGATGCCGTGCTCTTTTACTTCAAAATGAAAATGTTTTCTGTACTTCCTGCCGGCACGAAATGCCTCTTACTCAATATCATTTAAATCCAAAAAATGAAGCTGTAAAAAAATTCTACGGCAAGATTGATATGCAATTTGCATCGGCGTTTTTATATTTTCATAAAAAGGGAATGGTTCAGGAGCTCATCCATAATTTAAAATATAAAGGTCATCAAGAAATTGGAACTATTTTAGGAAATTGGTATGTCGAAGATTTAAAAGAACTTCAGCTTAACATGCCTTTTGATGCTGTAATTCCGGTGCCGCTTCATAAAAAGAAACTTAAAGAACGAGGTTATAACCAAGTAACTACTTTTGGGAAAGCGATTGCTTCAGGTTTTGAAATTCCTTTTAATGATAAAATTTTACTGCGAAAGATTTATTCTAAAACACAATCTAAAAAAAATCTTTTAGGGCGTTCTGAAAATATCGAAAACATTTTTGATGTCGAGTTTAACGAAACCGATCACAACAAACATTTTTTGATTGTAGATGATGTTCTTACAACGGGTGCAACAATCGAAGCTTGTTCTAGAGCTTTATTGAAAATTCCTGGTAGTAAAATAAGTGTGATTTGTATGGCGATGGCAAACTCCTAGAAATTCCAAATAAAAAAATCCAAATTCCAATACTGAATTGGAATTTGGATTTTAGCATATTGAATTGTAAAATAGTTAATTCACTAAAATTTTCTTGATTGTTCTTTTATCTCCATCGATGATCGTAACTAAATAAAGTCCAGAAGGCACTGGCGGCAATTGAATATCCTGAACAAAGTATCCTGAACCTTGAAACGTTTTATTGTAAACGTATTTACCCAAAATATCGTGAACATACACTTGAATTTCTTTTGTAGAATCTCTATTAAATTGAATTGTAAAATTACCTTTATTCGGATTTGGGAATAAGGCAAATTCTATGTTTTCTACCTCAGCATCTCCCAAGGTGTAGGTTTTAGTACAAATGTTAACCGATGCCGAATTTATAGTTCCTAAGGCTCCTGTAACTGCATCACGAACTTCAAAAGACCAAGTTCCCTGCTGATTTTCATTATTGAAAGCCGTTAAAGCACTTGCTGGCACTACAATCTGACTTGTTGTAGTATTACAGTTTAAATTTGAACCGCTGTCATCAAACTGAAGTGCTAAAGTTGAATTTGTACTGCCGCAGTTTTTATTAAATAACGTTACAACTGTGCCGGCTGGACTTACAATCTGCATTTCTAAATCTGAAAATCTTGCGTGTGTCACATTTACAGCAACATTTACATCTGAAATAGTTCCTGTTGAAGCTGGTACAGCAACCGTTTTACTGATAAAAGTTGAACTATTCCCTGTTGAATAACCTCCTTCAAAATTATAAGTAGCACAGTTTGTCGAAATAGCATATCCTATTGAAAATGATGTACTATTTACTGCATAGTATATATTATTAACCGGTTCTATCAAAAGTCTGCAATTAGTAGACGCTGCAACATCTGCAGGAACCAATATCGTTTCAGAACCATCATTTAGAGTATTCGATGCTAAAGTAATTGGAAATGTCAAACCTCCATCTATAGACAATTTAATATTCACATTTGCTGAACCTGGAAGTGTATTGGTATTGTTTACACTCCACGTAATATTTTGTGCTGATCCTTTATTCCAAGCTGTTGTCCCACTATTTTGTGAGGTTACAACAAAAGGTCCTGCAGCAGCATTTACGGTAACTACCATAGCATCTGTATTGGTTTGAGAAGTTCCTGCCGGAGCAATGTCTCTTCCTGTCAAAGTAAAATTCATTGTTTTGGCGATTGAAGAAACCGATTCCCAAGTTGTTGTCAGAGCATTGCTTAACACCGAACTTAGAGCTGGCATGTAACGAACTGGTGAAGCTGAAGGCGATAAAGACCTAAACATTGGACCGTTTGGTTTTGTAGCATAGGCAATACTATTTGCTCCAGAAGTAGTAGTCGCATTATCGTGCTGTTCCCAAGTATAGGTTATGGCATTTCCTTCTGGATCTGACCCTGTTCCTTTTAAAATAAATGGAGTGCTGATTGGAATTGTATAATCTGCCCCAGCATCTATAACTGGCGGATTATTCGTTATTGGTGTAGATACTGGACAAGTTTTCCCAGCCAAATTATTCTGAATCTGATCGATACTGGCATAAGAAAAATAAGGATCCGAGTTATTTTGAACATTATAATCTGTTACACCTGCGTAACCCATAATTGTTGAGCCACTTCCGGGTTCATAACTTGTTCCAAGTCCTTCCAGTACATGCGAAAAAGTATGAGAACCTCCTAGTTGATGTCCCATTTCATGAGCTACAAAATCAATATCAAAAGTATCTCCCTGCGGTTTTCTATCTGATGGAGAAGTAAATGCACTTCCTTTTCCGTAAGGCACACTCGCCGTTGGGTCTACGCAGACACATCCTATGCAATTTGCATTTCCGCCACCGCCAGAAGCTCCAAATAAATGTCCAATATCATAATTGGCATTTCCAATTACGCTGGTCAAAGTTGTTTGTACTTCCTGTCCCCAAGTCCCGCCATCTTTTGCTCCGTCAGCTGCAATAGAATAAGGATCTGTAGCCGCATTGGTGTATACAATCGCATCATTATTGGCAATTAAAACCAATTTAACCGAAAGGTCTCTATCGAAAATTCCGTTTACTCGGGTTAAGGTCGCGTTCATTCCGCCTAAA